>DASUFH010000280.1:0-4044 GCA_036274645.1 Terriglobia bacterium
TTTCCTGTTCACCGCGGTGCTGACCGGCGGATTCGGAAACTTTCTGATTCCCCTGCAGATCGGCGCCCGGGATATGGCGTTTCCGTTTTTGAACGCCCTGTCGTACTGGACGTTCCTGCTGTCCTGCATTGTCATTTTCTCCGCGCTCTTTGTGACTGGCGGCGCGCCACTGGGAGGCTGGACGGCTTATGCGCCACTCAGCGCCATACCTTCAGCCGGCGGTACGAACCAGCAGATGGGCATGACGCTGTGGATATCGGCCATCGGCCTGTTCACCGCGTCCGGTCTGATGGGCGGCTTGAATTACGTCACCACCATTCTGACGATGCGGACCAAAGGCCTGTCGATGATGCGTCTGCCGCTGACGCAGTGGTCCCTGCTGATCACGTCGATCCTCGGCCTGCTGGCGTTTCCGGTGTTGCTGGCCGCGGCCATCCTGCTTGTGTTTGATCGCGCCGGCGGCACCAGCTTCTTCATCCCGGCCGGCATCGTCATGAACGGAGTGCCGCTCGCGGGCGACCACATCGGCGGTCATCCCCTGCTGTGGCAGCACCTGTTCTGGTTCTTTGGACACCCCGAGGTGTATATCGTGATCCTGCCGGCGATGGGCATGGCGTCCGACATCCTCGCCACGTTCTGCCGCAAGCCGATTTTCAGCTATCGCATGATGGTCTACTCGATGGCGTCGATTGCGGGCCTCAGCTTCATCGTCTGGGGACATCACATGTTCGTCAGCGGCATGAGTCCTTTCCTCGGTTCGGTGTTTACGTTGACCACGCTGTTCATCGCCGTCCCGTCCGCCGTCAAGACGTTCAACTGGCTGGGAACGGTCTGGGGAGCGCGCATCCGGTTCACCACCGCGGCGCTGTTCTCGATCGGATTCATCTCGATGTTCGTCAGTGGCGGATTGAGCGGAATCTTCCTGGGTACATCGTCTTCCGACATTCCGCTGCAGGACACCTACTTCCCGGTGGCGCATTTCCACCTGGTGATGGCGATCGCGCCGTTGTTCGCGGCGTTCGCGGGCCTGTACTTCTGGTTCCCGAAAATGTTCGGACGGTTCATGAACGAACCGCTGGGCAAGCTGCATTTCTGGGTCAGCTTCATCGGGGCCTACTGCGTCTTCTTCCCGATGCACGTTCTGGGCATCGTCGGAGAAATGCGCCGTATCTACGACTTCACGCAGTACGACTTCCTGAAGGATGCCCAGGTCCTGAACGTCTTTATCTCAATCTCCGCCTTTGCCCTGGCCAGCGTGCAGATCATCTTCATCCTCAACTTCTTCGCGAGCATCTATGCCGGCAAGAAGGCGACAGAAGACAATCCGTGGGAGGCCACCACGCTGGAATGGACGACGCCCTGCCCGCCGGGCCACGGCAATTTTGCCGATGAATTGCCCGTCGTTCACCGCTGGGCCTTCGACTATGGCGTTCCGGACGCGCCCGGGGATTTTCTCCCGCAGACCGCGCCGACAGTCGGAACGCCTCTGGGAGCAACCAAACACTAGATCATGCCTACCCTGACACACGAAAACCCAACGGGCGGCGACATCGCGCCGCCTCGCTGGCCCGGCGGTTTTGACGGCGATGGCCGCTCCGGGGACCCGGCATTTTCACGCTTTCCGCTGAGCAAGGGGGAGTTGGGGATGTGGGTGCTGATTGTCGTCATCGTCATGTTGTTTGCCGGGCTGTCGAGCGCCTACATCGTGCTCCGTGGCGCTCCCACCTGGCAGAACATCGCGCTGCCCCAGGTACTCTGGCTGAATACCGCCCTGCTCTTCGTATCGAGCTTTACGCTGGAATACGCCAAACGCGCCGTTCGACAAAACAGCCAGAGAGCGGTCCGGAACTGGATCGTGGCCAGCGCGCTGCTCGGAGTGGCGTTCCTGGCCGGACAGCTCCTGGCGTGGCGGCAACTCGTGGCCGCCGGCGTGTATCTGCCGACAACCCTTCAGAGTTCGTTCTTTTACGTGTTGACCGCGCTGCATGGCGTTCACCTGATCGGAGGGATTGCCGGTTTCGGGATCGCGCTGAGCGCCGCATTCCGCGGTCAGCTGCAGCCCGGAGCGCATACGCCGTTGAAAGTCTGCGCCCTGTACTGGCACGCGATGGACCTGATCTGGATTTATCTGTTCATGCTTTTGATCTTGACCTGATCCGCGAGCGCCTGGCCGGTTCGCGGCCGGGCCCAAATGAGGAGAAACATGGAAGCGACGTTAGCCGAACAACAACGCATTCTGGCTTCAGACTGGGGCGGCGGGAAATCCCCGTTCGGTGTCCCGTGGAGCAAGTTCATGATGTGGATCTTCATCATCTCGGACGCCCTGACCTTCGTCGGGTTCCTCGTGATGTACGGATTCATGCGAAACATCAGCCCGACATGGCCACATCAGACCGAAATCTTCAACATGGGACTGATCACGTTCATGACCTTCGCGCTGATCAGCAGCAGCGCGGTCATGGCGATGGCGGTGGGCGCCGCCAAAGCGGGCGACCCCAAGTCTGCGGTGCGGTTCCTGGGCCTGACCATCGTGGGAGGATTGATCTTCCTCGGATGCCAGGTGTATGAATGGTCCCACTTTATCCATGAAGGCGCCGCGCCCTGGTACAACCCCTGGAACCCGGCTATTCCGCAATTCACAGCGAGCTTTTTCGTGATCACGGGTTTCCACGGCTTTCACGTTTTGTCCGGCGTCACGATACTGGCGGTTGTTGCCGCCCGCGCCGCGATGGGAAAATACTCCGCTGACGGGGTGGAAAACGCCGGACTGTACTGGCACTTCGTTGACGTGGTCTGGGTGCTCGTGTTCGCTTTCTTCTATTTGCTGTAACGGCTGGTATTCGGTTTCTTTTGTCTGACCTGACGGGTTGAGGAGGTTTTAATAATGGCCCATAGCGCAGCGCATCATCCAACGGGATACAAACAGTATTTCGTCATCTGGGTCGTGCTACTCGTGATGACGGGCGCCGCTCTCGGCGTCGGCTACGCGCCGATTTCCGAAAGCCTGAAGGCGTTCCTGCTGGTCGGTACCACCCTGGCCAAGATTCTCGTGATTGCGGCGTACTTCATGCATCTGCGGTTCGAACGGATGAATCTGGTCGTGCTGACATTTTCTCCGATCGTCCTGGCGCTGATCATGTTCTTCTTTACCTATGGGGAAACCACGGGAAGCGCAACTCATGAACTCCTGGTTCGCCCTGCCGGAGCAATAGCCGATGTGGCGCCGCCGGCTCACTAAGGCGGCGCTCGTCGCCGCGCTCTTTCTGGGATTCCAGGTCGTCCCGGCCCGCGCCCAGGGCTGCTCGGGATGCCGCGCCGCTCTGGAGTTTTCCGAGGAAGGCCGTCAGATGATGGCCAGTCTGGAATCCGGCATCCTGCTGCTGATGGGCGCTCCCTACATCATGGTGGGCGCGGCGGGCTTTGCCATCGTTCACGCCTATCGGAAGCGACGCGCCGCCGATGCTGATGCGGCCGCGGCATCCGAAGACACGACGGCCCCCCACGATAACTAAGCTTCGAGTTTGCAGCGCGCATCAGTTCAAATCGAACTGATGCGCGCATTCCCCGCCTGGATCAGATTCAAACAAGAGAACCATTTGGGGTCCCCGTCTGCTCCTCCAGGGCGCGGTCATTTATGGACCGCAAAAAAATCCCCGCCGGTGGCTTGCGCCATGGCGGGGATTATTAGTGGATCAAGTGGGGACGCCGGCCGGACGTCCTACTCTTTCTCGTCGCTATCCTTGTTCTCTTCCTTCTTGGCTTTTTCTTTTCCCTTACCCTTGGTCCGTTCGGCCTTCCGGGCTTCCAGATCGGTTCCAATCAGTTCAATGATCGCCAGATCCGCGCCATCTCCCTGCCGGTGCCCCAGGCGGACGATCCGGCTGTAGCCTCCCTTGCGGTCGGCAAATTTGGGCGCAATCGTATCGAACACCTTCTTGGCAACGGCGTCCTTGAGCAGGTACGCGTGAACCTGCCGGCGCGCATGGAGGCTGTCACGCTTGCCGAGGGTAATCATCTTTTCAGCCAGCGGCCGCAGTTCCTTGG
>DASUFH010000281.1:0-11666 GCA_036274645.1 Terriglobia bacterium
GAGTATAGCTTCAGGCAATTTGAAGGTCCTCCCACGCGAATTAGGAGGCTGTCCCCTTTTTTCCTCTCTGTCCCTAATTTCCCAACTTCCGTGCACTGGCGGATTCCAAGAGAAAGGACTAACATTCCGGCCGTTCCCAGCCGATTGAACCGTGGCCGCGACCGCAACTTCCAGATCAAGCGGAGAGATGAACATGAACAGGCGATCGTTCCGGACGACCCACGTGTTAGTTACAGTTCTATTGATGCTGGCCGCTTTGACGCCTCCGGGCTACAGCGCGCCGGCGCATACCTTGAATGGCCCGGGCGGCCAGCGCGATATCGATATCGCAACCATCAATCTTTATACGGGCGCCGATTTCGGCGCCATTGCGACGCTCGATCCCGGCGATCCCCTTTTCGGGCCAAAACTTCTGGCCGCGATCGCGGAAATCCATGGACGCATTGTGGCCTCCAATTTTCCCAAGCGGGCCGAGGCCCTGGCCGCCGAGATCGTCGAGCGCGGACCGGATCTCATCGCGCTGCAGGAGGTCACGTTGTTGCGGAGGCAATCCCCGGGGGACTTCGTTGTGGGAGGCATGATTCCGGCCACTGACGTGGAACTCGACTACCTGGCGATCCTGCTCGGAGCGCTCGAGCGGCATGGCGGCCACTATGCGGTTGTTTCGCTGGTGAACGACATCGACGTCGAAGTTCCGCTGGCCACGAGCTTCACCACGTTCGATGATGTCCGGCTCACGGACCGGGATGTCATCCTGGCCCGAACGGACCTGCCTCCCGGATTCCTGCGTGTGTCGAATCCGCTGGGCGCGAACTATGCGGCCGCCGTGCCACTGCCGATCGGCGTCGATGTGGCGCGGGGGTGGTGCTCGATCGACGTGTGGGAACGCGGAAGACAGTTCCGCCTCATCAACACGCACCTGGAGGGCGCATTGCCCGCGCCGCTTCCGAATATTCAGGGGCTGCAGGCGGCGGAGCTGCTGCTTGTGCCGGCCGCAACCGCGCTGCCGGTGATTCTCGCCGGCGACTTCAATTCCGACGCCAACGGCCTGTACAGTCCGGGAACCTATGCGCTGCTTGTCGGCGCCGGTGGGTTTTCCGACGCCTGGCGCGCGGTTCATCCGGGGGACCCCGGGCTGACGTGGGGACATGACGAATTCCTGTCCGATCCTTTTACGCCGTTTACACTGCGCATCGATCTGGTCCTCTACCGCGGAAGAATCTTCAGCGCGACAGACGCCGAGGTGGTCGATCCCGTAATCGACGGCTATCCACCGTTGTGGTTCTCCGATCACGCGGCGCTTTTCTCCGGTCTGGCCGTTCATTAGAAGGTGTGCGCCGGAATGGCGCGGGTCGCGCTCGGGCCCGCGCCGGCCAATCCTTTCGCAGTTGAGTTGCATCGTTCACTTGCGTCGTTCACTTGCATCCGGATGTTAGGCTCTTTCGGATGCTGCGGCGCAACTGGGCCATGCCTTTCCGAGTACTGAAGAGCGCTCTGTGGAAGTTCTTTGAGGATGACGGGCCGTTCATGGCCCGGGGACTGGCGTTTGGCCTCCTGATTTACTGCATACCGCTCGCGCTGATGACCGTCACCGCGCTCAGCTATTTGCTGGCCAGTTCCAGCGGAGCGCTCACCTGGGTCCGGCAGCTGACGGGCGCCCTCATTCCGCAATTCGAAAAACAGTTCAACAACTACCTCAACACCGTCGTGCAGAACCGCGGATTGCTCGGCCTGGCCAGCTTCCTGGCGTTCCTTTTTGCGAGCAGCACGACTTTCGGATCCATGCGGCTGGTGCTGAACACCGTGTTCGGCGCGAAGGAGTCTCGCGGAATCGTGCACGGCAAGATCATGGAGATGGTGATGATGGTGCTCACCTCGGCCGTGGTCTTTGTCATCATGTCGGTCGTCTACCTCCTGACGCTCGTCGAGAGTCTGGCCGCGGCGCTTCCCTTATGGAAGACGGGGATTCGCGCCATTGAACAGGTATTTCCCCGGTTCCATGCGTTTGTTCACCCCCTGTCTCTCGTGCTGGCAAGCGTGGTGACGTTCACCGCAACTGTGGTGATGTTCTGGTTTCTCTACCGCTTCACTCCGGCCCGCCGGCCCGGCAACGAAGCGCTGTTCATCGGCGCCACCGTGGCCGCGGCCCTGTTCGAAATTTCCAAATTCGCGTTTGCCTGGTATGTGGCGTCGGCCCACCGGACCACGGCGCTATACGGGACGCTCAGCGGCCTCGCGTTCTTCCTGGTGTGGATGTACTACGCGAGCGCCGTATTCGTCTTTGGAGCGGAAATCAGCAGCGCGCTCGACCAGCAGCGGAAACGAAAGAAGCGATAGCTTCTAAGGTTTTCCCGTCTTGGCAGGTTATCGGCTTTGGTGGAGAATGAGCCACCGTCTAAGGAGATCCATCATTATGAAGCGAAGCATCCGAGTTTTTGTGGCCGTACTGGTGGCGGCCCAGCTGGCATGGGCGCAGCAACCCCTCCCGATCACGCGCGTCCTGCTCTCGAAGAACGGCATGGCGTACATCGTGCGCAGCGGTCAGCTGACGGCGCCGATCAGCCTGACGTTTCACCCCGAAGACATGAACGACGTTTTGAAGTCGTTCACGGCGTGGAATCCCGACACGGGTAATCTCTATTCGGTGGGATACACCACCGGAATTCCCTCCAGCTATATGCTCGGACGATTTCCCTTCAACATCACGGATCCCAACGTCGGCCTGGGCGGCTTCCTCACCCAGGTCAAAGGCGCCGCAGTGCGCCTGGACGTTGGCGGAAAGCCGCTGGAAGGCAAGCTGGTCGCCGCCCAGCAGACGGATCACGTGATCACCCAGCAGACGTCCACGCCCGACTATCGCCTCACGGTGCTTCTTGCGGAGGGCTCGCTTCAGACTGTCTGGTTGAGCGAAGTGCGGTCGGTCGAGTTTGTGGATCCCGCTCTGCGCGATCAGTTGCGGTCGTATCTGGACGTGCTCAAGGAAGGACGTCAGGACGTCACGCGTGAAATCAGCATCTATCCGGTTCCGAGCGCCGGGCCGATCCGCGTCGCGTACCTGCAGCAGTTCCCGCTCTGGAAAACGAGCTATCGGGTGGACCTCGGCGCAAAGGACACGCGCATTCAGGGCTGGGCGCAGATCGACAATCCGACGGGCGAATCGTGGGACAACGTGGAAGTCTCGCTGCTGTCCGGAGCTCCGGTCTCGTTTGTGATGAATCTCTACGACCCGCTCTACACGAGCCGGGCCTCCGTCGCGGTCCCCGGCGGCCAGGTGGCGGCGCCGCGTCAATATGAGTCGGCGGTGCGGGAATCCGAGGCGGCAAAATCATCGAGCCTCAACGGACGATTCGCGGCCGACGAGGAAGCGCTCGCATTCGCGCCGGCCACGGCCGCCCCCGCCCCTCTCGCGCGCGGGGCACGCGGAGGTGGCGCAGGTGGTGGCCCCGGCGCGGGCGGCGGCTTTGGCGGTGGTGGCGGGCGCGGTGGCGCGGCAGCACCCGCCAACCTTGCGCCGCAGCAGCCGAACTTCCAGCAGGCCCAGGCCACGCAGATCGAAGATTATTTCGAATACCGGTTCCCGTTCCCTGTGCGCCTCGCGAGCCGTCAGAGCGCGCTGCTGCCATTTCTCCAGAAGACGATGGACATCGAACGCCTCTCCATCTACAACCAACGCACGGACCGCGGCAATCCGCAGTTGGGCGCGCGGCTGACGAACACCACCGATATCCCGTTCGAACCCGGTCCGGTGACGTTCTTCGAAGAGGGCCGGTACACCGGCGAAGCCGTCCTCGATTACCTGGCGCGCGGCGAGAAGCGGCTGATCAGCTACGGCATCGATCACGATATTCAGATCGCCACCAAGGCGCAGACGCAGCCGGAGGTCATGGCGCGTCTCACGATCGAACGCGGCGTTGCCGTGCTCTTCATGGAGCGTACCCAGACGACCACGTATGAGATCCGCAGCAAGTCGGCGTCAAGCAAAACCCTGATCGTCGAGCACGCGCGCGTGGGAGATCGCAAAGTGAAGGGCGACGAACCGTGGGAGAGTACCGACAGTTACTACCGTTTCCGCGTCAATCTCAAAGCGGGAGAGATGACGGAGCTCCCGGTGACTGAAATCATCTCCCGGCAGACTAACGTCAGCCTGACCAGCCTGAACCGCCAGCAACTCGTGAATCTGTTCTCCAACAAGCAGACGCCGCAGCAGGTTCAGACCAAACTGGGACAAATCGTCGATACGCAGGAACAGATCGCCACGCTGCAGAACAACCTGCGTCTGACCGAACAATCCATCGATACGTTGTTCAAGGATCAGGAACGGTTACGGGAAAACATCAAGGCGCTGCGCGACACACGTGAAGAACAGGAATTGCGCAGCCGCTATCTGGACCAGCTCACAAAGCAGGAAAACCAGATCACCACGGCCCGCGCCCAGGTGGAGACGTTGAAGAAGGACATCACAAACGCGCAGAACCGTCTGAGCGACATGATCTCAACGTTGAGCTGGCAGGGATAGTTTTTGGGTCCCCCGTCTATGACCACCCCCTGGAGTTTAGACATTTTGGAAGGCCTTCGATGCACGCGCGCCCTCTCCCAGCGCAGCTGGGAGAGGAGGGCCTGAGCGAAGCGAAGGCCAGGTGAGGGCAAACAATCAAGGGACAATCCCCGGATTGTTTCCCCTCACCTGTCGCTCGCTGCGCTCGCTCCCTCCTCTCCCGCGCGGAGCGCGGGAGAGGGCGTCGCCATTCCAGTTGTTTCCGATACTGACGCTTCGTTTGCGTCAAACTGGCTGCAGCGACCAAATGTCTAAACTCCAGGGGGCGGTCACAGACGGCCCCTGCAAGCAGCAGCAGTCCTACCGGCCTCCGAAGACTCTCTTCAGAATCTCGGTGGTTCTCGCGAGTGGATTGGCCCGAATGTTGGCTTCTTCCTTCGCAATCTCACCGAACAAGGCGTCCACTGTCTTGCCCACGACGTACGACGTCAGATCGGGATCGATCTTGTTGTCCACGCCGGGAAGACGGTTATAGACGTTGGCGATATCCGAGTAGTGTTTCGTGGCGCTCGTCTTTTCGAGCGAATCCCGGACCGGCGGCGAAAAAGCCGTGATCAGCTGTTGCGACGTCTTCCTGCGGAAATACTGGGTAGCCGCATCCTTGTCGCCCCGGACAATTCCGATCGCGTCGGCCAGGGTCAGTTCGGTGATGGCCTGGGTGAAGATCGGCGTGGCGGATCCCACCGCATCCTCGGCGCCCCGGTTGATCGCCAGGACGGCCTGATCAACCCTTCCTCCCATGCCGATCTTACGGAGTGTGGATTCAACCTTCTTCGCGTCGGGTGGAAGCAGAATCTTGTAGAACTCACTGCCGAAGAATCAGTCCGTCTTGTTGAGGTTCAGGACCGCCTTGGTGACGCCCTGGGTCAGCGCTTCCTTGATCCCCTGGCCGGCTTCCCTTTCCGAGAGGGCAGAACGAATCCCCAGCAGGTCCCTCAGCCGGATCTGGGGAAACGCCTCCGTGGCGGCGAGACAGACAAGAATCAGTGAAAAAGCCCAATAGCGTTTCATTGGCAAATTACACGGCCGGGACACCGGCAACGCAACGCGTCAGAAAAAATGCTGCTGTAAATCCGAGTTCGAGACGCAGGATGGCACGAAAGCCGCCGGCCAATCAACATCATTGAACACCAACACCCTTAATCGTGAATCACTTGCCTGAAGGCCATCTCACCAACTGCAATTCGGGCCGTCTTATTTATTCCTGTGTTTTGAAAACCCACCTGGAGTTTTGAAACCTTTGAGGGAGAAAAGATGAATCGAACTGGCAGATACCCGCTATGGATTGCCGCTGCGCTTATTTTGTGTGTTGGGTCCATGGGGGGCGCCTTTATCGGCGCCTCGATTGTTCAAGCCGGCCATGCGCCGGAGGCGGTTGCGGCGCCCACTGAGGTACGCGAAGCCGCCACAATGCCGACCACGTTTGCGCCGATCGTCAAGGCCGTTCTACCGGCCGTCGTTAATATTTCCTCGACCAAGGTTGTCCGCGCGGCCGGTCGGGGCGACGATCCATTCGGGGATCTGGTTCCGGGCTTCCGTGGGCCCGATCGTCCGATGCGCCAGCAGGGCGAAGGATCGGGCGTGATTGTCAGTCCGGATGGGTACATCGTCACCAACGATCACGTGATCGATGGCGCGACCGAACTCAAGGTTTCTCTGGCCGACAAGCGCGAGATGAAGGCGCGCCTGATCGGCACCGACGCCAAAACCGACATTGCCCTGCTGAAAGTCGAGGCCACGAATCTGCCGCATGTCACGCTGGGCAGTTCCGCCGGCGTGGAAGTCGGGGACATCGCTCTGGCGATCGGCAACCCGTTCGGCCTGGGCCAGACCGTGACGATGGGTATCATCAGCGCGACCGGGCGCAGTGGTCTGGGAATTGAAGACTACGAAGATTTCCTCCAGACCGACGCGTCAATCAATCCAGGAAACTCCGGTGGCGCGCTGGTGAACACCAAAGGCGAGCTGATCGGCATCAATACGGCGATTCTTTCCGGCAGCGGCGGGAACCAGGGAGTCGGCTTCGCTGTCCCCATCGACATGGCGCGCCAGATCATGAACCAACTCAAGGACAAGGGCGCCGTCACGCGGGCCTGGCTCGGCGTGAGGATCGGAGACCTCACTCCCGACGCGGCCGCCGACCTTTCGGTCAAGGCGACCAGGGGCGCGGTCATCGATGAAGTGGTTCCCAACGGCCCGGCGCTGAAGGCAGGACTGAAGAAGGACGACGTCATCGTGGAACTCAACGGCAAGCCCGTCGATGCGAAAAGCCTGCGGCTTTCCGTCGGCTCGACCGCCCCGGGAACGACCGTCGACCTGAAGGTCGTGCGTAACGGCGCGGAACGCCGCTTGAACGTCGTGCTGGACACCATGCCAGACGATAATCCGCAGGTTGAACAGCCGCAACCCGCCCCCCGTCTGCGACGGCGCTGATTAAGGTACCCCCTCCGGGGATATCGCTCGATATCTCCGGATGCCAGTGACGTCCCGGTGGTAGCGCGCATTGCGCGCTACTCCGGGACTCCGGCGTTGTGCCGAAAGATCAATTCTCCGGCGCCTCTGCGGGACCCACCAGCACCGTCGTGTGACTCGTGACGAGATACTTCACCCGCAGGTAATAGGCGCATTGCGCCTGAGGCTCGAACGCAATCGGGGTCAGGACGGCGTCAAAACGTCCCGGATCGAGCGGATCGAAATACAGCGTGCTGCTCTTCCGCCGTTCAATCACGCGGTAGTCCGTGTCCACACCACCGGTCTCAAATGCCCGATACGAGCTGTACGCGTCGGACGGCTGAAACGCGTCAAAGCTCTCCGCCGACACACTGACCGGCGTCAGCTTTATGCCCAGGGCGGCATAATTCTGTTCCTTCTTCCTGATGATCTTTCGCGCTTCCTCCGCCATGCGGTCGCGCACGGGCGCAAGGTCTTCCGTCTGATATTCCACCCGGATGAGATCGTAGACACCCTGCTGCGCGGCCAGCGGCACAATCTTGTCGAGCAGCGCCTGGTCCGGATAACGCACCGCCAGATTCTCCTTGATCTGAAAACCCGCCAGCCGTTCGCGCGCGGTGTTGTCCTTGATCTGATAGTCGTATGTTCGCGTTTGCGTGATGAAATCCACGTAGATATCTTCGGGACGCACTCCAAGCGCCGCCAGCCCCTGGCGCAGGCGGCTGATCTGGTCCTGCAGTTTCCGGTTCGCTTCCTCCAGCCGGTCCGCTTCCTGATTCAACCCGAAAACCGCCACGTATCCTTTGGATGGCAGGCTCACGAGCACCCGTGCGTCGATGAACTGGTATGTCGTCACCAGCAGGTTCGGCTGCTCATTCACCGATTGTTCGGCGGCAGCGCCCCCGTAGTTGGCCGGCAGACGGCGTTTGCCGCTCTCATCACGCTGTCCGGGATTCTGTTGCGGGGATGCGCCGGCGCGGTTTCCGGCCACCTGTCCAAACGCGAGGGCGGAGGAGACCAATCCGAACAATATCAGGGACCATACGATCGTCTTCATACGCATTATCAGCTCCTTGGGAAACATCTTTCGGCGCCTGGGAAATGGCACTTCGAACGCCGTATGAAAAGCGCCGGAACCTGTTGACGGTAGCTGGGTTTGGCGTTCGTATGCGCGGGCGGAAAGCGATCACGGTCGTACAGGAATATCGGTCAGGCTGTCGGCTCCCCTTCCCCGGTTGTCCGTTGTGAGTTGAATTGTTGTGCGATGTCTAATGAATTTGGCGGAATGACCCATTGACCCATTGACCAGTAAGCCAATGGGTCATTGAGCCGTTTAGCCAGGTTCATTGCACAGCGGACAACAGCCAGCGCACAACGGACAACGAGGGGCGGCGGTCTATGACCGCCCAGTGTTTCGGGATTCTCCACTTTGAAACGTCGGGCGGTCATAGACCGCCCCTACAGCAGGCACAGCAGGCGGGGGCTCCAATGCTCCCGCTGCTACAGGAGGGTTTCGTCCAGCGCGGGGGACGGGGGTTCCTCAGGGTCTATGGCAAATGCAACGTCGCCGCTGAACGACGCCGAATCGAGGAAGCGCAGCAGGTTTTCGCGGGAGCCATCGAAGAACTGGCTCACGATTCTTGCAACGGCGGCGTCACGGACGTCGATAAAGTCGACCGTGGGAGCGTAGTAATACGTGCGGGACCGCAGGGAGCGCCGCAGGAACCCTTTGGCCTGCAGACGGCCCATGATCGTCATCACGGTGGTATAGGCGAGTGGACGCCACGGATGGATCGCATCCTGGACATCCTTCACCGTGGCTGGCGTCAGCCGCCACACGGCCTTCATGATGTCGAGCTCGAGCGGCGTCAGCCACAACGAGCGGCTAGGAACCTGAAGGGACTCTTGCGTCTTCAATGATCTCGACCATTTCTCGCGCGCCCTCCTTGCCCGGGGAATGCGGCGGAATCGACAACACACGGAACTTCAGGCGGCGGCGCGGCAGGTCTAATTCGACCACGTCGCCGACTTTCAGTTCGCGGCCGGCGCGGCCTGGCCCGCCATTCACCCGCGCCCGGCCGGCGTCGCAGGTCTCTTTGGCCAGGGAGCGCCGCAGAATCAACCGGCTCCACTTTAGGAACAGGTCGAGACGCATCAGGTCCCTCTTCTAATCAGTTTTTCTTGTCCTTGGATTTGGCGCTCTTCTCGGGTTTGCCCGGCCTGGTCACCGAGCCCGTGTCCGAATAACCCTCGTGAACCTCAACGAAGCCCTCGTTTCGCTGTTTTTCGAGGTATTCGCGCACTCTGCCGGGAAGGCGCTGGGAAATGATCGCGCTATAGATGTCGTTCTGGGCCAGCTCAAACGAAAGTTGACCGCCCTCGTGTTTGTCGAGCACCTTCAGGATGATGAACCCCTCCGGACGTACGATGATGTTGCTGATCTGGCCTTTCTCGAGCTTCGAGATGGCTTCCAGAAGATCTTCGGCCAGGTTGGGAAAGTCTTCCTTGAAGATGAAGCCCACGTCGCCGCCGTTGATGGCTGAAGGGGTATCGGAATACCGCGCCGCCAGCTCGCCGAAGTCCTCGCCGCTCTGCAACTTCATGTAGATTTCGTCGATCTTCTTGCGCTGTTCCGCTTCGGGACCGTTCTTCAGCAGGATGCCGATTTCACCGAGTTCGATTCCGGCTTCACGCTTGAAATCCTCTTTGTGCTCTTCGTAGAACTTGCGCATCTCCTCGGTGCTGATCACGATACGAGAAGCCACTTCGCGGTTGATGACTTCCTGGGTCACGAAATCCCGGCACATGTTGTCCCGGACTTCCTCGAGTGACAGACCCTGGTCGCGGATCAGCTTTTCCAGCTCGTCCATGTCCTTGAGCTTGTTTTTCTGGCGGATCTCATCCAGACGTTTTGCCACCGGCCCCTGACAGTCGACGTCCTGTTCCTTGGCCACCTGCTGCAGGAGCGCGACATCGATCAGGTTACGCAGAACGTCCTTCGACATCTTCTCGAACAATTCTTTCGCTTCCGCCCCGGTTGCGCCGCTCTGTTTGATCTCGTCATTCAGCTGACGCATTTCCCTGTCCAGCTCAGACTTCAGGATGATCGAGTTGTTGACGCGCGCAACGATCTCCTCGACTTTCTTCTGCGCCATTAACGGTGAAGCCAACAGGCCTCCCGCCAAAGCCATGGCGATCGCCGCTCTATTCATGTTCAAACCCTCCGGTAAAACCGAAAATTCTAGTCCCAGCCGCCCGTGGCGGAAAGCACGAATCCGCCGGAGACGGTACTCCCGTCTTTCGACCGATCGCGGTCGACTTTGTGCGGCGCCACGGGCTGCTAGGCAATTTCGCGCAACACGCTCGCAATGTTCTCAAACAGATCGCGCACGCTCGAAACGCGTAACCGCAGCGTCGATGGTGGCGAAAATGTGATCCGATCGTCTCTTTCCACCAGTTCCACAACCCGCTCCGGCTCAATGCGCGCGCTTTCATGGAACTTGATGTCGACGCCCTGCGTCCCGCGGTCAATCGCCATCACGCCCCTCGCCCGGCCCAGAATTCTGAGGCGGGCATATTCCAGGAGATTACGAACAGGCAGGGGGAGCGCCCCGTAACGATCTTCCAGATCGCGGTACAGCCCGTCGACTTCGTCTTCCGAACGGCTCGACGCAATCTGTTTATAGACGCGCAACCGCTGGTGTTCGTCATCCAAAAAGTCGGTAGGAATTTTCAGGTCCGCTTTCAGGCCAATGGACGTTTCCACCTCCGGCAGCTCCCGGCCGGTGCGCAACTCCTCGACAGTCCGCTCCAGAAGCTGGCAGTACAGGTCGAATCCCACCGCTTCAATGTGGCCATGTTGCTGTCCTCCCAACAGGTTACCCGCCCCGCGCAGTTCCAGATCGAGCGCCGCGATACGGAAGCCCGCGCCCAGATCGCTGAACTCCCGGATGGCGGCCAGGCGACGCCGGGCGATCTGGGTGAGCGACTCGTCGGAAGGAATCAGCAGATAGGCGTACGCGCGGCGGTTGGATCGCCCCACGCGGCCCCGCAACTGATACAGCTGCGACAGGCCGAAGCGGTCGGCGCGGTTCACGATGAGGGTATTGGCCAGAGGGATGTCCAGACCGTTCTCGACGATGGTCGTGGCGACAAGCACATCGAACTCATGATGCATGAACCGGTTCATTACCGTCTCGAGTTCTTTTTCGGACATCTGCGCGTGACCGACCCCCACCCTCGCCTGAGGACAGAGGCGCTGAATCATGTTCGCGAGCGAATAGATCGATTCGACGCGGTTGTGCACGACATAAACCTGTCCCCCGCGCTCCAGTTCGAAGTTGATGGCGTTTTCGATCACGACGGTCCGGAACTTCACGACCGTGGTCTGAATGGCCAGACGGTCCCGGGGCGGCGTTTCAATCACCGACATGTCGCGCATACCGCCGAGGGCCATATTGAGCGTGCGCGGAATCGGGGTCGCGGTCATCGTGAGCGCGTCCACCTCCTTGCGCATCTGCTTGAGCCGTTCCTTGTGAGCGACGCCGAAACGCTGCTCTTCGTCGACGATCAGGAGCCCCAGATCCTGGAATTGCACATCCTTCGACAGGATGCGGTGCGTGCCGATCACGATATCGACCTTCCCGGCGCCGATCTCTTC
>DASUFH010000282.1:0-12021 GCA_036274645.1 Terriglobia bacterium
CTCGAGGAGCTCGCGGCGGCGCGGCTCGAGGAGCCAGGGGACAGGCGCCGGCTCCCGGAGTCGAACAATAATCGGACGCGCCTTGAGGTAAGATCCCGCAAGGCAGGTTTCGAAGGGCCGATCGAAGAATAACGATCGGCCCTTTTTGTTTTTGCCGATGGCGAGTCACCGGCGAGGACAAACCATCGAGGCATCCGCTCGTCTGGCTGCGCTCAATTCTTCTGATCTGGCTGCTGTCGGGCCAGACGACGAGCGTGTTTCTGGAAAAGCGGATTGGCGGGAAACTCCGCTGCGAGCGACTCGAGCAGTTTTCGCGCGTCGTCCTTCCTGTTCTCGCGAAGGAATGTCACAGCCAGCAGGATCCGGGCGTAAGGCTTGAGGAGCGACCCACGTTCCGACGCCCGGCGCAGGTCTTTGATGGCGGTGTCTTTGCTGCCGGGATATCCGCGAAGTTTCGCCAGCCATCGAATGGGAAAAGGCAGCGACGCGACAACGTAGTTGGTCACTCCCGTCCAGATGTACGCGTCATTGAACTCGGCATTCTTCTCAATCAGGCGCTTCGCATAGTCGTAGCCCAGCCGTCCGGGTTTCGCGGCGGCGCGGCGATCCTTCTCGATCAGGAACGCGTAGTCGGCTTCGAGGCCGTTGGCGAAGGCCAGCGCAAACATCGCGTTCTCATTCGCGGGGTCCTGCTCGAGCGCGTCCCGGGCGACTTTCTGCGCTTTTGCGGTGAGTTCTTCGATGCGCCGCTTGACGTCCTTGTCGGGCTTGCCTCTGGTTTCCGCGAGCAGATGTTTGTCGTCAACGTAAAGCTCCGCATCCAGCGCTCCCAGCCGATGAAGTTCGGTGAAGAGAACCCGCGCGGCATCGGCCGCGTAGCCGAAGGCATCATCGGGGTTGCGTTTCCGGTACTCGCTGAAGTGGCGTTCAGACGCGGCAAAGTCGAGGGCGTACATGGCGCGAAATCCAGCCTGCAGATCCGCATCGACGGTAGGTGGGCCGGCCTGAGGGGACGCGACGGCGCCGGCCGGAACAAGGAGAGCACAGAGCGCAATGGACACAACCCGTCGGATCATGGCTGCAACCTCCGCCCCCAATGTAGGCAAGGCAAAGTGTCAGCACGCCGGGCGTTGTGACAGTTCGATGCCTCTCACACAGGCAGGCAGGGGGCGGGCTGCAGGGACCGCAAAACACTTACAGGGTGGCGGCGACCACCGGCACAATTCTCCGCCGGATGACAGCGTGTTCGATCAAAACCTTATGAGGACCGGAGGAGGTTCGCCCACCTGCCTGTAGGTCATGATCATCAACATCGCGTCCACGATGTCCTCTTCGCCTTTTACTGCGACCGAAAAGTTTGCCGGAAACGGTCCCGATCCCCCCGGAGTCGTCTTCAGACCTCCACATCCCGGCTTCGTTCGATCCGCGGCTGCGGCTGCGAGCGTCACCAGCAGACGCCGCGGTTCGGAGTCGGATTCCGCAACGAGCGCGGACTCGATTCTCATGTCTCCGAGAATCTGCTCCTTGACCCAGATGGTCCGCTCCTGCTGTTTCGCGTTGCGAACGTAGTTCCCCCCGCCACAACCGATGTCATACCGGAGAACAAATCCCTTCTCGTTCCCAATTGTTCCAGCCGCTCCGTCGAATGTCCCTACGACATGGTGATGGTAACCAGGCAGCAGACGGATGCTCGAATAGCCATTGGTTTGAGCGATCTCATCCTGTGCAAACGAAACGGTACACTCGAGAGCGACCAGAACGGTCACAACGACGAACGCTGTCATCGAAAACATTCGCATTCTTCATAGCCTCCCTCGAAAGAGTCGTTGAATGCCGGAATAGGAGCGCGGAGATTCCCGGAAAGTATACGTCCATCGATCGGAAAGACACAGCTAACCGGAAACGAATCGAGTCCCGCCTGAGCGAGCCGATTACCCGACAAGCAGGGCTTCACGTCCTGCCTGCCCGGGAAGGCTCGAAATGGAGGAGTACAGCGCGTCTCGAAGCGCGATGTCGCGTGGGTCTCCGCTCAACCGCGTGCCCATCCGGTTCGTCACGTACGCGTAGCCGACGCCAGCGGCCGGATCGGCAAAGCCAAGCGAACCGCCGGCGCCGGGGGATCCGAATGCGCCGGCGCTGCCGAATGGAAAACCCGGAGAGGATTTCATGAAGCCGAGTGAGAACTGCGCCTGCCCCTTCATACACTCGTCATAGAAGCCGAGCGCAGGCGCGGCCGCTGGCGCAGCCAGCAGGTCCAGGGTCTCGCATCGTAATCCGAGTTCCCGACCGCCGGTGGCGAAAACGCTATATGCGCGCGCGATGGCGCGAGCCGTTCCGACGGCGCCTCCGGACGGCACTTCGAGGTTGCGGGCATAGACGCGCTGCCTGTCATGCGGAAGTTCCGACCCCCTCAACGCCCGGGAGATTCTGGAACGGCGGTTCAGCGCCTCCAGCGTGAAGCGGAACCCGAAGCCACGCAGTATCTCGACGAGACCCGGACGTGTGAGTTTCGCCAAACGGGAATTCGGAATCTCTTCAGGCAACCGGATATAAACATCCAGCCCAAGCCTTGAAGCAATCTCATCCTGAAAGAACTGCCCCAGGCTCCGATGCTGAGGATCCACGCGACGGAGCAATTCGCTTTCGAAGAATCCGAGAGTGATGGCGTGGTACGCCTGGCGTGTCCCGGGCGGCCACGTCGGTTTCTGGCGCGCCAACACGCCGGCGAGGCGATCCGGATCGGCGATCAAACCTCGATCGACCGGCACATCCAGCGCGAAGAGTCCCGCCTGATGGGCCAGAAGCTGGCGAACCGTAATGGTCTCTTTCCCGTTCTGCGCGAATTCCGGCCAGTACCTGCAAACGCGCTCCTCATAGTCCAGCCAGCCCCGGGAGTGCGCAATGGCCATGGTCATGGCGGCGAGCCCCTTGGTGGCGGAGTAAACCAGCACCATCGTGTCCTCCTCCCAGGGATCGCCGGACTTTTTATTCCGTACGCCGCCCCACAGATCAACGACCTTCTCACCGCCGTAGTAGGCGCAGCAGGCTCCGCCCAGTTCGCGCCGGCTGACGAAGTTGTCGGCAAACGCTTCACGAACGGCCTCAAAGCCGCGACTGACATGCCCATGAATACGGAAATGATCGGACCCGCTCATGCCAACTCCTCCATTCAGCGCTCAACCTCCGCCTTCTTCTCCGGGAAGACTGCGCGTCCCCGTAGTCCTGGATATCCGGGCTCCCCTGAAACCTGAAACAGCCTGCGGAGCGAGCCCCATAACCAGCAGGCCGATGCCGAGAAAACCGCCTTTCCCCAGGTTGAAATCGGAAAGGATGCGGTCCCACGAGTAGTCAAACAGGTAGCGTCCTGCGCCCAGTTCGAATGTGAGCGTCAAGCCAACCCACATCATGCCCACAAACGCAAGTTGCCGGCGGTTCCGCGCCTGGATCCAGTCGATGAGAAGATAGGCAATACCGAGAATCAAGACCGAACCGGTGAAAACACTCACCTGCCGCGCGGAAAGATCACCAATTCGCGACTCCAGAACAAGCCTGCGAAACACGCCGTTGATACTCTCGACGACAATAAAGACCACCCAGACAGCAAAAGCCCTGCGCCACATCATCGCCATCACCTGGCCACTCGAGTCCTCCATCGGGGTTGTGGGCAACTCGAAAGCCAGAAAATGGAAGGGTTCCGAATCCCCCTTACATGTTGAAAGGGCTAAGGATGCAGGTATTCGGTTCGTCTCGCGGACTGGAGCCTATCGACACTCTGTCGCGATTCGCCAGCCCTCCATCAGAAACAGCGACAACCCGACATCCCGCCGTTTGCCTGGAATCAGGCGAAACGTCCTCTTTCGAGTCCCCACGTTGTCCGATGTGCGCTGGCTGTTGTCCGATGTGTAATGGACCTGGCAAAACGCCGATGACCTATTGGCGGATGGGTCATTGAGTCCGTGGGCAAGCGCGCCACTTCCATTACGCATCGGACAGGGGACAGGAGGACTGTGTGGGCTGTCATAGACCGCCCCTACAAGCAGGCGGGGACCCCAACGTGCTCCCGTTGTGCCACCGCGCCTTCATCCAGGGTTGGGAAACGCCAGCATCAAAGGCCTTTCAAATGGCCAAACGTTCCCGTCTGACGGACAGCCGGTCATGTATACTTGCCTGCATGCGGTGGTTTCCCCGAACAATACTGACTGGCTTGCTGGTGTTGTCGGTATTGCTGCCTCATCTGCAGTGTTTCGATCCGGCCTTCCTGAATCAGGTAACCGTCCGTGAAACGTGCTGCGACCACATGGGAACAAACGCCGGTTCCGACGATGTGGGGTGCTGCGAGGCCAGCGCTCCCTCTGAGACGCCCATGGCCGTCGGAACTGCGAATACCTCGCTGGTGTTCATGTCTTTCGATTCGATCGAATTGAACATGGCTTTCCGCGCCGGCCTTCCTGCGCCGGGCGGGCCCGCCGCAGGTTCCGTTTTTCTTCTTTCTGAAGCGCCTTCCGCCCCCGTTCCTCTCCGCATTTGATTCTCCACAACGGCTGATGCGTTTTGGCCCGCCGGAATGGCGGGTTTCGACGTCAATTTCCCGTTGGACCTGGAGAAAGAATGCGAAAAATTTGCCACCTATTGCTGCGTTCGCAGCGCCTCAGATCATGTCTGCCCATCATGCTGCTGCTTCATGCCGCCGCGTCCGCCGCCGGCGCCCAGACCGCTTCGGCGCTGATCGGCGATGATCGTCCGCGAATCAGTGGCCCGTTATCGTTGCAAGACGCCGTCACGATGACGCTCGACGGCAATCTGACGATTCAGGCAATGCAGTTCGAAGCGGATGCGGCCCACCGGGAAACAACCGCTGCCGAAGCGATGAAGCGGCCGCAGTTGTCGGCGAACACGTATCTGGCGACGGGAAGCATGTCGAACATCCTGTCGTCGGCGCCGGGCGTTTCCCCATCGGGCTGGATGTTCGTTCCGGGCCGGAGTTTCGCGGACCAGAACCTGATGTTGATGGTTCCGCTGTACACGGGTGGACGGCTGGGCAATCTGGTCAAAGCCGCTTCCGGTCGCGAAGGCGCCGCCCAGGCGGACGTCGGTGGCGCGCGGGCGGATGCGGTTTATCTCGTGCGGGAGTTTTACTATCGCGCGCTCGTTGCCGCCGAGATGGTCAAGACCGCGGAAGCGCGCGCCGACGCCGCCACCGCCATGCTGGATGTGGCGCAGGTCCAGTTTGAAGCCGGCAAAGGAATCCAGGCGTCGGTGGCGCGCGCGGCCGCGGAGTTGGCGGATGCGAAGCGGATGCTGGCCACGGCCCGGAATGACCGCCTGAAGATTCTTCTCGATTTGAGGCGGGTCATGGGTGTTGCGCCGGATTCCGACATCACCCTCCTCGATACCCTCGCCTTCACGCCTTCGGAAGGCAGCCTTCAGGC
Source organism: Terriglobia bacterium (assembly GCA_036274645.1). Taxonomy (GTDB): domain Bacteria; phylum Acidobacteriota; class Terriglobia; order 20CM-2-55-15; family 20CM-2-55-15; genus DASUFH01. The sequence goes on from DASUFH010000282.1 coordinate 5,430, forward strand.
CGATCTGGCCGAGGCCGCGCAAATCCGCCCGGAACTCGTTGCGGCGCGGGCGCGGCGCGAGTCGGCGGCCGCGGAGACCGCTGCGGCGCGAGGCGCGCGCAGGCCGCAGATCTATGGCGCGGCGATGGCCGACGCCTTCGCTCCCCGGGACATGAATCGCAACACCGGCGGGACAGTCGGCGTAACCATGAGCTTTCCACTGTTCGACAGCGGCGAACGCGGCGCCGAGATCGGCAAAAAGGAAGCGCTCGAACGCCGCAACGACGCCGAATTGAAAGACCTCGAACTACGCGTGGCCACCGAAGTGCGGCAAGCCTGGCTCGATCTGAACACCGCCGAAGAAAACTATCGCGCGGCCCGGTCCGCGCTGGATTCCATGCAGGCCGCCTATGACGTCATTGTCGTGCGGGTCGAGAACCAGAAATCCATCCTTGTCGAACAGCTCGATGCCCTTGCCGCGCTGACCGCGGCGCGAGAGAACCTGTCGCGGGCGCTGTTCGAACATTCCATCGCGAGGGCGCGGCTCGATCGCGCCATTGGGAGGTACTGAGATGAACCGGATGCATCGTTCCCTGCGCCGCGCCGGACTCGTGGCTGCGCTCCTGATCGCCGCGGCGCTGCCCGCAACGGCAAGCGTGCCGGCCCAGGTCGGCCCCTATCGCGTACAGATCTCCACTGAACCTGGCGTGATCCCCGTTGGAAAGGCGCGCCTGAGAATCGAAGTCACCGACGCCACGGGCAGGCCCATCGAGCGCGCCCAGGTTCGTTCGCTCGTGAAAATGGCCTCCATGAGCATGGGGGAACGGGAGACCGTCGCGCAACCGATTCCCGGCGAACCTGGCGTTTACACCAGTGAAGCGAGCTTTGCGATGGCTGGAGCCTATGAAGCGTCGATCGCGATCCGTGGTCCGCTTGGCGACGCCGCGGGCCGGGTTGCGCTCGAAACGGGACAGAATACGGAAGCCTCTCCGGGCGTCGGGACACCTGGCGCCCGGTGGTGGCTGGCCGCCGCGGCGGCGGCGCTTCTCGTCGTATTTGTCGCGTACCGCATGAAAGCAACCGGACAACGCGTCGCGTGGAGATCCGTCGTCCATCGCGGAACCATCGGCGGCGCGCTCGCGCTGGTCGCCGCCTATGCCGCGTCACGTTATGCGATCGATCACTGGCGCCGGCCCGGCGCCATGACGCCGATCGAGGCCCAGGGCATGGAGATGAATACGCCGCCGCCACCGGGCGTTGCGCCGGTCATTCTGGCAGAGGCGGCGCGGGGTCTGGTGGAGCGCACGGTGTCTTACCCCGGACAGGCGATCGCGTTCAACGAACAGGATGTCAGCGCGCGGACCGAGGGCTGGTTGAACTGGATGCCCTATTACACGGGGCAGAGCGTTCAGGCCGGCCAGATCGTGGCCCGGCTGGACATCAATCTGCTGCATGCGCACCTTGGGGAACGCGAGGCGGCCGTCGACCTGGCCGTGGCCGCCGTCCAGGTGAATCAACGTGCGCGCCTGCAGGCCCTCGCCGAAACGGATCGCGCGCGCGCGGAACTGCGCGCGCGCAGCGACGCGCTGGGTGGCGCGGAGGCCGAGGTCACCGCCGCCAGAGAAGAGCGGGCCGCAGCTGTGGCCGCGCTGGCCTCGCGTCAAAGCATGATTACTGACGCCGAGGCCATGCTCGCAGCCGCCGAAGCGGACGGCCAGTTCTGGCGGCTCCAGGATACGCGCAACAAAACGCTGCTCGATCGAGGCGCGCTTTCGCTGGAGGAGTACCAGCGCGACAGCGCCATGGCGGCGAACGCGGCCGCAAAGGTCCGCCAGGCGCAATCCCGGCTCGCCGAGGCGCAGGCCAACGTCCGGGCCGCCGAGGCGGCAATCCGCAAAGCCGACGCCATGATTGCGGCGGCGGAAAAGAGGCGTCTCGAAATGACGTCGAGCGTCACGGCAGCCGAAGCCGCTGTCCGTTCGGCCGAAACGTTTGCGGAAGTGGCCGACGCGAAAATAAGCGAATCCAGAGCCGGCGAGGCGCAGGCGCGCAGCAGCCTCGAAATCACCACCGTCACCCATGAGTATGCGGACATCCCCGCGCAGTTCGATGGCGTCGTCACCGCGCGTTTCATGAGCCCCGGACAACTCGTCAGTCCCGGGCAGGCGATTCTGCGCGTCGCCCAGGTCGATCCCATCCGCCTGCAGGCTAATGTGGCGGAAGTCGATCTGGCCAGAATCCGGGTTGGAAACACGTTCGTCGTTCGCGGACAGGGCGGCGCATCTCCTCCACTCGTCGCCCGGGTCACCACGATTCCGCCGACCGTCGATCCGGCAACGCGCACAGGCGTCATCGAAGCGGTGGCGCCCAATCGCGATCGCCGGTTCACGCCCGGCCAGTTCATATCCGCGGAAATTTCTACCGGCCGCAGCGAAGACGCGCTTCGCGTGCCGGTTGCGGCGGTCCACACGAAAACAGAAACCGGGGAAGGCGTTCTTGCGCTCGGCGGGTCGCCTTATGTGTGGCTGGCCGAACCCGATGGCGCGGACGGGCGGTACCGTGTCCGGCCGGTGGACGTCGTCACCGGCCTCTCCGACGGCGTCTACGTGGAAATTGTTTCGGGCCTCGAACCGGGACAGCAGGTCGTCGCGGCGGGCGCCGAATACCTCAAGCGCGGGGACGCCGTCGCGGCGGCCGGAAAGGAGGCGCGCTGATGAGCGACGCGCAACGTCCCCCTTCGGAACGGCCGAAGCGCGCGGCGGGATTCAATGGCATTGCGCGCTGGTCCATCGATCATCCGTACATCATTGCCGCCTTCTATGCCGGCATGCTGGCGCTGGCCTGGATCGCCATGACGCGCGCCATTCCCCGACGGTTTGCGCCCTATGTGGAGAGTCCGGTGATTGGCGTGATTTCCATGATGCCCGGCCTCTCCGCCGAGGAAATGGAACTGTACGTCTCGAAACCCATCGAAGAACAGCTCGTCAACATCAAGGGCCTGCGCTATATCCGATCGACCTCGCAGGATGGGTTCTCGATCGTGGCGCTGGAGTTTCCCTACGGACACGACATGAAGGCGGCCATCTTCGACGTGCAGGCCCTGATGAACGTCGTGCAGTCCAACCTGCCGGCGACCGGCGCCAACCTGAAGCCGTCCTGGGTCGTTCCGATCGACGCGCTCAATCTTCCGGTGCTCTCGCTGAGCGTGCGCGGCGATCCGGGCCAGGGATGGGATCCCGTAAAGGTGCGTGAGTTCGCCGACAACACCGTCATCAACCGGTTCAAGACCGTGCCCAACGTGTATTCGGTGGTTCCCTTCGGCGGCTACCGCCGGCAGCTTCAGGTCGACGTCGACCGGAACAAGCTCGCGAGCTACGGGATTTCCATACTGGATGTGCGCGACGCGATCGACCGCTTCAATGTCAGCCGGCCCGCGGGCAATCTCACGTCGGGCGCCTCGGAAAGCATCGTGCGTGTGGATACACGCGCCGCATCCGCCGCGGACGTGCGGAATTATCCGGTGGCCGCGTTCGGCCCCGGATCCAACGGGCTCCGGCAGACTCCCGGCGTGAGCGCCGGCGGCTCCGGCGGCTCCGGCATGGGCGCCATGGGAGGCGCGCCGTCAGCGCCGGGTCCGGGCGGAACAACGGCGCCGGCATCGGGCTTTTCCCGCCCGGTGTATGTCCGCGATGTCGCGACCGTCACCGACGGTTATTGGGAAAGGCGAAGCGGCTACCACTATCTGCGCCACGACTCCGGAACCGCCGGAGAAGTTGCGCCCGCCATCGAGGTGTCGGTCATTCAGGATCCCGGCGCCAGCTCAGCCCAGGTGGTTCCCGCGGTGATGAAAGTGGCGCGGGCGCTCGAGGCTGAGAATCCAGGCATTGCATTCGAGGTGGCGTACGACAACGCGCATTTCGTCAACGTGCTGTTCAGAAACATCTGGGAGGAGCTGCTTGTCGCGATCGTATTGACGGGACTTGCCGTGTTTCTGTTCCTGGGCGAGTGGCGCGGAACCTTGATCGCCATGATCACGCTGCCCACGTCTCTGGCGATGGCGGTTCTACTGATGACACCGTTTGGCATGACCTTCAACAGCGGGACCCTCATCGGGCTGCTGCTCTCCATCGGCCGGCTGGTGGACGATTCCGTAATCGATATCCACGCAGTCGAACGCCATCTTCGACTGGGAAAATCCGCGAGGATCGCCACCATCGACGGTATTTCCGAAGTGCGCCTGGCAGTGGTGGCGTCCACCGTCATGATGGCCCTTGCGCTCGCGCCGCTGCTGTTTTCCGGCGGCATTACCCAGCAGATGTTCCGGGAGCTGGTCTGGCCGTTTGTGTTCGGCCTGCTCTCGTCGATGATCGTGTCATTCACGCTGACCGCGTTGCTCAGCGCCAACCTGCTCCGCCATGAAGAAGCGCGGGCGCGCGACCGGCAGCACTGGCTCCTGGGTCCGCTTTACCGCATCCTCGATCCATTTCAGCGGCTGCTCGACCGCCTGGAGCGCGGCTATGGCCGGCTGATCCGCTGGATGCTCCAGCATCGCTTCTCGAATCTGGCGCGGATTGCGGCCACCGTTTTGATCGGGTTCACGTTCTATCACTTCATCGGCTCGGAGATGATGCCCCTTGCCGACGTGGGACAGGCGAGCGGATTGCTGGAAATGCAGCCGGGATCGTCCTATCAGGCGACCGAGGCGGCCGTCGGCGACCTCGAACGCATCATGCTGAAATACCCGGAGCTCGAAAAAGCCAGCATCGAGATCGGCGCCGAATCGATGTTCGAAAGCTGGAGTCCGTACTTCACCGGATATCAGATGCCGCAGGCAAGCGCCGCCTCAATGATGCTCACCTTCAGCGACAAGGACGAACGCGGCCGCTCGATCTGGCAGATCATGGACGCCATTCAGAAAGAGGCAATGGCGACCATCCCCGGTATCCGTCGGCTGCAGTTGAAGGAGATGGGGTCAGACGTCATGGCGACGGCCGCGGCGCCGATCCACATGTTGATTCACGGGCCGGATCTCGGGACACTCGACCGGCTTGGCCGCGACGTGAACCACGTTGCCGAAAAACTACCGGATATGGTCCAGCCGGGAACGACCTGGACCATGGGGCTCCCCAACTACCGCATCAAGGTCAATCCGGCGCGCGCACAGGAACTCAATCTCTCGCCCGAAAGCATTTCGCAACAGGCGTACTATGCGCTGCGCGGCGGGCTGACCAGCGAGTTTCTGCGCATCCCCAACGTCCGGCAGAACACGATCCTGGTGCGCTATCGCCCGGAAGACCGGAGCGGGCCGGACGATCTGGAATCGCTGCACATCACCACACCGGATGGACGGCAGGTTCCGCTCAAGTCCGTCGCGACCGTGGAAAAGACCTTTTCGCCCACGGCCATCGAGCACGACGGGCTGCGGCGCGTCATCGGGGTCACCGGTTATTATCGCCACGGCTTCCTGCCCTCGATGGACGTCGCCATGGAGCTTGTAGCCAAAGCCTATGGCGGCGATCCCGCCCTGGGGATCGAAGCGGCCAACTTTCCGCCCGGCTACGGGATGGAAATGCGGGGCGACCTGACGCAGATGATGGACAGTTTCCGGCGACTGCTGAGCGGTCTCGGACTGGCGATCATCTTAATGTACCTGGTTCTGGTGATGCAGTTCCGTGGATTTCTGCAGCCATTTCAGATGATCGCTTCCCTGCCCCTCGAACTGGCGGGCGTCTTCACGGCGCTGTGGCTCGCCCATCAATCGTTTTCGACGGTGTCGATGCTCGGCGTCATTGTGTTGACCGGCATGGATATCACGACGGCAGTCCTCATGATCGACATGATCATGAAATACCGCGCCGCAGGAATGCCCCGCGACGAAGCGGTTGCCCGGGCCTGCCCGGAACGGCTGCGCCCGATTCTGATGACGTCGATGATCTCGCTGATCGTACTGCTGCCGGTGGCGATCGCGCCCCGGACCGGACTGGACGCCTATCAGCCACTGGCGACCACCGTAGTCGGCGGCCTGCTGATCGGCACCATTCTGAGCCTGTTCGACATTCCGATCATGCACACGGTGCTGGACGACTTTGTGCGGTGGCTGAACAGAACGTTCTTCGGACGCGACACACGTGGGGCGGTCCATGCAATAGAGGACGCGAACGTGGAGCAATCCATCGGCGCGGCCCCTCTGGACCCGCGCAGCTGACGATGGACCGGCGCAAAGCCAGACAGCTGACGATGGATCGTCGCTAACCGGTTATCAGTCGCGCGCGGCGACAGCGGCTTCGTAGTCGCACGTTCCCATGGCGTCCCGCTCGAAGATGCCGCGTTCGGCGATCCATTTGAACGTTTCGTCGAACAGGTCTTTGGTATAGGGCTCAAAGACGATGCGTTCTCCGGGTCCCCACCGTCGCGTGTCCATTAAGGGATGGAACCGTTCCGGAAATTCATTCCGGTAATAGTGCGTGTACGAATCCGGCCGCAGGTCGATATCTCGTTGCGCCCGCCGGAGCGCGCGGAAAAACTTCCTGACGTCGTCAAGATCGGGAGAGCCCGTGAGAATCGTTGCGATGATGAACGTGGTATCGATGATCTTTCTGTATCCAAGCTGCTC
>DASUFH010000283.1:0-12429 GCA_036274645.1 Terriglobia bacterium
GTTCCCGTAACAGCGTGATCAGGCGTTGCTCCGTGTTGTGCGCGTTGTTCAACCGGGCATTGAGATCGATGTACTGGCTCGATACATCGGAATTGCTCTGGGATTCGTTGCGGACCTGTCCAATATGCCGGATGTCTTCGAGACCGGAGTCCAGCCGATCCACGGGCAACCGCAGCGTGGCGGAAAGCGAGCGGCCGGAACCCGTCTCTCCACGGGTTTGAAGCTGCTCGATGTAGCCGCCGGTCTTCCGGGTGATGTCCTCGATTGCAGGCCGCGCCCGCTCGAAATCTTTGGTCATGATGTCGACGTGGACCGTCCGGATGATCATGGGCCCAACACCGCTCACTGCGGCCTGCCCTGCCGATGGGGACTCCGGCGGGCTTGGCTTCCGACTTTCTCGAACGACGGCTCCCTGTCCGGACTGGTTAGCCGGCCCACTTTGTTCTCCCGAGCCCAAAGGAATCTTGACGGCGGCATTATCGAATCCCCCATCTTGGGCCGCCTTGTCGCCTCGCGTAACAGCCGCCGGGTCCGCGAGCCGTTCGGCCGTGTTGTGGTAATCGAAGAACTCCATTGCACCGAACGAGCCCCGGGATCGCATCAACGATGGGGACAGGACGACCGCCAGGCACACGGTTGCGAGGCTTACCGTCAACCCGTAGGCCCAGAGCCGGTTTCTTCCCCACCAGGTTGCCTGCCGTTCGCTCCTTCGACGTTCATCCCGATAATGCCGCAGCTCCGCTGTCACCGCATTCGTCAGGGTTACCGGGGACGCTTCGATTTCCCAATTTCTCGCTTCCTTCGACAGGACCTTGAAGCTCGCCACCGATTCCGCGCATTCCGGGCAAACCGCGACATGGGCGGTGACGAGTTCGGCTCTGTCCGAAAGCAACTGGCCGTCGGTGTAGGCCATCAGCTCTTCCGGTGAAAACGGGTGGTCGTTGCGGCTCATCGTGAACTCCTTTCCATCGCGCGTTCGTCCAGGAGCGTTTTCAGTTCGGCGCGCGCCCGGAACAGGCGAGATCGCACGGTATTGACCGGCACGCCGAGCGCGTCGGCGATATCGTCGTAGGAGAGTTCCTCGTATTCCCGCAACATGAGAACCTCGCGATGCGCCGGATCGAGTCGTTCGAGTGCGCCGCGGATCCAGATTCCCGTAGCGGGATCGCCCGATGGAGAGGCGCTGGAGCTGCCGGTTGAAGCCGATTCGCTCATCTTGCGGTTGTCTCGCAATTCCCTGCGCCGTTCCGACCACAGCTGCCGGACGGCGATGCCGAAGAGATACGCCCGGAACGTCGATCGTTGTTCGTATCGCTCCACACCGCGCAGCACAATGACGAACACCTCCTGCGCGAGCTCCTCGGCCCGCGCCGCGTGAGCGAGCCGCCGGCGGAAGAATCCGTAGACGGACTGGCGGTACCGCGTGAAGAGCTCCTCGAAGGCGGGGGCCGAGCCCCCCTGAAAATCCAGCATCAGTTGTTCGTCGCTTTGCTGCATTGGCGCGATCTTCACTAACACAAATGCCGCAACCGGCGAAAAAGTTCCCGAGAGGTATGACGACGCGCATTCCACGCCTTTGAGCGGCTTTACACAACAGAACCGACAAGGAGAAGGGATGACCGCCGCTTCACTTCCTGGTGAGCGTGCGTTCGATCCGGCGGTCCGGGATGAGCCACATGACGGCAACCCCGATGTAGACCGCGCAGGCAAAGCCGGGCGACCAGAATGCTCCGACGATTGCCACACCGTAGAGCACGATCGAGATCTTGCCTTTGAAGTCCCGTCCCAGGGCCTCGGCGATTACGGAGTCTTTGCCGTGTTCGGCCAGCAGCGTGAGAGTGAGGATGTAATAGGCGATCGCCGCCATGACAAGCACGCCGCCGTAGATGGCGACGGGCCATTCGGCAAAGTGCGTCTCGCCCATCCAGGCGGTTGTGGCGGGAACCAACGACAGCCAGAACAGGAGGTGCAGGTTGGCCCAAAGGATTCGTCCATTGACATGATGGACCGCCTGCATCAGGTGATGATGGTTGTTCCAGTAGATCCCCAGGAAGACGAAGCTCAAAACATAACTGAGGAAGGCTGGAAAGACCGGACGCAACGCCTCGAGATTCTCGCCATGCGGAACCCGCAGCTCGAGAACCATGATGGTAATGACGATGGCCAGCACGCCATCGCTGAATGCTTCGAGTCTTCCCTTATTCATCACTGAAGGTGGCAGCGCTCTGCATGGCCCATTGCCTCTTGTCGATTGTTACCTGAACTTCCCTCATTGTCCGTTCTGCTATGGCGTCAACGAACAATGAAAGAAGTACACCGGACAACGGATAACAGGCAATGGATAACCGGGGAGGCCGAGCTCCCCCCGGGACCTCTCCTGTCCCTCTTTGGAGTATGCTGAGTTTCTTATGAGCCGACCGCTTCTGGCTTTCTTTGCTCCGACGGAACACCGCCGGTGGAACGAGTTCATTGGGTTGCTCCTGGCGACGATCGCAATTCTGACGATGCTGAGCCTGATCTCCTTTAATCCCGATGATCCGTCTTTAAGCATCAGCCGGAGCCCTGAGCTTGCGGGTAAACCCCAGAATGTTATAGGGGTTGCGGGCGCTTATGTCGCCGACACGATGTTCCAGTTGATCGGCTACGCGGGCTTCCTGATCCCAGTTTTTATCGGCATCTACGCATTTTGCTGGCTGGCTTCACGGACGGTCGAGAACCTGTCGATTCGGGTACTGGGACTGGCATTGATGGCGTTGACCCTTGCTACCGCCATGGCGGCGCTGCCCATCATGCCCAACGTGCGCGGTCAGTTGCCCGCCGGAGGATTGATTGGCCGGATTCTGGCCGACAATCTGGACGCGTTGGTGAACCCTGCCGGGTCGTTTGTCATTGTCATTGCGGCCTTTCTGATTTCCCTGTTTCTCGCGACGACATTCTCCTTTTCCTGGGCCATGAGTGTATTGAAACCGCGTTTTGCCTTCGTATCGCGTTGGGCGGACCGCTATAACGCCTGGCGCGAAGAGCGCGTCAGGCGCGAAGCGCAGCGCAAAACCGAAGAAAAGAAGGCGCCGAAGAAACAGGTGATCGTTACGCCCAGGGTTTCTGTGCCCGTCGTGGCGGATGATGAGGAAGAAAAGCCGGCGGCCCCGGCCCGATCGCAGTCGGCCGTTGCGGCGGAGCCCCGCCGTCCGGCGAAGCCGGCCCAGCCTTCGCTTCCGGCGTTTAACCCCCAATCCAGCCGTCCGGTGCCGGCCGTGGTCCCGACCTCGACGCTTCCGCCGTCCAGGGCGCCCGAATCGAATCTGCCGTCGACAACCCTGCTCCACCCTGCCATCGCGATGGCCAAACTCAACGAAGAAGAACTTCGCCAGCGGGCTGCGCAGCTCGAACAGAAGGCGCGCGAGTTCGATGTCGAAGGATCGGTGCAGCAGATTCATCCGGGGCCGGTCGTCACCACGTTCGAGTTCAAGCCCGAGCCGGGCGTGAAGTACGCCAAGATCACCGGTTTGGGCGATGACCTCTGTCTCGCGCTCGAAGCCGAATCTGTTCGTATCGACCGGATCCCGGGCAAAGCCACCGTCGGTATCGAAGTGCCCAACAACGAGCGGGCCACAATCGTTCTCCGGGAGCTGCTGGAATCGACGGAATACTCATCGGGAACCGCCCGGCTGCCCCTTGCGCTCGGCAAGGACATTCGTGGCCGTATTGTCGTTTCCGACCTGCAGAAGATGCCGCACCTGCTGGCCGCCGGGTCAACCGGAACCGGTAAAAGCGTCTCCATCAACGCCATGATCCTGTCGCTGCTCTATCGCGCGCGGCCCGACCAGGTGAAGATGATCATGATCGATCCCAAGCGACTCGAACTGGGACTCTATCAGGACATCCCGCACCTGCTCGTCCCCGTCGTGACGGAGCCGCAGATCGCCCAGAACGCCCTGCGATGGGCCGTGACGGAGATGGAGAACCGCTACAAGAAGCTCGCCAAGCGCGGCGTGCGGAGTCTCGAGGCGTACAACGACCAGGCGCGCCAGCGCGCCATCCCGGGCCTGGAGGACGGAGAAACCGAAGAGGACCGCGAGCCGCTGCCCTATATCGTGATCGTCATCGACGAACTCGCGGACCTCATGATGACCGCGGCGCGCGAAGTGGAAGAGTCCATCACCCGGCTCGCGCAGATGGCGCGCGCCGTCGGCATCCACCTGATTCTCGCCACCCAGCGGCCCAGCGTGGACGTCATCACCGGCCTGATCAAGGCCAATTTTCCCGCGCGCGTGTCGTTCCGCGTCACCTCGAAAGTCGATTCACGGACCATTCTCGATTCCAACGGCGCCGAACAGCTGCTGGGCCGCGGCGACATGCTGTTTTTGCCTCCCGGCTCTTCCCGTCTGATGCGGCTTCACGGCGCGCTGGTGACCGAAGAGGAAGTCGCCAAAGTGGTCGACTTCCTCAAACAACAGGGTAAGCCGACCTACAACGAAAAGATTCTGGCCCCGCCGGAAGAAGAGGGCGCCGCCGGCTTTGACACCGACGGCGAACTCGATGAGATGTACGACGACGCGGTGCGGGTCGTGATCGATATGGGCAAGGCGTCGACTTCCCTCCTCCAGCGGCGTCTCCATATTGGATACGGACGCGCCGCCGCGATTCTCGATGGCATGGAGCGGGCCGGCCTCATCGGTCCGCCCGAAGGCAGCAAAGCCCGCGCCGTGCTCGTGTCCCGCGAGGAATACTTCGGAGAAAATTAGCCATGGGTTTCAGGACCGACGCGATCCATGCCGGTCAGGAGCCGGACCCGTCAACCGGCGCGGTGACCGTGCCAATCTTTCAGACCTCCACGTACGTTCAGGAAGAACTGGGCAAACACAAGGGATTTGAATACGCGCGAACGCAGAATCCCACCCGGCTGGCGCTCGAACGCAACATGGCGGTCCTGGAGAAAGGTGTGGCGGCCTACGCGTTCGCTTCCGGCATGGCGGCGGAAACGGCCGTCACGCAGCTGCTCCTCAAGCAGGGCGATCACGCGATCTGTTCCAGCAATGTATATGGCGGCACGTTCCGCCTCTTCGACAAGATCGTGCGTCCCTACGGCGTGGAATTCACGTTCGCCGACACGACGGACATCCGCATGGTCGAGCGCGCCCTGCGTCCCAACACCCGGATGGTCTTTGTCGAGACGCCCACGAATCCGCTCATGGCCATTACCGATCTGAAAGCCGTCGGCGCCGTTACGGCCAAAGCGGGCTGTCACCTGGTGGTCGACAACACATTCATGACGCCGTATCTGCAGCGGCCCCTGGAACTGGGCGCCGATATCGTCGTTCACAGCACGACGAAATACCTCAATGGTCACAGCGACAGCGTTGGCGGCGTCGTCATTCTGAAGAAACCGGAAGACGCCGAAAAGCTTCAGTTCATCCAGAACGCGGCCGGCGCGATTCTGTCGCCCTTTGATTCCTGGCTCGTGTTGCGCGGCATCAAGACCCTTCCTGTGCGCATGGACGCGCATAACGCCAACGGCATGGCCATTGCGCAGTACCTGGAGAACAAGGGACAGGTGCTGAAGATCTATTACCCGGGACTGCCCTCCCATCCCGGGCACGCGCTGGCGCGCGCCCAGATGTCGGGTTTCGGCGCGATGATTGCGTTCGAACTGGAATCGCTGGAGAAAGCCAAAGCGTTTCTGGGACGGGTGGAGTTGTGTTCGCTGGCGGAAAGTCTGGGAGGCGTTGAAACATTGATCTCGCACCCGGCAACGATGACGCACGCTTCCGTTCCAGCCGAACAGCGCGCGCGCCTGGGTATTACGGACGGGCTAGTCCGGATATCCGTGGGCATCGAAGACATCGACGACCTCATTGCCGACCTCGACAACGCCTTCGCGTCCATCTGAAAAAAAGAAGTTCATCGGACAATCGACAACATCAATAGACAATGGACAACCGGGGGACAGATCCAGGAGCCGCGCCACTACAAGGGGACCGGAGGATTCAGGACCACCGTCTCATACGGGAACCAGCGATCGAACACGCCTTCCGCAATGAAGATGTGCATCGCTGTTTCGTACTGATCGCGGGGGATTGCCGGGTCTCTCCTCCACGTTCCCAGTCGCTGATATTCCGCGACTGCGGACTCGAGCGCTTCCCGTGATATCGCGTTATCGAAGAACGGGGCCTCCGCCTCCGCAATCTCCGCGGCGGGCGCGTCATTGGCCCACGCCAGCGCCCGGCGATATGCGACCATGAACGCCGCTGCCTGAGGACTGGAAAGAAAATTTGGCATGGCCATCAGCGTGCTGAACGCGACAGTCGGGATGGCCTCGCCAACCCGCGCCACCACGCGCGCCGCTCCCTGCATTTCGAGCTGCTGCGGCGACGGTCCCTGCAGGTGGATGAAATCGCCCACGCCGGATAAAAACGCCGTCTGCATATCGTCCGGCGCTCCCGCGTTGATCAGCCGGACCCGGCTCCAGTCGACACCGCGAAGACGTCCCGCGTGTTTGAGCATCGCCAGGGGCTGCTGCGCGTGATCGGCTACCAGCGCGGCGCCTTCGAGCATCCGCCAGTCAAACGGACTGCCCGCCGGGTTGCGGGCCGCAATGAAGAACCCATCGCGCTGGTTAATCTGAGCGAAGTGTTTCGGGATGTCGGTAATCCCTCTGGACAGAGGGTCCCAGCTGCTGGACACGGCGGCCTGCATGATGTCGACTTCGCCGTTGCGAAACATCTCATAATGATTCCGGCCCTTGGGTTTCGTGAAGTACTCCGTTTCCAGTCCCACGTCGCGAAGAAACCCGGCCGCTATCGCGCCGATCAGAGGGGTGTAGAACGCGGAATGCCGGTACACCATGATGCGCAGTCGTTCGTTCACGGACACGAAGTTTATCAGGAAGCAGGCGTCTCGCCACCGGACCGGGGATCCGCGCCATCCCCGACGGATTCGCGGATCCAGCCGAGATAACTTTCCAGACCGGCAACGATCGGCGTGGCCACAATCTCAGGCGTGGTGTAGCTGTGGAGCGCGATGACGCGTTCCTTCAGCGCGTCGAAGCGCGCGCGGGTGGTCTTGATGAACAGCAGCACTTCGCTGGACCAGTTCTGGCTTCCCTCCCAGACAAAACAGGAACGGATACCCGGCAACACATTGACGCACGCGGCAAGTTTTTCAGCGACGACGCTTTCGGCAATACGTTCGGCTTCGGCGGGACTTTCACAGGTGACCAGAACAATTATGTAATCCGTCATTGCGTCACAACTCCCCGCATCAATGCGATGGCGTTCATTGTTATGATCCTCTCATGAAAACGGTGATTCGGTTTGGCACTTCCGGATGGCGGGCGATTGTCGCCGATGAATTTACATTTTCCAATGTGCGTCTCTGCGCCGAGGCAATCGGCCGCTACGCGCGCGAACGCAATGCGTCGGCCCGGATCCTCGTGGGCTACGACACGCGTTTCCTGGGCGAGCGCTTCGGCCACGAGGCCGCGCGCGTGTTGTCGGCAGGAGGCGTGAAAGTGCTGCTGTGTGACCGGCCGGTACCGACGCCGGGCGTGTCGTTCACGATCCGTCAACAGAAGCTCGACGGGGCCGTCAATATCACGGCCAGTCACAATCCGGCCGAATACAACGGCCTGAAGTTTTCCACCTCGGACGGGGCGCCTGCGCTGCCGGAAGTGACGTCCCGGATCGAGCGCGAGATCGACAGTCTCAGCGCCGCCGGCTGGACCTTCAACGAAAAATCACCGTCGGGACCGATCGAACCGATCGACATTGGTCCGGCGTATCTTGCCGATCTCGCGACGAAAGTCGATCTTCAGGCGATCAAACGCGCCAATCTGAAGGTCGCCTACGACGCGTTGCACGGTTCGGGCGCCGGCTATCTGGATCGCATTCTTGAAGAGAACGGCATCCCCGTCGCGGCGCTGCACACCCATCGCGATGTCACATTCGGCGGACACCATCCGGAGCCTTCCGAAGATCGTCTGGGTGATCTGCGTCACATGATTCTCGAACGGGGATTGAACATCGGCATGGCCACCGACGGCGACGCCGACCGCTTCGGTGTGCTGGACGCGGACGGAACGTTCATTGCGCCCAACGATCTCATTGCTCTGCTGGTGGACTACCTGGTCGAGAGCCGTGGCTGGAAGGACGCCGTGGCGCGCAGTGTCGCCACCAGCCATCTGGTCGACCGCGTCGCGCGTCTGCACGGCCTGGAACTGCTCGAGACCCCGGTCGGGTTCAAATACATCGGCGAATACATCAAGGATGGACGCATCATTCTGGGGGGCGAAGAGAGCGCCGGCCTGTCGATCAAGGGGCACCTGCCGGAGAAGGATGGCATCCTGGCCTGCCTGCTGGCCGCGGAAATGGTCGCAAACCGCAAAAAAACCCTTAAAAATCAATTGAATGAACTTTTTTCGAAGGTAGGCGCTGTGTATAATCGCCGCTTGAATGTCCGGCTTGCGCCGGAAAACGCCGGTTCAATCCGCGAGAAAATTAGCGCGGACGTCCGGGAGTTTGCCGGCCGGCCTGTCGCGCGGGTGAATCGCACAGACGGCTTGAAGCTGATATTCGATGACGATAGCTGGGTGTTGATGCGTCCCTCCGGCACCGAGCCGGTTGTTCGCTTTTATGCGGAATCGGGAACGATCGACGAGTTGAATCGGCTGCTGGAGCGCGGTAGAGAGTGGATCACCGGAAAGTAATGCACGGTTTGATTGTCCGAGTCGCGTTGAGCGTGGCGGGCCTGCTCACGTTCGCGATCCTCGTGCTTGCTGTCTTCAACGACAACGGCTACCTCGCCGTGCGCCATAAGCGACAGAAACTCTCAAGCATCGAGGCGGAAAATGCCGCGATCATTGCCGAGATCCAGCGACTCTCCGAAGAAAACGAGCGACTCCGCTCCGATCCTTCCCTGATCGAGAAAATCGCCCGCGAAGAACTCAAGCTCGTCCGTCCCGGCGAAGTCGTTATCGAAGTTTCTCCGGCCACCCGGAACTGAACTCCGGTCATCTTCAATCTTCCATCGCATTGGCGTTTCGGGTATCCTCTTTGGGCTCGTGCCGAGGTAGCTCAGATGGTAGAGCGCGGCCCTGAAAAGGCCGGCGTCGGCGGTTCAATTCCGTCCCTCGGCATTTTCGAACGCCTTTCGCACTACTTCCTCCGTCATCTCTTCGATCCAACTATCGCCCGGTTGTCTGGGCAGCCTGTGGCGCAGAGGGCATCGCTTCCCGGGAGAAACGCGGGATCATCTCGTCACTCATCGCGAGCTGGTAGACCGCATAGGCGATAGCGGTGGCGGATTTCTTTGCATCGTCTTCAACGATGCGTTCCAGGGTATCGAGATTGGTATGCCACGTGTGGCTGTTGTATTCGATGGGATCCTGGCCAAGCCCGATGCCGGGCAGGCCCGCGGCGTTGAACGACGTGCTGTCGGTGCCACTGGTGGCGCGGCTCGATGTCGAAATGGCCCCGTATACACCGAAGTCTTCGAACTGCTTCAGGTGCTGGCCGACAAAGGCCGCAGCTTCCGATGGACCGAAGATTGACGCGCCATGAATCAAGCCGGTTCCGCTATCGACATTAAAGTATCCGTTAAATAACCTGAACTCTGGTTTCGGGTCTTCCGCGGCGCCGAAATGCTGGGAGACATATGCCTGCGACCCCAGCAGCCCCTGCTCCTCTCCGCTCCACAGCGCCACTCGAATCGTGCGGCGCGGCCGGACGCCAATGGACTTCAGGATGCGGGCGGCTTCCATCATGATGGCGCATCCGATGGCGTTATCGGTGGCGCCGGTGGCCGAGTGCCAGGAATCCAGATGGCCGCCGAGCATCACGACTTCTTCCTTCTTGTCTGTGCCCTCGATTTCAGCGATCGCGTTGTAAGACGTCTTCCCTTCCGGAAAATCCCGATTGACGATGGTGAATTTCAAGGTGACCGTTGAGCCATCGGCAAGGATTCGCGAAACGCGTCCGTAGTCCTCGTTGCGCAGCACGACGGTGGGTACCGTTTTGGTGGGATCGTAGCCGCTGAAGTTGAACGCGCGGATCTGCCCGTGTTCACGGCCCGCGTCATTGACGCGGACCACCACGCCGTTGGCGACAAGGAAGTCGTTCAGGATTGCGGCAACCTGGGCGTTTGTCAGGCGCGCCGGTCCCTGTTGGGGCGCCGGGCCGCGCTGGCCCCCACCACCGCCGCGGGCAGGCGCGGGGGCGGGACTGGCGGGAGGGTTGTACCTGGCGCGCGCGGCCTGCTCCGTCAGACGTTTGGCTGGCGGCTGTTCCTGAAACGGAACGTTGATGTGTGGCCCGACCAGGACGATTGCGCCCTTTACCTGCGGCGCCATCCCGGCCAGATACTGCTTCAACTCGTCTTCTGTCGGCCCCAGAAATGTTTGCGTGGGCGTCTGCGCCCCGCCGCCACGTCCCCGGTTGGGCGCCGGAGGCCCGGTCGGAAGAATGAGTTGCACGACATTGGCGATGACCGTTCCCCTGGTAGAGGGAGTCCACGCCAGCACCTCAAATACGAGGTTATCTTTCACCGGCGCCACAATCTGACCCGACGCTTCTTCATTCAGCCAGCCCGGACGCGCGAAATCCCACGGCTCGAGGCGCCCGTTGACCAGCCCCCACGATTCCATCTGGCGGATGGCCCACCTCGCGGCGTTTTCGTGATTCGGGGAGCCTGTCAATCGCGGGCCGTAGATATCGGTCAGGACGTGCATGGTCCGCATGATTTCAGACCGATCCATCCCCTCCGCCCGGATCTTCGCCTGGATATTCGGATCGACTCCGACCTGCGCGCCGGACACCGCCATTGTCGCCACAACGAGCGTTATCAGCGCCGCCATCAGCGCGCCGCTTTTCCATCGGACCATGACCGCCTCCTGTGCCTGCGCGGCGCATCATACCGGGAATCCGGAAGACTTTATCGATTTCTTGAAAGGATCGGCGCCGCGTCTTCGAGCCGGCTGAGTGGCTGCCTGCAGACCCACCGGTAGCGTCGATTTTGACCGCTCCTTTTCACCGCTCCTTTTCACCGCTCACTGTTGCGCCAGACAGTTCCTCGCGCCTATGCTCGGTCCCATGGAACAAACGGACTCTTCTTCCCCTGGCGCCAGGAGGTCCACTGCGGCAACCGTTGGATGGATAGCCCTCGCCATTATCCCGCTGAACATGGCCGTCTGGTTGTACGGCATCTCTTCGCCACGCCGGATTGAAATTGGATTCTTCGCATTTGTCGCGCTCGCTCTGGCTCAACTGGTTCTCGGAATCGCGGCCATCGTCCTGGGCCGGCGCGAACGGCGCCGCAGTTCCATCCGCTTCGGCGCGGTGGCGGCGGTGGGAGCTGTGGTTGGCGGTTCTCTCGGGGTAGTCGCATACGGACTGGCCATGCTGGGAGGGGCCGCGTGGGGCCGGCCTCTGCGCATTCGTGGCCGCCAGACGTATCCGACATTGCGGGAAGGCAGCGACTGGACGCTGGGCGCCCGGCCCGACCCGCAGGGTCTCGATGAACCGACCCGGCTGGCGCTGGCGGAACTCTGGTGGCATGACGCGCAGAAAGAACATGCCTCCGTACCGGCGTTCGCCCGCGTGTCATGGCTGCTCGCGGCTGCCGGAGCTCCCGCCGAACTGCTGGAATGGTCGCATCGCGCCGCCATGGAGGAAATCGCCCATACCCGCGCCTGCTTTGCGCTGGCGGCCGGCTATGCGGGCCGTTCGCGCACGGTCGAGCCGATGCCGGACCTGCTGCTCGAAGGTCTTTCCGAAAAGGAGGATCCGCGACTCCTGCTGGCCAGGGAGTCGCTCACGGACGGATGCCAGCTGGAGGACTTCAACGCCGATGTCGCTGCGGCCTGCGCCGCAGTTTGCGAGGAACCCGTAACCCGAGCGACGCTGGAGCGGATTGCGCGCGAGGAACGCGGCCATGCGGCATTCTCATGGGCGATACTCGACTGGCTGCTTGACGCGCACCGATCGACGGTGGAACCGGCGCTGAACGACGCCATCCGGGAACTCGACCGTTACGCGCGGCCGACAGCTGTCAGCTTCGGCAACCGCCGGATCCTCGCTGCGGCCCGCCCGGATCAGCTCCGCTCGCACGGCCGGCTGACCGACAGCGAGTGGGGCCGCATGTGGGATTCGCGATTGGTGGAAACGAAACGGGAAATTCTTCGCCGGTTGAATTTGCGCGCCGCCTGAGTCTTCGTGTCGGGCGGTCTATGACCTTGTCTATCCAGGATTCAAGATCGTGGGCTGGAGTTTCACGTGTACGTCTCTGAATCTGCTTTCCTTTAGGCTTTGGCTTCCCGCCTGCCTGTAGGGGCGGTCTATGACCGCCCCTGGAGTTTGGACATTTGAGTAGGTTAAGTGCTTTATTGGTTGACATACGCACTTGCGTAGTCCATACTGCTCCCGGTCTTCGCGCAAG
>DASUFH010000284.1:0-6231 GCA_036274645.1 Terriglobia bacterium
CTGCGATCAAGGCGCCCGGCGCGATCGGACAGACCTTCTACGTGGTGGGTCCGGATCGTCTGACATTGCGTGGAGTGGTCGAACGCGTGGCCGCTTCACTCGGACTACCGATCACGATATGGGCCACTCCTGTCGCCCTGATGCGTTTTCCCGTCTGGTTCATGGAAAGGACCATGCGCCAGCCGCTTTCCACGCGCGCGCAACTGGCCATGTTGGAGGAAGGTATGGACGGCGATCCGGAACCGGCGCGTCGGACGCTGGGTCTTGTGACGGCGCCGTTTACGGCGGAACGCATTCGTCCCGTGACGGAGACCGCGCGCCGCTCTTCTCCGTTCCGTCTTCGTCTGTTTTCAGCGCCGCGTCCGGCGGCGGAGACGTCTCCGGCGCTGTTTCTGACCCTCCTGGTCTTTGCGTTGGCCGCCCTTTCGTTTGTTTTCGGATTCGTGTCGGACGCATGGATGGGGATGACTCTGGCCATGGGCGGGGCGTTGGCGATCGCCCTGACCTTGCCGGCTGTGCGTCGTCTGAACCCTTCCATCTCGCGTATTGTTCTGGGACTTGTCGCGGGCCTTGCGCTTTACGGGCTGACGCGCGGGATTGCGGGATTCCTGTTGCCGCCGTTGTGGCCGGGATGGGAGCGTGGCGCGGGCGCGCTCTATGCGTGGAAAGGCAGGCATTCATGGCCCTTTCTTGCGCCGACCCTGGTGATGATCGTGTTTGCCGAAGAGGCGGTCTGGCGCGGAGTCATCGCGCGATGGCTGATGGAACGCTGGGGGCGGCCTGCGGGCGTTGCCGCCGGCGCCGCGCTTTACGCCGCGTGTCATTGGGCCGCGTTCAGCCCGCTGCTTCTCGTGGCGGCGCTGGGATGTGGCCTTTTCTGGGGCTGGCTCTATGCCGCGACCGATGATCTGGTCACGCCCACCGTGTCGCACCTCCTGTGGGACGCCCTGCTGCTGACGTTTCCCCTGGTTTGAAGCAGGGGGCATGCAGTGTAGTTTCCCGGGAGTCCGCCCCGACGAGCGCTGGGTTTATGGGATGGAGTAACATACGCCGCATGAAACGGATCTTTGCGTTGTTGCTGCTTGTGCTCGCGCTTCCGGCCTTCGCCCGGCAGAGTCCGGACAACAAGGAGTGGATTCAGCTCTTCAATGGCAAGAACCTGGATGGTTGGATCCCGAAGATCACCGGCTACCCGCTTGGAGAGAACTTTGCGGACACGTTTCGCGTCGAGAACGGCGTGCTCCAGGTGAGTTACGACAGGTACCCCGCCTTCGACAATAAGTTCGGCCACCTGTTCTACCGGCAGAAGTTTTCGCACTACATCATTGCCGCCGAATATCGCTTCGTCGGCGAGCAAGCCAGGGGTGGGCCGTCGTGGGCGTTGCGGAACAATGGGCTGATGCTCCACAGTCAGGCGCCGGAAAGCATGGGCCTCAACCAGGACTTTCCGATATCCATCGAAGCGCAACTGTTGGGCGGCGCAGCCGAAGGTGAGCGATCAACTGCAAACGTCTGCACGCCCGGCACGGAAATCTTTCAGAACGGCGCGATGGTTCGCGGACATTGCACAAATTCGACGTCCCCGACCTATCGCGGCGATCAGTGGGTGCGGGTGGAAGTTGAAGTGCGGGGCTCGGAGCACATCCGGCACATCGTGGAGGGAAAGACGGTCCTGGAGTACGACCTGCCACAGATCGGCGGAGGCGCAGTGTCCAACTTCGATCCGGCGGTCAAGAAAGACGGCATGCTGCTCGGCGAGGGTTACATCACGATCCAGGGAGAAAGCGCTCCGACGGAGTTTCGGAAGATCGAACTGCTGAATCTTTCGGGCTGCATGAATCCTGCGGCGTCCAATTACAAGACGTACTTCGTCCATCGCGACGACGCGCAGTGCCGCTTCGCCGGCCGGGGCGCGGGCCTCTAGTTCCGTTTGATAATCACGACACTGACGTCGTCTGCCGGAGGCGCAAAGTCCAGCATGTCCGTCATCACGGCGTTGAAGATCTGGGCGGCGCTGCCATGTTTCACCTCGCGCATCCGCTGTTCCAGGCAGCGCGGAAAGTAAGGCTCGCCGTTGCGGCTGTGCTCGAGAAGGCCATCCGTATAGAGCATCAGCACATCGCCCGACCCGATCAACCGCCACTCATTGAGGCGGTAGCGTTCCTTGAACCCCAGGATGCTCGACATGGTGTTGCGGTCGATCGTGTCGGCGGAAGGCAGGGTTCCGATCGGAGGAAACGACGTGCAGAGATCCTCGGATACTTCCATGAACCGGTCGTGCATCACCGAAAACACGACCGGCGGCGGATGCGCTGCCGAAAGGAACCGGAATGTCGCGTCCTCGTCGATCTCGCCATAGATCATGGTGACGAACTTGTGCATGCTCGACGAACTGTGGAATCGTGAGTTCAGGTTTTCAAAGAGACGCTTCGTGATGTGTCCGAAGATGTCCAGTTCGTAGATGGCCCCCAGCAGAAAAGCCTGATGCAGCATGGCCGCCAGCGCCGCGTCGGTCGCGTGATGCCCGGACACATCCATGAGCGCGATCCCGGCCTTTCTGCGGCCGGCTTCGAGATTACCGACGATCTCCGGATGCCCCTCGGCAAAGGCGCGCTGTATCCGGGCTTCGAGATCGAAGCGCTTCTTGAAGTCGACATAGATGATGTGATCGCCGCCCGCCACTCCTTTGAAGGGGATGGAGCCCCCATAGACGTCGATGCCTTGCAGACTCGGCATCTCTCCGGGGAGGGGCAGAATCTGGCTGATGATTTCGCTGAGGTTTTCAATCTCTCCAGAGGGAGTCGCAGTGGGGCGCGTCATTGAAGTCGTTCTCCAGCCGTAAGCATGCCATCAGACCGTTGCGAAGTTATGAACAGCGCGGCCGTGGCTGCCCGACGATTATGCGGTGGGGACATGTTGTGGGTCCCCGCCGGTTTGTAGGGGCGGTCTATGACCGCCCATCGTTTCGGGGTGAATTTCTGTTCAAATCAGAGATTTCCATCCCGAAACGGCGGGCGGTCATAGACCGCCCCTACAAGGGGAGGGAAGGGCGCTGACTGGTTTCTTTCGAAACTCGTGAGACGAAGGGCAGGGCGGTCATAGACTACCCCGGCAAGGACGTTAACTAACGATGTTTTTGCTCCTTATGATCTGCGGCGTGGGCTGAGGCCGCGTGCTGCTCGACTTCCTTCCAGATCTTCTCGTGATGGGTTTCTTCCAGGAGCAGCGATCCAACGACGAATGTGATGGCGGCCACAATGATCGGATAGTACAGGCCCGAATAGATGTTTCCCGTGTACGCCACGATATACAGCCCGACGACCGGCAGCAGTCCGCCGAACACGCCATTGCCGATGTGGTAGGGAAGCGAGAGGGCTGTATAACGGATCTTGGCCGGGAACGCTTCGACGAGATACGCGGCGATCGGTCCGTACACCATCGTGACAAAGAGCACCTGGATGAACACGAGCAGCATGAGCTGCTGAGCGGCGGGATCGGCCATCAGCGTCGGGAAGTCCACATAGGGCAGGGCCTCTTTGGCGGCCGTGCCTGCCTCGTCGATCACGGGAGTGAGCGAGATCGCCCCCGTGACCGGATTGGTCTTGTAGGTGGCCGCGATCACGTTGGAGCCGGCAACCGCCTGCATGGCGTGGTAGATGGGGACGTAGCTGATCGCGGCGAGCAGGCATCCCGCCATCATGATTTTCTTGCGGCCGATCCGATCCGACAGCGCGCCGAACGCGACGAAAAACGGCATGCCCGCCAGAAGCGCCATGGCGATGATGTAGTTGGCCGATGTGCCGTTCACCTTAAGAATCGTCTGCAGGTAGAACAGCGCGTAAAACTGGCCCGTGTACCAGACCACGCCCTGGCCGGCCGTGGCGCCAAACAGTGAAATGAGCACGCGTTTCAGATTGACCCAGTGGGTGAACGCCTCCTTGAGCGGTTTTGCGGAGGTCATGCCGGCGCCTTTGATGTGACTGAAGATGGGCGACTCCTTCATCCGCATCCGGATGTAGAGCGATATCCCGACGAGGAAGATCGAGATCAGGAACGGCACGCGCCAGCCCCATTCGCCAAACGCTTCTTTGGACATCGAGTTCTGGACAACCAGAATGACAGCGAGCGATACGAACAGCCCGAGAGTGGCGGTGATCTGAATGAAACTCGTGTAGAAGCCGCGTTTTTCGTCGGGAACGTGTTCCGCCACGTAAACCGCCGCCCCGCCATACTCTCCACCGAGAGCGAGTCCCTGCAACACGCGAATCAGCAGCAAGGCCACGGGCGCGGCAAACCCGATGCTCTGA
The DNA here is from genome assembly GCA_036274645.1 of Terriglobia bacterium. Taxonomy (GTDB): domain Bacteria; phylum Acidobacteriota; class Terriglobia; order 20CM-2-55-15; family 20CM-2-55-15; genus DASUFH01. The sequence goes on from DASUFH010000284.1 coordinate 4,308, forward strand.
TAGGTCGGTAAAACCCCGATGATCGCCGTGGCGCCGCCCATGATCAGGAGCGTGACGAGGAAAGCATACTTTCGGCCGACCAGATCGCCGATCCGCCCAAAGAAGAGCGCGCCGAACGGCCGTACGACAAATCCGACTGCAAACGTCGAGAGGTACGCGATCAGGGCCAGTGTTTCGTTGCCGCCCGGATAAAACAGCGGCGAGATGATCGTGGCGAGGCTTCCGAAGATATAGAAGTCATACCACTCGATCATTGTGCCGACTGCGGAGGCGGCGATCACTTGCCATATTTTGGTTGTTGTCATGGCGGGCTAGGATACTTCCGTTTGAAATCCGGCCAAAGCGTAAAAGGCCCCGTCTGCCTGTAGGGGCGGTCTAGAAAGAAACAAAACGCATCTAAAGGACTTAACGCGGATTGTTTCATCCTTGCGGGTGTTCCCCTGGAAACATGGCCAACTATGACCGGCCCGGAATGTTTGGGAAACACCGCCTGGTTGCTCAAGGAGTTCAAGATCGTGGGCGGTCACAGACCCCCCTGCAGAGCTTCGCGTAAATGCGCGCTTGACGGATACCCGATCAATCCGATGAAGTAGGTCAGATGATTTCGTTCGCTTTTCGCCGCGCGCTGGCCGCATTGCCGATGCTTGTCGGGGTCAGCTTTGTGTCGTTCCTCCTGTTGCATTTGCTTCCGGGGGATCCTGCGCGCGCGATTCTCGGCCAGCGGGCCACCGAAGAAAACGTCCGGCAATTCCGCGCGCATGAAGGGCTTGATGATCCTCTGCTGGCGCAATACGGGCGATTCCTGTCGCGTATGGCGAAGGGGGATCTGGGGAGAAGCCATCGGACGAACCGGCCGGTGGCGGAGGAAATCGGGGAGCGGCTGCCCGCGACGATCGAACTGGCGGTGGCGGCCATGTTGCTGGCGGGCGTGGTGGGGATCAGTCTCGGAACGCTGGCCGCGATCCGGCCGCGCGGCCTGATGGATTTCGTGTGTCTGGCGCTCGCGCTGGTCGGAGTATCGATGCCGATCTTCTGGCTCGGGTTCCTTGCCCAGAAAACGTTTGCCGGAGGTCTGGGCCTGTTGCCGTTTGGCGCGCGCCTGGACGTGGCGGCATGGCCGACTTTCGAGGCGGTTACGGGCTTTTACCTGATCGATGCCGCGTTCGTGTACCGCAATCTGGAACTGACCTGGGATGTCCTGCGGCACCTGGCGCTTCCCGCGGCCGTCCTGGCGACTGTACCGATGGCTCTGATTGCGCGCATGACGCGGGCCAACATGATCGAGGCCCTCGGAAAAGACTACATTCGCACGGCGCGGGCCAAGGGCATTCCGCGAGGCCGCGTCATCGTCGGTCACGCGATTCCGAACGCGCTCATTCCGATTGTGACGGCCATCGGCGCGCAATTCGGATACCTGCTGGGCGGGGCCGTGTTGACGGAAACGATCTTTGGCTGGCCCGGTATCGGCGTGTACGTGATCGATTCCATCAACGTTCTTGACGCGCAACCGCTCCAGGCGGCGGTGATGCTGGTCGGCGCGTTCTTTATCGTCATCAATCTCGTCACCGATTTGAGCTATGCGGCCATCGACCCGCGCCTTCGTGGGGGCGCCGGTTCGATTGCAATGGAACCGGGCGCCGGCTGGAGGGAGTGCGCGCTGTGGATAGCGGCCTCACTGCCGTGGGTGGGGCTGGTCGCTGCCGCGGTATGGCGGCGTTCCGGGCGGGAGGCGCCGTGGTCGGAAGCCACGACCGGCGTCTTGTGGTGGGGCGCTTTGGTGGCGGTCGCAGTAGAGATCGTTGTTGTTGCCGGCATCGGGATACGAAACGGCCTGTGGGGAAATCCGTTTGCGGGACAGCGCCGTCCGGTCGGGCTGATTCGGTCGGCGTTTTCGCCGCTCATCGAGTTTGGACGTTTCGTGGTT
>DASUFH010000285.1:0-3195 GCA_036274645.1 Terriglobia bacterium
GGATCAGCTTGTTGTTTATGCCTTATCAGGGCAGTCGTGGAGTCGTCGAGGTCGAGGTCGAGAGTGGATCCGTCCTCCTGGCGGAAGGTGACTACCGGGTAATCTGGGAGCCGCTTCCCGCCGGTTATACAGTAAAGTCGCTGATGTCTGGATCCATCGATCTGCTCGCCAACCCACTGAGAATCTCTGCCAAGACGCCGCCAAAGCCGATCGTAATTACGCTTGTGGCTTTGTCGGCAGGACCTCGGGTCAGTGGCCTAGTTACGGGTTCGGAAAGCATTCCCAGTGGTCCGGTCATGGTCAAGCTCCGACCTTCAGCACGCGCCAGTACGAGGACAGCCTGGTTCGAGAATCCGGAGGCCCTGGTCAATCCAGACGGATCCTTCGAATTCCCGATGGTTCCACCCGGTTCTTACGATATTCGCCTCAGCCCGGCGTGGCCTGTTTCCCCGGACGCCCTCAACGTTTCTCATCAGGGCCTGAAAAACCTCGACATCATCCTTGCCGCGCCCGCCGCCAGGGAAGTCCGAGGTCGCGTCCGGTTTGCGACGCCTGGAATCCGGAAGTTTTCGTTTTCCTTCATTTTGTCAGGGCCGGGCGGGGATGTGACGGTCACCGCGGATTTAGAGCCGGACGGAACGTTCAAAGCCTCTTTCCCGGAAGGTGAATATTCCGTGGGGTTGGGCCTGCCCGCGGGCTACCGCATGCAAGCGATGACTTACGGCGCTAGCGATCTGCAAAAGGAACGAATACGCATCGGCGTCGACGACAGGGACGAGTTGTTCATCACGGCGATTACACCGAACGTGCGTCTCATTGCGGATGCCGGTCTCGCTTTGCGCTGCGTCTCGTGTGTCATGCCGGAGTATCCAGGCCTGGCGCGCACAGCGCGCGTTGGCGATACCGTCAGGTTGTCTGTCGATGTGGCAAGGGACGGAACCGTCCGCGATGCCAGGGTGATCAGCGGCCATCAGCTGCTGCGGCAAGTTGCCCTGGAGGCGGTTCGCAAGTGGCGCTTCCAAACAGAAACCGTGAACGGCGAATCCATCGAGTTTACGGGTGACATTTCAATTTCGTTTGCCTTTGAGTAGGAGCGCCTGAGAAATGAGACGCGTGAGGATCGCGATGAGCCAACATTCAAAATTCTACACGTGGCGGCTCTTCCCCGTCTGGCCGGTAGCACATTCGTGCTACTATGCCGGAATGGTCAAGGAAGTGACTCTCAGGCAGGCAGGCGGGTCCGTGAGCGCCACGCTCCCCAAAGATATGGCCGACCGGTTGAGGCTTGAGGCCGGAGACCGCGTTCTGGCGGTCGAAACGGAAAAGGGAATCCTGCTGACGCCTTATGATCCGGCGACCGAAGAGGCCTTGAAGATTGCGGCCAAGGCGGCACGGAAGTATCGGGCGGCTCTTCGCGAACTTGCCCGGTGATTCATGCCGCGGCGTGCAACCGAACCGCGGTGGCTGAACCGGCTCGTGATCGACTCGATTCATCACGACCAACTGAAGGAGCACGGCGGCCATCCGGGTGTGCGCGATGAGAACGGCCTGGAGGCCGCCCTGGCCCGGCCACGCAACAAATGGGTCTACGGGGAGGAGCGTGATCTGGCGGTCCTTGCCGCGGCCTACGGATTCGGCCTGGTGAACGGTCACCCCTTTAGCGACGGTAATAAGCGCGTGGGATTCCTCGCCATGGTCACGTTCCTGGGTATCAACGGCTATGACTTCGTTTCGCCGGATGCGGAGGTCGTGACCGAGATCCTGAGCCTCGCTGCCGGCAAGCGTACCGAAGAGGAACTGGCGGAGTGGGCGCGGAGGCGGGTTGTGAAGCGGAGGTGACCAGCGCCCCCGGTTCGTTGGAAGGTCCTCTAAGAAACTGGGCGTCTTCAGGGTTATCGGAGCAGACGATGCTTCGGGAGGAATCCATGCGTACGTTCGTTGCCTTCTTTATCGCGCTGTTCTTTGCGTCCGTTCTGCTCGCCCAGAGCGACGGGCTGGACGGGAAGTGGTTGGCGCAATACGGACCGCCGTCAAACGCCCCGCTTCGTTCGGACGTGCGCTGCAGTGAAATCCATCCCGGTCATGTGAATGCGTTCGATCTCCCTCCGCTTCCGGAAGAGCCGGCCGAACTGGATCTCAAGGTGGACAGCGAGAAGGGGACGGTGACCGGGTCGCTGTCGCTGCCGCCGGTTGCCGGGATCGACGCATGCATGCACCGCATCGTTACCGGGTGTGGGAAGCTCAAGATCGTCGACGGAAAGACCAACGGCGAGACCTTTCAATTCACAACGTACACCCGCATCTACGGCTTTCAGGTTCCGACGCAGTGGACCGCTTCGATTCGGGGCGATGGCGCCATCTCGCTCGTGACGTCCGGGGTGCTTCCGTGCGATGTCGATACGCGCCTCATTCAGCGGAGTGGCAGCGCAGCTCCGCCTCCCCCTTTGGGCGGCGCCATGCTCTACCAGCGCGCCGACGGACCGGGCGGCGGAGGTTCCCGCAAGGAACCGCGGGGCGCAGCCGGCAAATGGTGGACGACACAGGACGGCCAGCTGACCCTGCTTGAAATCAAGACCGGCAAGGACGGGAAAGTGACCGGATCTGTGACACCCTGCAGGGCCTCCCTCTCGATTCGCCCCGAACACACGATCGAAGGCGGAGCCGTTTCCGGCGACCACATTACATTCGAGAGTCGCGGCCTTGGGCAACGCGCCCAATGGAACGGAGTCCTCGTGAACGACGATACGCTGCGCCTGCAGGCCTTTCCACCCATGGTGAAAACTTGTCAGTTCCCCAATGGACTTCGCATCGTGTTCAATCGCAGTGCGGGTAAAAACCGTACGTACCTGGCGTAAGCGCGCCTGGATTCCGGGTTGAGCGGGATGAGCGCAGACCTATATCAAACTTGCCGAAGCCGATTCCCTCACTTGGGGCTCAGTTCCTGTAATTTGGACAACTGCGGTCGACCGCCCCTGCAAAAGACTAATTCGGCCGCCCGTCGATTTCTCCGAAGGGGATCGGCGTCACCGTGATCGTTACGCTCGAGGAGTCGGTGATGCGGATCGGCTGACCTCGTTCATCCGCCTGTTTAATGAAGCTGGGATCGAAGAACGCAAATGGTTCCGCGTCGGTCCACGAAATCAGTTTGTAATCGCCGGGAACAATACCCTGCAGGTCGAAACGTCCGGCGGCGTC
>DASUFH010000286.1:0-6240 GCA_036274645.1 Terriglobia bacterium
CCGAGCTGATGCGAACACGCGAATTCGCCGACAAGTTTGTTTTCGTCGAAGACTACGACATCAACGTTGGACGCTACCTCGTGCAGGGTGTCGACGTGTGGCTGAATAATCCGCGGCGTCCTCTGGAGGCTTCGGGGACCAGCGGCCAGAAAGTCGTTTTGAACGGCGGCCTGAACCTCTCCATTCTGGATGGCTGGTGGGCGGAAGCGTACGACGGTCTGAACGGATTCGCCATCGGCGTCGGCCGAACGCACTCAAACGAAGCGGTCCACGATTCCCGCGATGGCAAAGATCTCTATCGCGTCCTGCGCGAAGAGGTGATTCCCCTGTATTACCGCCGCGACGTGGATGGCCTGCCGCGAGCATGGATCCAGCGCATGAAGCGAACCATTCGAACCCTCGGATGGCGGTTCAACGCCGACCGGATGGTGATGGACTACGCCCTGAAGTGCTATGTGCCCGCGGCCGGTGGAACGTCGAGCTCCGTTCCGTCGTCGTAGCGTCCAAAGAAACTGACGAGTCCTGCCCCTGCCGCCTCTGTAGGGGCGGTCTATGACCGCCCGACGTGTCGGAATGGAAATCCCTGACTTTAACAGAACCACCTGAAACGTTGGGCGGTCATATAGACCGCCCCTACAAGCAGGCGGGGACCCAAAGTGCTCCCGTTGTGCCACCCCGCCTTCATCCAAATCGGGGAATACGCCAGCGCCGGACTAAAATGAATCTCGACTTATGTTCAACTCCACGCACACCCTCACCGGTCTGATTCTGGCCCGATCCGGTCTTGACCGCTGGGCGCCTCACGCCACCCTTACGGCCGTGATTGCGGCCAATCTGCCCGACGTGGACATCCTTACCGGATTTCCCGGCAGCGTGAACTACATCGAACATCACCGGGGAATCACTCACAGTATCGTTGGCGTGCTGGGGCTCTCGATCGCCCTGAGCGGCATCCTCTACTGGTTCACGCGAAGCTACTGGAAGACGCTCGCTGTTGCCCTGCTGGCAATGGCCACGCACCCGGCGCTGGACTACGCCAACACCTACGGAATTCAGCCGCTGCTTCCATTCAGCGAGGATCGGTTCTTCGGTGACACGCTTAACGTGTTTGATCTGTACCTCGACGGCATCCTCATCGCGGGCGTCGTCGCCGGAAGGCTGACGAAACGGAGGAAACTGGCCGCCTGGGCGGCGGCAGGCGCCGCTCTTTTCTATATTGGTGGACGAGTGGCCCTCCGGGACGCGGCGCGTGGAAGCCTCGAGAATTATCAGGCTAGCGTCCCGGGCGCGATCCGGTCCGCGGTCATACCGGAAATGATCAATCCGCGGGAATTTGCCGGCATCGTTGAAACCCGGAATGAGTACATCAAACTTCACTTCCGGGCGCCGGAGGGCGCCCAATATCGGGAAATTGCGCGGACGCCCAAGGGAAACATGACTTCTCCGATCGTCAGCCGCGCGCTCACCGCCCGATCCGCGGCGGTGTTTCGTGGATTCGCGCGTTTTCCCGCTGTTGAGGTGCGGGAAACCGCCGAGGGATACCGTGTGGTGTTCCTCGATCTCCGGTACTTCAACGAACAAACGGGGAAGGGATTTGGCGCCGAGGTGCGGCTCGATGAAAAACTCGAACCGACTGCCGAAAGTCTCTCTTTCACCCAAAGCGCAGAGTAGCGCATGCCTTCGTCTTCCGACCGGGGTCCCGGGATTCTTGACAGACGTCCCTCCGGTGCTATGATGTTGGCCGATAAATCGCGTTTCCATCGAGGTGCTTTATGACTCGTAGGGGAATTTTCCTCATCCTCGTTGCCATTTTCTTTATCCCTGCGCTGGTCGCCGCGCAGAAGCAGGATTCCGGCAAAACGGCGAAGGAGAAAAAGGAAGAAAAAGAACTCGCCAAACAAATGGAAAAGGCGGCCAAGGAGCGGGCGAACAAGGCGCTGCAGCGCTGGCTCGACGAAGTCGATTACATCATTACGCCCGCCGAAGAGAAAGCCTTCAAGCTGCTGAAGACCGACGAGGAACGCGAACAATTCATCGAGCAATTCTGGCTGCGCCGCGATCCGTCGCCGGAAACGGCCGAAAATGAATACCGGGATGAGTTCTATACGCGGATCGCGTACGCCAACGATCACTACACGGCCGGAATTCCGGGATGGAAGACGGACCGGGGTCGCATTTACGTCACGTACGGCCGCCCCGATGAACTCGAAACGCATCCGACCGGAGGGGGCTACTACCGGGATCCGGAAGAAGGTGGCGGGTTCACCAACACGTTTCCGTTTGAACGATGGCGCTATCGCAGTATCGATGGGATCGGCCAGAACGTCCGTCTGGAGTTTGTCGATGATTGCATCTGCGGGGAATACCGGCTGACGCCCGATCCGAGCGCGAAAGACGCCATGATCCACGTGCCGGGAGGCGGTCTCTTTGAAGGAGAAACCGACGCGTTCAGCCGCCAGGCCATCTGCAAGGCCCAGGGCAAAGCCCTGTTGGGGAACTGCACCGGTGTGCTCTATCCGACCAGCGAGTTCGACCGTCTGCAGCTGTACACCGACATCCTGAAGCCGCCGGCCATCAAATACACCGATCTCGTGCCCAGTGTAACCACGAAGATTCTCACGAATGTGCTCGCGTTTGATGTGAGGGCGGACTTCATCAAGGTCACCGACGCCACCGTGCATACGCCGGTCACGCTTCAGTTCGCGCTCAAGGACCTGGCTTTCAAGGAAAGAGACGGCGTGCAAAGCGCGACCGTCCGCATCCACGGCGAGGTCCGCGACGTTGGCGGCCGGCTGATCCGGGTATTCGAGGACACCGCCAGAAGCGATATTGCGAGCTCGATTTTCGATCAGGAAATTGAAAAGCCGACGGTCTATCAGGCCAATCTGTATTTGAACCCGGGACGTCTCTACAGCCTGTATGTCGCGATTGAAGACGTCAACGGCGGGAACGTGGGAACGATCAAGCAGCGGCTGTCGGTTCCCAGTTTCCCCGATGAGGGACTGGCGATGAGCACGGTGGTGCTCGCGGACAAGCTGGAGCCTCTGCCGGCGCGCAGCATTTCGCCGGATATTCGTTTCGTTCTGGGCGACCACTACGTTCGACCGAGCGTCAAGGCCGAGTTCCGCCAGGATCAGGCTCTGAAACTGTGGACGCAGGCTTACGGACTGAAGGTCGACGAAAAGACCCACAAGCCATCGGCGACAATCGAGATCGTGGTTTCCAACAACGGCGCTGAAGTGAAGAAGATTGTGTCCGACGCGAAAGAGTTTTCTGGAGCGGCGCAACAGGTCACGGTCATTAAAGACCTCCCCCTCACCGATCTTGCGCCCGGCAAGTACGTCATTCAGCTGAAAATTACCGATAACTTGACGAAGGACACCGTCAGCTCAACCGAGAAGTTCACAGTTCGAAGCCCGCAGTAAACAGCCCACCCTCCCGAACCAAGCGGAGGGTTGACGATCTGCCGCGGGCCAGGGGCACACCATGAAGGGTACGGCGATCGGACGGTTTCAGACGGTTCTGATGGCCCTGGGCGCGCTAGCCGCTTTGGCGCTCGCATCGCCCAATCCCTGCTGGGCGGAGCAATCCGGCGCCATCCGGGGTAAGGTCAAAGATGCCCGTGGCTTACCACTCAATCGAGCGCTCGTGGTCGTCACCGCGGTTGGTGTAACGCCTCCAACACTGGAGTACGGCTACTACGATTACTCCGACAGCCGCGGGGACTTCAGCATCGCGAACCTGCCGGCGGCGCGGTATCAGGTGAAGATTTCCTACCCGCGTTTCCTCTCCATCACCCGAACCATTCAGCTGGACTCCTCCCGTACCGCAGACCTGACCGTCACGCTGCAGGAGGCGCCCGAAAAGCTGTCAGCCCGCCCAACCGCGGATGTCGTGGCCGACCAAAGCATCATCTGGATTCTCCGGGCCTCTCGATCCACCCAGCCGCCGCTTCGCTTTGCTCCCCTGCCGGAATTGAGTGAGCCGGACTATGCGCCGTCCGAATATTCGGGATACATTCAGCTGTATTCCGGAACCGTTGAGACCGTCGCGGGTGTGGCTGATGGCATCGGTTCGCAGTTTTCGGTGACAACACCGGTGAATGCGGACGCCAAGCTGACCTTCCGGGGCCGGTTCAGCGAACTGGCGATTGAGAGCAACTCCTTTGAAGCGGCCGTGGAGATCCGCAGTTCGGAAACCCGAAAATCGCATTTTGGGATCAGTCTCCGTCAGAGTAGTTTCGCCGCCCTCACCGAAGGCCTGGACATGTCCCGCGAGGTGCGTGTGCAGTACGGGGATTCGTTCCGATGGTCCCGGCGACTGTCGCTCGAATACGGGGCGCAGTTGGGAACGATCGAGGCCTATAACGGTCGCAACTACGTGCGTCCCCGTTTTGCGGTTGCCTGGTCCGCGAATCCTCGAACGAAGCTCCGCGTCGGTGTAACGACGCAGACCCCGGCTATTTATGACGCCATGGGCGGAAAGAACGGACTCGATGGAAGCGCTTACGAACCCTTTTCAAACAGCCGGCGCTACCACGGAGAAATCGTACTGGCCCATCTTTCCGACAATTCGACGGTCTCCGTCGCGGTTTTTGGCGATCACTCGGAAGCGCAAAGTCTCTTCGCTGCCGCCCGTGGCGAGCGCAGGCTTCTGGTCTTCCAGGGACGCGATATGTGGACTAACGGCGCGCGTGTGGAGTTCAATCACGATTTTCAGGATTTCTCCGCCGGAGTTTCCTACACCAACGCGATGGGTATCGGGCTGAGCCGTTATGCGCGCTCTTTCGAGGAATTGCTCTCTGTTCTGAAAACGCAGCGCTTCCACGTGGTCACCATGCGGTTCCACGCGAGTTTCCCCCTGACCAGCACGGAACTGACCACGGTTTATCGCTGGATGCCGCAGATTTCGGCGGTTCCGGTCGATCCCTATCAGACGTTTTCGGAATCCAACGAACCGACACTGAGTTTCATGCTGGCCCAGGATTTGCCTTCGTTGCGACCTTTCGGGGGCAAACTCCAGGCTGTCGTCGACGCCCGTAATATTCTGGAGCCGTCATTGAGTGGCCGGCGCGTCCAATTGGCCCAGTCCCCCCGTTTAATCAAAGGTGGACTCAACATCCAGTTCTAGACGAGCGCCCCGGCGAATTCTTTCTTTCAGACAGATCGCCGCCATTGTTCTGACGGGCGCATTGCTGGCGACTGCCGCCATCAATATTGCGCAGAAGCGCCGATCGGTCACGCCCGACGATGGGTGCGCCTGGATTGAAACGCCATCCGGTGTTTCCGCGCGCAGCCTGGAGCCGGATGGACCGGCAGACCGGGCCGGCATCATACCCGGCGACGTGCTCAGAGCGATCACGGCCAACGGCTTGCGTCACGAGATACGGGCCGCTCGCGACGTCGCCCGGGTCCTGTATGAAACCGGCGTATGGTCTCAGGCAACGTACTCGCTGGAGCGGGACGGCAGGCTCATCGAAACCGCCGTCATCATTGCTCAGCCCACCCAGAGAGCTCTGCGCCAGGGGCAATATCTCGAGATTATCGGGCTGCTCTACCTTTCCATCGGCGTATTCGTCCTGATCCGCCGGTCGCAGGCGCCGCACGCTTTTCACTTCTATCTGGTTTGTCTGACGTCGTTCGTCGTCTATTCCTTCGACTACACGGGGACGCTGGACACCTTCGACTGGACGGTGTTTTGGCTGGATCGGATCGCCGGATCGCTTCTGCCACCGCTATTTCTGCACTTTTACCTGGAATTTCCCCGTCCGGAGCAATCGACTACGGAGCGCCGGACTGCGATGGCCCTCCTTTACGCGCCCGGCGCCGCGTTGCTGGTCGCATGGATCGCCTTTGTCTACGGGTTGCTGAATTTCATCCCGGCGCGCATGGAATCCCGCGATCTGCTCGACAATCTGGGACTGTTTCACTTCGGCGCGTACTTCGTGATGAGCGCGGCGGCGCTCGCGTGGACCTTCTGGCAGGTTCGGGCGCCGGAACAGCGTCAACAATTAAAGTGGATCATGGCCGGCACGGCGGCCGCCCTGCCCTACTTCCTTCTGCAGGTTTTCGGCCGCCTGGGACTCGCGCGGGAAACACTCAGCGAAGTAGCCATTCTGCCTCTGGCCCTGATTCCCGTTTCGTTCGGATACGCGATCCTCCGCCATCGCCTGATGGACGTCGGGATCATCTTCAAAAGAGGCGTTACCTACACTCTCGCGACGGCTTCGGTGATCGGGCT
>DASUFH010000287.1:0-9711 GCA_036274645.1 Terriglobia bacterium
TGAACGCCGTCAACCTTGGTCCCGGATGGTTTGAAACGATCGTTGCCGAATTGGATCGGGAAGGCAACAAACTGAGCCTGCACTTCGTTGCCCGTCTCGGCGAGCAGCTGCACAAGGAAGAGCCGGCGCTGGCGCCAATTCAGAAGTGGATTGAGGCGAAGACCGGGTTTCGCATCGCCGACATGAACCTCCGCGAACACACCGAAGAGGCGAACGACCTCTTGTTCATCTCCACATCCATCGGGAGTTTGCGGCAGCTTTCCGAACTGGAATACCCGAAGATCGTCGAAACCGTGAGCCTGATGGAATCCGTTCTGCGTGGCGATCCGTCCGGGATTCATTCTCGAAGCGACTTCGCCACCAGGGATCGGTGCCGGCAGATTATTGAAGAGGTCGCGCGCCAATCGAAGACGGGCGAGTTGGCGGTGGCGACAATGGTTGTGAGGCTGGCCGGGGCGAACGACCCCGGTACCCGCGAGGGATGCGTGGCCTTTTACCTTCTGGCGGAGGGAATCGTCGAACTCGAGACCCATCTCGGGCGGCGATTGTCGTGGCGCGAGCGGCGCCTGCGGTTCCTGTACCGGCATCCGAACCTGGTGTATTTCGGCGGTCTCGCCCTGCTGACAACCGGCATCCTGTCCGCCTTCCTGCTTGCCGCCCAGGCGGCCGGCGCCGGTTCTCTGATGATCCTCGCTCTTGGCGCGCTCGCGCTGGTCCCGGCGAGCGACGTGGCGCTTTACTGCGTTCAGACGTGGCTGACCTGGGTTGCGCCGCCATGCACGCTGCCGAAGTTGGCCTTCGATCGGGAGATTCCCGACGAGTGCCGGACCCTGGTGGTGGTCCCCATGATGCTCCTGACTCCGGACGCGATTCGCGGGGAGATCGCGAAACTGGAGGTCCGTTATCTATCCAACCCTTCACCCAATCTCTTCTTTGCGCTTCTGGCCGATTTTACCGACGCGGAAGAACGGGAAATGCCGGAAGACGAGGGCCTGCTCGGGCTGGCCGTGAAAGGCATAGAGCAGCTCAACTCCACGCATGGCGAAGGCATATTTGTCCTGTTTGCCCGCGACCGCGTCTGGTGCGAGACAGAACGCCGCTGGATCGGTTGGGAACGAAAGCGCGGAAAGCTCGAAGAGCTTAACCGTTTCCTGAACGGCGAAGACTGCGGGCCGCTCGTGCAGGCGGGAGCGGCGCCGGAAAATGTTCGTTATGTGATCACGCTCGACGCCGACACCCAGCTTCCCCATGGAAGCGCAAAGAAGCTGATCGAAACCATCGCTCATCCCCTGAACAGGGTGGAACTCACCAGGGACGGGCGTGACCGCCTGCGCGGATACACGATCATTCAGCCGCGCGTGAGCATTACGCTTCCGTCCGCGACCGCCTCACGCTTCACGCGGCTGTTTACGGACGCTCGCGGCAGTGATCCCTACTGTCATGCGGTTTCCGACCTCTATCAGGATGTCTTCCGTGAAGGGATCTACCACGGGAAGGGTATCTACGATGTGCGCGCGTTCCATCAGATCCTCACCCGCCGTTTCCCCGATCAGCGGTTGCTGAGCCATGACCTGATCGAAGGGGCGCACGTTGGCGTGGGGCTGGCCAGCGACGTGGAACTCTTTGAGGAGTTTCCCTACAACTATGTGGGGTACAGCAAGCGGCAACACCGGTGGATCCGCGGTGACTGGCAGATCGCGTCGTGGTTACTCGGCAAGGTTCCCGGCGCGGAGGGGACGATTCCAAACCGGCTGAGCGCGGTCAATCGATGGAAGATTCTCGATAATCTTCGCCGCAGTCTGCTGGCGCCGGCGTCGCTGCTGTTGTTGATTTGCAGTTGGGCGTTTAACGCGGCTACGGTCGCCGCGGGCGTTCTGGTCGTTCTGGTCCTGACGGTCCCCCTGTCGCTCCAGTTGCTGCGCCGCATACTTCAGCGCTGGCGTGGCGATGTCCGCGCCCTGCACGAGGCATCGAGCGATGTGAACCGCGCGGTGGTGATGGCCGCCTTCATGCCGCATCAGGCATACCTTGCGATGGACGCCATTGTCCGGGCGTGCTACCGGTTGAAGGTCAGCCGTCGTCATCTGCTTCAATGGCAGACTGCGGAATTGTCCCAGCTTGCGGCGGCCACGCATCTGGATGCGGTTCGCGCGCAGTTCTTTTTCATTTCCCTCATGGCCGCCGTGATCCTGCTGGCGCTGAGGATTCGCGGTTTCGCCCTGGACTGGGCGCGGTCGCCATTTCTGCTGCTCTGGGTTTCGGCTCCCGCAGTGCTGTACTGGATCGGCTGGCAACGCCGGGCGCTGCGCAGGCTGGAGGAGATCGAGGCGTCCGATCGCCGGTACCTCCGGCGGGTGGCGCGGGAGACGTGGCGCTACTTCGATGACCTGGTGGGAGAGGAGGATCACTGGCTTCCTCCCGATAACTCGCAGCAGGCATTGCGCCTCGAAACGGCGTCGCGTACGTCACCGACCAATATCGGCATGTGGTTCATGGCTGCGGTATCCGCGCGGGACCTCGGGTTTCTGACGGCGGAGCAGATGATCGACCGATGTTCCGCCACCGTGGAGACCCTGAGACGGTTGGAGCGCTGCGAGGGCCATATTCTGAACTGGTACGACACGAAGACTCTGGAGCCGCTGCAACCGCGCTATGTATCGACCGTGGACAGCGGAAATCTGATCGCCAGCCTGTGGACGCTCGAACAGGCGTGTCTGGAACTGGAGGCGCAGCCGCAACTCGATGGCCGTTCGCTGGAGGGGCTGGCCGACACGCTGGGGATTATCCAGGATCGTTTTCCCGGCGACCATACGACGGCCGTTCCGCTGGAGACGCTGAGAACGCTGTTCCGCGAGGAGTCGTCCGGCAGCCTGGTGATGGAACGCATCCGGCTTTCCGCCGAACCCGCGAAGAAACTCGTGGAGTCCCTGCGGTGGAGCACTTCGGAAACCAGCGAGCGAACGTACTGGTTTACGCGGTTGGAGAAACAGATCGACGACTGGATCCAGTATTGTGACCGGTACCTGAAGTGGGCAGACGTCCTGCTGGCGCCTCCGGATGAATTTCTTCGTCCTCTGGGCGAAAGAGCAATCGCGGAACGCCGTCAGGTCCTGGCTAAGCTGCCTCCATGGAGCGTCCTCTGCGACGGTGAGGACGCGCTCGCCGGTATCTTACCCGGACCGGATCAGGAGGAGACGCTGCCCGCGCGCCTCCGGGAATGGATCGCGAACCTGAGAGCCGAAATGGAGAACGCGCGCGCCGCCGCGGACGAGCTTCTGGAGCGCGCGAGACGGCTGGCGGACGTGGGCGAGGCGCTGGCCGGCGCGATGGACATGCGGTTCCTTTATGACGCCGAGCGGCGGCTCTTCGGCATTGGGTATCCGGTCGGAGCGCCCGTCACGTTTTCCGCGCATTACGACCTGCTCGCCAGCGAAGCGCGTTTGACCAGTCTGGTCGCGATTGCCAAAGGCGACGTGCCTGCCGAGCACTGGTTCGCTCTGGGCCGTCCGTACACCACATCGGACGGCCAGGTGCTGCTTTCCTGGAGCGGCACCATGTTCGAGTATCTGATGCCCCTCCTGTTCACCCGCAGCTTCCGGAATTCGCTGCTCGAGAACGCCTGTGCCGCTGCGGTGAAACGCCAGATGGACTATGGGCGTGAGAGGGGCGTTCCATTTGGAATTTCCGAATCCGCATACAGCGGCCTCGATATCAACAAGATCTATCAATATCGCGCGTTCGGTGTCCCGTCCCTGGGATTGAAACGCGGTCTGGAGGACGATCTGGTGGTGGCGCCGTATGCCACCGCGCTGGCGCTTCTGGTCGAGCCCGACGCGGCCATCCGGAACTTCAAGCGTCTCGAAATCGGCGGCATGTACGGCCGCATGGGTTTCTACGAGTCGCTGGACTACACGCGCCAGCAGGAACGGGAGGGCGGCAAAGGGGTGATCGTCTATACGTATATGGCGCATCACCAGGGCATGAGCCTGATGGCCATCGACAACGCGCTGAATCACGGCGTCATGCGGCGCCGCTTCCATGCCGACCGCCGGATCAAGGCCGTGGAGCCGCTCCTCTTCGAGCGGATACCCTCGCAGGTCTCGATGCTCGTCCATCGTCCATCCGACCACGTGGCGATCCGGCGCGTATCGGAGCCCTCGGCGCCTCCGTACCGCGTGCTCGACGAGGATACGCCGGTTCCACGCGTCCAGCTTCTGGGGAACGGCCAATACACGCTGGCGATCACGAACTCCGGCGCCGGATACAGCCGCTGGCGCGATCTCGATATCACGCGCTGGCGCGCGGATTCGACGCGCGATCCCTGGGGCATGTTCTTTTATCTGAGCGACGACATCGTGGCCAATGTCATCTGGTCGCTGACCCACCAGCCGTTGAATGAAAAGGATCCGGCCTACACCGCGGTCTTCAGCGCGGACCGGGCCGAGTTCCGGCGGCGCAAGCGGGGCATCGAGTCGCACGTGGAGGTGACCGTGTCGCCGGAAGACGATGTGGAAATCCGCCGCATCACCCTGACCAATCACGGTCTGCGCGCGAAGAGGATCGAGTTGTCGAGCGCGGTGGAATTGTGCCTTGCGCCCCACGCCGCGGATCGCGCCCATCCCGCTTTCAACAAGCTCTTCATCCAGACCGAAGCGCTTCCGGATCTGCGCGCCCTGATGGCATGGCGCCGGCTCCGGTCCGATGACGACCCCGCCGTCTGGGTTGCGCAGTTCATCATTGAGGACTCTCCGGCCGAAGGATTGTTTACCTATGAAACGGATCGCGCGCGCTTTCTCCGGCGCGGTCGAACCTGGCAGGATCCGGCAATGGTTACGGAACAGAGCGAAGGCTACGTTCTCGATCCGGTATTCGCTTTCAAACGACGCTTTACGCTGGAGCCCCGCCGGCGCCGGCAGATTGCGTTCATCACGGTTGCGGCGCGTTCGCGGGAAGATCTCATGCGTCTGATCGCGAAGTATCGTGATCAGGACATGTCCAGCCGAACCTTTGAACTGGCCTGGTCCCATGCCCAGCTCGAGTATCGTTATCTCGATATCCAGGCCGACGCGGCATTCCGCTTCAATGAGCTTGCCAGTCATTTGATGTATCCCAACAACCAGCTCCGCGCGCCCGGCGAGCGATTACGCCGCAACACACTGGGACAGTCGCGACTCTGGGCCTATGGCATCTCCGGGGATCTGCCGATGCTCGCGCTTTCGATCCAGGATTCGCAGGGGCTGGCTCTTGCCCGTGAGCTGCTGGTTGCGCACACATACTGGAGGCTGCGAGGTTTCAAGGCGGATGTCGTGATCTTGAATCACGAACCGGCGAGCTACGATCAGCCGCTGCAAGAGCAGTTGAAGCGTCTGGTCGAAACGCATTCGCTGCATACCGGCATGGATCAGCCGGGAGGGGTGTTCCTGCGCAGGGCGGATCAGATTCCCGAAGAGGACATCAATCTGATTCTCACCGCGGCCCAGGCAACGTTCGGGTCGATTCGCGGACCATTGTTGAATCAACTGGGGAGTCCGCTGGAGAAGCCGCCGCTGCCCGCGGCGCTGGCGGTCCGGAAACTGCCGGAGGAGCCGTCGCGCCCGCTGCCTTTTAGGGAGCTTTCCTATTTCAACGGCCTCGGGGGATTTACCCCCGACGGCCGCGAGTACGCCATCTATCTCGGTCCTGACGCAGTGACTCCGGCGCCGTGGGTCAACGTTATCGCGAATCCCTCTTTCGGGGCGGTGGTGAGCGAATCCGGGCTGGGCTGTTCCTGGTACGGCAACAGCCAGTCGAATCGACTGACGTCGTGGAATAACGACCCGGTGGAGGACGCTCCGTCCGAAGCCATCTACATTCGCGATGAAGAGAGTGGCGTCTACTGGACCCCCACAGCGTTGCCGGTGCGCGAACGCGACGCGTATCGCGCCAAACATGGACAGGGATACACCGAGTTCGAGCACAACAGTCACGGACTGGAACAAACCCTGCTGACGTTTGTGCCGGTTGACGCGGAACGAGAAGAGCCTGTCCGCATTCAGCGGCTGAAGATCCGGAACAGTTCGTCGCGAGTCCGGCGCCTGTCCGTTACAAGTTATGCGGAGTTTGTTCTTGGAACGGATCGTGAATCGACGCAAATGCACGTCATCTGTAACTGGGATGAGAGTTCGCGAGCCCTCTTCGCCCGGAATCCCTATCATCGGGATTACGGCCGCCGCGTCACATTCGCTGCGACGGCTCCGGAGGCTGAAACGTACACGAGCGATCGCACGGAATTCCTGGGTCGTAACGGGTCTCCCGATTACCCGGCGGCGCTTCGCCGCGTGTCGCTTTCGAATCGAACCGGGGCCGGCCTCGATCCCTGTGGGGCGCTGCAAACGAAAATGGAGCTTGCTCCCGGTCAGGAGAAGACGGTGATTCTTCTGCTCGGACAGGCGGAGGACGCCCATCAGGCCCGGCGCCTCGTGGAGCGCTACCGGGATCCGTCCGCGGTCGAGCATTCCCTTGCGTCAGCGCGCGGATGGTGGGACCGGCTGCTCTCGACCATTCAAGTCGAGACTCCCGTGCTGTCCGTAAATCTGCTGCTGAATCGCTGGCTTCTCTACCAGTCGCTCAGCTGTCGAATCTGGGGGCGGTCCGCGCTGTATCAGTCCAGCGGGGCATTCGGGTTTCGCGATCAGCTGCAGGATTCGCTGGCGTTCGTCTATTCGGCGCCGGAGATTGCGCGCCAGATGATTCTTCGCGCCGCTTCGCGGCAGTTCATCGAGGGAGATGTGCAGCACTGGTGGCATCCGCCTTCCGGTGAAGGAACCCGCACGCGCTGTTCGGATGATCTGCTGTGGCTTCCATATGCGGTGTGCCACTACGTCGATGTGACGGGAGACGAGAGGATTCTGGATGAATTGGCCGGATTTCTCGAGGGGCCGCGGTTGAAGGACGGCGAAAGGGAGGCCCTGTTCATTCCTTCCGTTTCGATCGAGCAGGCGACCCTCTTTGAGCACTGCCGCCGCGCGATCGCCAGGGCGTCGACACACGGTCCGCATGGTCTGCCCCTGATGGGAACCGGCGATTGGAATGACGGCATGAATGAGGTCGGCGCCGAAGGGAAGGGGGAAAGCGTCTGGCTGGCCTGGTTTCTGGTCGATGTCTGGCGGAAGTTTTCCGCGCTGTGCAGTCGCCGGGGCGACCAGTCGATGGCTGACGCATATCGCACAAGCGCGCGGAACATGATCGCGACAATCGAAAGCGCAAGTTGGGATGGGGAGTGGTATCGGCGCGGCTACTTCGACGATGGAACGCCTCTGGGATCGCAGGCGAACGCGGAGGCGCGGATCGACTCATTGCCGCAGTCATGGGCCGTGATCAGCGGCGCGGGCAACGAAGCGCGCGCAAGGCAGGCCATGCGCGCTGTCGACCAATATCTCGTTCGGGACCAGGAGAGGCTGGTGTGTTTGTTTACCCCGCCGTTCGACCACTCGCGGCCGCGTCCGGGCTACATCATGGGCTACCCGCCCGGTGTGCGGGAGAACGGCGGACAATATACACACGCCGCCTTGTGGGTCGCGATGGCGTTTGCCCGCATGGGGAATGGCCCACGGGCGGTGGAGATTCTTCAGATGCTGAATCCCATCGAACATGCGCGCACACGCGGGGAACGCGACGTCTATCGGACGGAGCCGTACGCTGTGGCCGCGGATGTCTATTTATCCGAAAACCATCCTGGCCGCGGAGGCTGGACCTGGTACACGGGATCGGCGGGATGGATGTATCGGGTATGGCTGGAGGAGATCCTCGGGGTTAAGCTCCGCGGCGACCGCCTGAAGATCCAGCCGCAGTTGCCTGAGGACTGGCCTGGCTACACCTTGACCTTGCGCTATGGCGAAACCGAATACCGGATTGAGGTGGAAAACGGCGCCGCTGCATCCAGCGAGGAGATCCGGTTAAACGATGATCGCAAGGACCACACGATCCGCATTGCGGGCGGGCAAGTCTTCGTGTGATCACTCGGGAATAACTACCAACTGTGGCTACAGACAAGTGTGCGTCTCGCCAGGACCATGCGGCGAAACGGGCGCCCCTTGCGGGGCCCAGGCGGCTTTGCAACAGGTTCGCAGGAGAGAGCGTCATCCGCTCTCTCCTGCCTTGTCCGCTCCCCTGAAATTTCCTCGTAGTTCCTTGGGAGACCGCGTTCCTTGGGAGACCGCCCCTGCAAGGAAGCGGGGACCAACAAATGCGTTTGCTGTAAAGCGGACCAGGGACAGGAATGCGCGCTTTGAGACGGAATCGTGAAATTTCCCTGGTGTTCGAACCCCGGCGGTCTTAGATGTAAACCATTTGTAATTCCAGTCTTGATCTCTTTGAGTCTCCATTCCGCACCGACTTTCCTGCTCAGAATCGCATCTCCGCCTGGGACTCTGCAGTGCGATCCGGTAACCGGGTCAAGCCTCCCGCGCTCAGTCGAATAGGCGCCGCAAGACAATAGAAATACGCCGTTTATTACAGAATGCGCGCGGTTTCTCAACAGCATCACTTCCCCTTCAGCGCGCCACATAGCAAACAGGAGTGCGAGGATAGCGGTTCCCCCTTCCGGCGAAAAAATGTAATCCATTTGTAAAATAGGCTTGACACTTCAAAAAATCGCTGCCTATACTCCGCCCAACAAATTAGAAAAAGACTTAGCGATTTCAAGTCGGAACCGCCTTTTGGTTCTGATGCGGGATCACACCAACAACCAGAAATCGGGGGGGAACTCACCGTGAGACGTCGTTCAGGTGTCGTAGCCGCGTTTTTTCTTTTCTTTGTCACCCTATCCATGGGCGGCGCATTCGCTCAATCCACTGTAGGAACGCTGACGGGAATTGTGACCGACCCCGGCAAGGCGAGATTGCCAGGCGTGACGGTCAAGGTGCTGAACGAGGACACCGGTGTCAGTCAGTCCATGCTGACGAATGACAGCGGGGCGTACAGTTTCATTCTGGCGCCGGGAGCGAACTACACCATCTCCGCCGAGTTTCCCAATTTCAAGAAGGTCACGATCAATAAGATCACGCTGCGCATGGCGGATGAGGCGCGTGTGGACATCACGCTGGAAGTGGGTGATGTGCGCACGGATGTCATCGTGGATGCCAGCAAGACGAACCCCCTGCTGAAGGAGCCGACGGTTGGCGTGGTGCTCGATGAAACGTCGATCGCCAACCTGCCCCTCGTGGGCAACGATCCTTTGGCGTTGATCACGACGCTGCCCGGATACCGGGCAAACCCCCTGGGCCACGAATACGACACTGTTGGTGGCCTGCCCATGTACATGATGAATACCGTTCGTGACGGCCTCAGCGTGACGGACGGATTCAGTCCGGGCGGCGTCGGATCAAACACGATCCTGAATCCCGACATGATCAGTGAGATCCGCCTGATTCTCTCGCCGGTGGACGCGGAAGCGGGCCGCGGCAACGGTCAGGTGCAGATCACCACGAAGTCGGGCACGAACAAGTTCCAGTGGAACATCAACTACAACCTGCGCCAGAACGCGCTCAACGCGCTCGGGCCCAGCACCAACCGGTTCCCGCAGCCGTTCGGCGCGACGTTCCAGTACATCGTCAGCGTTGGCGGTCCGATCTGGAAGAACCACACGTTCTACTTCGTGAACTGGGATCATCAGATGCGCTGGCAGCGGGCCGGTGGTGGGCCTGGGTTTGGCGGATTCAGCGGTTCCGGTGG
>DASUFH010000288.1:0-19294 GCA_036274645.1 Terriglobia bacterium
CGGAAACGGTGTCGGCCAGACGCTGGATCGGCGCCCGGCTTCTCTGCGCCTGTCCCACCATCTGGACAATCTGAGACAGCAGGGTATCGCGCCCCACGCGCTGGGCGCGCATGATGAAACTTCCGCTCCCGTTGATCGTGGCGCCGATGACGGCGTCGCCAACGTTTTTCTCCACGGGTATCGGTTCACCCGAGATCATGGACTCATCGACTGAACTCCCGCCATCCGTGACAACTCCATCGACCGGAATCTTTTCACCGGGCCGGACGCGAAGCAGGTCTTCCAGTTGGACCGCCGCCAGTGGCACATCCCGCTCGCTGCCATCGGCGGCCACCAGCCTCGCCGTCTTCGGGGCAAGACCCAGCAGCGCCTTGATGGCGCTGCTCGTTCGCGATCGAGCGCGCAACTCCAGAACCTGACCCAGGAGCACCAGCGCCGTAATCACCGAGGCCGCCTCAAAATACACGGGCGGCAAGCCGTCATGGCCTCCGAATCCGTGAGGAAACGCTCCGGGCGCGAGCATGGCCAGGACGCTGTACGCATAGGCTGTCGCTACGCCCATGCCGATCAGGGTGAACATGTTCAGGCTGCGATTCACGAGGGAAGCCCAGGCGCGGGTCAACAACGGCCATCCTGCCCAGAGCGCCACGGGCGTGGCGAGCGCGAACTGGATCCAACGCTGCGTTTCAAGCATGCCCAGAATGAGGACGGGAACACTCAGCGCGGTAGCGATCCAGAATCGTCGCGTCATGTCGATCAGTTCCGTATTCGGCTCTTCTTCCGCGGACGGCAACTCCGGTTCCAGCGCCATGCCGCATTTGGGACATGACCCCGGGCCTTTCTGGCGCACTTCCGGATGCATGGGACACGTGTAGATCACCTCTGCGGAGCCCACCGGCGCTGCTTCAGCCTCGGCTTGCTTGACGATATAGCGGGTAGGATCGGCCCTGAACTTCTGCTCGCACCCGGAACAGCAAAAATAGTAGGTCTGGCCGGCATGCTCGCGCCGCCCTGCAGCCGTGTCCGGGTTGACCGTCATTCCGCAAACCGGATCGACTGCGCCGGCCAATTGCCGTGGCTCCGCAGAATGTGCGTGCGTTTCCTGCAGGTACTGCCGTGGATCCGATTTAAACGCTTCAAGGCAGTGGGGACTGCAGAAGAAGTAGGTCCGGCCGTCGTGTTCATGCGAGCCCGCGCTTTCCGCGGGGTCAACCGTCATATGGCAAACCGGATCAACTGTTGAAGACACCTTCGAAGTTCCTCCCATTTCTGCCGCCTCCCGGTTCCGGCATGATCGCGATGCGACAAGTTCCGCCACGGACAGCCAACGAATATACAGGGTGATGGCGCTGTGGCTCCCATAAGCGCTGACGGAGAAAACCCAATAACATTACAGTTGGCGATGATAAAGACGAGAGACGTTACTGGTAGAGTGAATAAATGAGCAAATCCGAAATTGCCAGCGAGGCCCTTCGCAGGCTTCTGGAAAGCCGCTCCCGGTTTCTCGCGTTTCTTCGAAAGCGAATCCCATCGACCGAAACTGCCGAAGATATTCTTCAGAACGCATTTCTGAAGGGAATCGAGCGTGGGGGAGAGGTTCGTGATGCCGAAAGCATTGTTCCCTGGTTTTATCGCGTGCTCAGGAATTCCGTGGTCGACTATTACCGTCAAGCCGGGAGGAGCAAGCATGAACTCAAGGGTGTTCTCGCGGACCTGGAAGCTTATGCCTCAACGTCGCCTGAACCGGAGAACGAGATCTGCCAGTGCATCAATCCACTGCTCGAGAATCTGAAGCCGGAGTATCGCAAGGCGCTGACCACGATTGACCTTGGCGACGGCAGTCTCGCGGACCTTGCCAAACAGGCCGGGATCACGGAAGGGAATGCCGCTGTTCGGGTCCACCGCGCCCGGCAAGCCATGCTCAGGCAGGTCCAGTTGACCTGTGGGGCCTGCGCCGAACATCATTGTGTCGATTGCCGCTGCAATCATCGCTAGCCCGCCTGTGCGAGTCGCCTTGTGCCCTCGGCGAACGGTACCACCATCTGGCCGTTTACGTTGAAGCGGAAGATCGCCAGTTCCCAATTGACTTCCCTGGATTTGTACTATTCAATACCCGAACCGTGCGCCGATTGATCGCCATTTACAGTTTGTTGAGCCTTGTGGCGGCTCTTCTGTCCGGGCCATTTTTTCATCTTCATGCCAACGGAGAAGACAGACATGACCCTGAGCCGCACGCGCTCCTTCACGCGCATCTGGCCGAACACACAGAGAATCTGGAGCCTTCGGCACGGCCAGGGGGCGAATTAGCAGAAGACCACGCTGCTCATCACGGCGTTGAAATTAAGGCGTTTTCGGTGGCAACGCCCCGGGGTATTTCGTTGGCGGTCGCGCCGTCCGTTGTCTGGCTGCCGGCCGTTCCCGACGCATCGATAGGTGGTTTAATGGCGATTGCGCAGGTGCGGATTCACGACCCGCCGGATTTCGCGCGATCCGCGCCTCGATCACCGCCCCTCTAGTCCTCCTTCCCGTCTTTTCCGCCAGCGGTAAGTCCGCTGGAAACGTGTGTCTGTTCGATCAATCAATACCGTTAGGACAATCTGCTATGGCAAAACTGCATTCATTGCGCTCATGGCTGGCGCTGGCCATGTTGATCGTGAACGCCGCCGGCTGTAAGGGCAGTCCGGCGCCGCAAGCCGAACATGAAGAGGCCGAGACGCTGGCGCGCACCGAGTTTACGGACCGCATTGAGAATTTTTTTGAATACGAAGCGCTGAAGGCCGGCCAACCGAGCCAGTTTCGGATCCACCTGACGGATCTGTCCGATGGATTTCCGGTCGAAAAGGCAGAAGTGACGCTGACGGCGCGGTCGGAAGGGAAGCCTCCGGTGGAAACGCTGGCCAGGGTCGGCAAGGTCACAGGAATCTATGTCGCCGATCTGGCGCTTCCTTCCGCCGGCGCTTATGAGATCGAGTTTCATATCCGGAATGCGAAGGTCGATGAGCGGCTTCACCTCCGCGGTTTCGAAGTGGAGTGAGGAAGACCATGAGAATGCTGCTGACGACCATCCTTCTTCTCGCGATCACGGGCAGTCTGCGTGGCCAGACGCCGCTCTCCCGGGAGCGCGCCATCGAAATGTTTCTGGAGCGCAATGTGGAGGTGCAGGCGGCGCGTTACCAGATCGACCGGGCCAGGGCCGAGCAGATTGCCGCAAGACTTCGTCCCAACCCGACGGTCACCGTCACCCTCGAGAACTTTGCCCTGTCCGGGCCTGCGCCCTTTGGCCAGCTCTATGAAGTCGGCGCGACGTATTCCGACATTATCGAGCGTGGCGGGAAGCGCCAGCTGCGAAGTGGAGTAGCCGACCTGGCGCTTTCTGTCGCGGAGGCGACCTTTCAGGACGTGCTTCGGCAGAAGCTGGCGGAGGTGAAACGGGCGTTTCTCGGAGCGCTACTGGCCCACCATCGCGTCGAGATCGCCGCGGCCAGCAGCGGGACCGTTGAGGAACTTCTCTTCTTGAACACGGTCCGCTTCGAAAACGGCGCCGTCGCGGAAGGCGATGTTCTGAAAGTCCGTCTGGAGAAAGTTCGCGCGGACTCGGCGTTGCGTCAGGCCCGTCTGGAGGAGAGCCACGCCATGATCGCGTTGCTCGAAAAGCTCGAGGAGCCGGAGTTGGGCCTGCGGCCCCTTGCCGGAACGCTGGAGGGGCCGCCTGTCACGTTGAATCTGGAGACGCTTCGGGCGCTGGCGCTGAACAACCGGCCCGATCTCCGGGCTTCCGCCGCGCAGATTGAACTCAATGAAAAGCGGCTCAACCTTGAGCGGGCGCGCGCCGCCACCGATATCGCGCCGTTCATAGGGTATAAGCGGAACGGTCCCAATAACACCGTCACGTTCGGCTTTACGATGACGCTTCCGGCAAGGAACCACAACGAAGGGGGCATCGCGCGGGCCGCGGCGGAGCGGTCGGTTGCCGAAGGCGAGCGTGAAGTCGCGCTCAACCACGTTGTGGTCGAAGTGGAATCCGCCTTTCGGTCTTATGAGGCCTCCAGCGACCAGGTGACGATGTTCCGCGACCAGCTGCTTCTGCAGGCCGATGACGCGCAGAAGATCGCCCTCGCGGCCTACGAAGAGGGCGCAACCGGTCTTCTGCCGGTTCTGGAAGCGCAGCAGACACGCACGGAGATTCAGCAGGAATATTTTCAAAAGCTATTCGAGTACCAGGCGAGCCTGCTCGATCTGGAACTGGCTGTTGGAGGGCCAATTCAGCCATGAAGAATCCAGGAAGATGGATACTCTCGATTCTCAGCGTGGGAATCGTCGCCGCCGCAATGTTTGTTGTTCGCCGTCCGGCCGTGACGGAGGAAACGCCTGAACCGGCTGCCGCCGCGGATTCCACCGGAAAGGTGGCGTTCCTGATGGAGCAGCAATGGCAGATTCATTTGAAGCTGGCGAAAGCGGAGTCAGCCGAGGTCTCTCCGCAGGTCACCTCAACCGGGCGGATTGTGGCCGCTCCACGCAACCGCGCGATTGTCGCGCCACCGGTCGGGGGTATCATCGGCGCGGAGAACCTCCCGCTGGTCGGCCAGCAGGTGGCTCGAGGCCAGGTTCTGGCTGCGCTCACGGAAACTCTAACCGCGTTCGATCTCGCCCAGCTGCAGCGCGATCGCGCCCAGTTTGATCTTCAGTCCGCTCAACTGCAGCTCCAGGCGGAACAGTTGCAACTCGACAGTGAACAGTTTCAGCTGGACACGGATCAGCTGGAACTCAACGCTGCGCAACTGCGATTGGAGAACGCGAGAATCGAGGCGGAACGCCGTCGTCTCGGAGAAGCGATCAAGGAAGGGGAAATTCGCCGCGCCCTGGCCAGAACCGAGTTTGATCGCGCCACCCGCCTTTTCGAAAAGAGGGCCTATTCCCAGAAGCAGGTCCAGGAAGCGGAAGCGGCGTACAAAGCGGAAGACGCGGCCATTGCGGCGCTGACGGCTCAGTTGAACGTCCTGAACCCGTTGCCATTGCCCGCGGCGCCGGCTCGAGCCAACCGGCCTCCGGCGTTGTCCGGGTCACGCCCGAATCCGTCGATTCCTGTCGCTCCCAACGCGCCTGTCACTGTTCAACAGGTCCGAGCGCCCATTTCCGGAACGATCGTGAAGGTATACAAATCAGCCGGAGAGCACGTGCAGGCGGGCGAGGCGATGTTCGAAATCGTGAACCTTGATACGGTCTGGGTCGAGGCGCCCATCTTTGAAAAGGACCTGGCTCGATTGAAGGCCGGCCACGAAGCGGTCTTTACAACCGCGGCTTATCCGGATACGGAATTCTCCGGAAAGCTTGTTGATCTGGGCGCCGTTATCGACGAGGAGACGCGAGCGGCGAGCGCGCTGTTCGAGGTTCCCAATCCTTCCCGGAAACTCAAAGTCGGCATGCAGGCGAACGTCCGGCTGGACGCGCAGGAACGCGTGATCGCCGTGATGATTCCAAAGGAATCCGTGCTCGACAACGAAGGCAAGAAGATCGTCTACATCCTGGTTTCCGGTGAGGAGTTTCAGCGCGTCGAGGTTCAGCTGGGCGACGAATATGGCGATAAAGTCGCGGTCCTCTCCGGACTGGAGGCCGGCCAGCGCGTCGTCACCCAGGGCGCGTATCAACTCAAGATGCAGGAACTCCGCCCGGCCGGCGCCGGCGCGCACACGCACGAAGTGTAAGGAGAGTCATGCTCAATTCCATCATCCAATGGTCCTTGAAACACCGCCTGGTTGTGGTGGTCGCGGGCCTGGCGCTCCTGATTTACGGGGGAATTGTGGCGACCCGTTCCCCTGTGGACGTGTTTCCGGATCTCACCTCCCCGACCGTGACGATTCTCACCGAATCCCATGGCATGGCTCCTGAAGAGGTCGAGTCCCTCGTCTCGCTCCCGATCGAAGCGGCCATGAACGGGACCGCGGGTGTTTTTCGCGTCCGCTCGAATTCCGCGGCTGGAATCTCAATTGTGTTTGTCGAGTTCGGGTTCGATACGGACATCTACCGGGCCCGTCAGCTGGTGACCGAAAAGCTGGCGCAGGTTCGTCTGCCCGCCGACATTCGTCCACCCGTACTCGGCCCGATTTCGTCGACCATGGGCGAAATCATGCTGATCTCCATGACGAGCGAGTCGACGTCCGCCATGGACCTGCGTTCGCTGGCCGATTGGGTTGTTCGGCCGCGCCTGCTCGGCGTCGCCGGCGTCGCGCAGGTCATGATCATCGGCGGAGAGACGCGGCAGTACCAGGTGCTGGCGGATCCGGCCCGGCTGGCCAACTACAACGTCACGCTCCGGGAACTCGCGGAAGCGGTCGAAAACGCGAATGCGAATTCGTCCGGAGGTTTTCTCGAGCGCCCGCATGAGGAATATCTCATTCGTGGACGGGCGCGGGTGAATTCACTGGAGGATCTCGAAAATGCCGTTGTGACCGTGCGCAGCGGCGTGCCGATCCTTGTCCGGCAGGTGGCCGATGTGCGGATCGGCGCGGCGCTCAAACGCGGAGACGGCAGTTTCAACGGGCGAGCCGATGTGGTGGCGACGATTCAGAAACAGCCGACAGCCAACACGCTGCAGGTCACAAACGACATCGAAAACGCTCTGGCGTCACTGAAAGGAAGTATTCCCGCCGATGTCCGGATCGAAACCAGAGCGTTCCAGCAGGCGGCCTTCATCAATCGCGCCATCGACAACGTCAACCGGGCGCTGATTGAGGGCGGCGTGCTCGTTGCGATCGTCCTCTTCCTGTTCCTCTGGAACTTTCGTACGACCATCATCAGCCTCACGGCGATTCCGCTGTCGTTGATTTCCGCGGTCATTGCGATGAACTACTTTGGCCTTGGCGTCAACACCATGACGCTGGGCGGTCTGGCCATCGCGATCGGAGAGCTGGTCGACGACGCCATTGTCGATGTCGAGAACGTGTTTCGGCGACTTCGCGAAAATGCGCAATTGCCAGTCCCGCAGCCGGTGGGGGCGGTGATCTACAAGGCCTCCAGCGAAATCCGGAATTCCATCGTCTTCGCTACGCTGATTATCGTTTTGGTTTTTCTTCCCCTGTTCAGTCTCGGCGGGTTTGAAGGCCGGATGTTCGCTCCTCTGGCGTTTGCGTACATCGCATCGATTTCCGCCTCATTGGTGGTGGCGCTTACGGTAACCCCGGCGCTGTGCTACTACCTGCTCGGAAGGTCGCAGCGGATTCATCGTGACAGGGAATCGATGACGGTTCGCTTGTTGAAAAAGGGGTACAGCCGGATCCTCGATCGAACGTTGAGGCATCCGTATGAGATTGTCGGGTTCTCTTTGGCGCTGCTGGTCGCTGCCATTCTCGTGGTTCCGTTGATGGGGCGCGAGTTTCTGCCACCGTTCAACGAAGGGGCGTTGAACATCAACGCGAGCCTGCCGGCGGGGACCTCTCTCGAGGAATCCAATCGGATGGGGCGAGTCATCGAAGAGGCCCTTCACCGGACTCCGGAAGTCGTTTCGACGACGCGGCGCACCGGTCGCGCCGAACTCGACGAACACGCCGCCGGCGTCAACCTGAGTGAGATTGAGGTCGTGACCACACATCTGGACCGGCCATATCAGGAGGTCCTGGAGGAGGTGAGAACGAATCTTTCCCGGATTCCGGGGGTGGTATCGGAGGTGGGACAGCCGATCTCCCACCGCATCGATCACCTGTTATCGGGAACGCGCGCTCAGATCGCGATCAAGCTGTTTGGGCCCGATCTGGCGACGCTGCGAAGCAAGGCCGAGGAGATCCGGGTCGCGATGTCGTCCATTCCGGGCGTCGTGGATCTGTTGGTCGAGCCGCAAACGGGGGTTCCCCAGCTGCAAATCAACATCAATCGTCCGGCCGCGGCCGCGGTGGGATTGCGGGCGCGCGACCTTGCGGACACAGTCGATATTGCGTTCAATGGTGAGGCCGTATCGCAGGTGCTCGACAACCAGCGCACCTATGACATCGTGGTCCGGGTGAACGACGCATCACGCGCATCGATTGAAAGCATCGCGTCCACGTTGATCGATACGCCTGCCGGCGCGCGCGTACCGATCAGCCAGGTGGCGGACGTGCGGGCCGACCAGGGGCCGAACACCATCAATCGCGAGAATGTGCAGCGACGGATCATCGTTCAGGCAAACGTTGCGGGGCGTGATCTGGGTTCCGTCATTGATGATGTTCGCCGCAATATTGGTCAATCCGTAGCGCTGCCCGAGGGCTACTTCGTTCAATACGGCGGGCAGTTCGAGGCGCAGGAGGCGGCGGCGCGGCAGATGGCGATCATGTCCGCGGTTGCGATCGCGGGGATCTTCTTCTTGCTCTACATCGCGCTCGGTTCCGTCCGGCTGGCGTTACTGGTCATGGCGAATCTTCCCCTGGCGCTGATCGGCGGGGTCGCGATGGTATTCGCGTCCGGAGGGACGCTTTCGGTGGCGTCCCTGATCGGGTTCATCACGCTCTTCGGCATTGCGACCCGCAACGGCATCATGCTGATCACGCATTATCAGCACCTCGTCGACGAGGAGGGGGTCGAGTTCCGTGACGCGATCGTGAAGGGCTCGCTCGAGCGGTTGAGTCCGATTCTGATGACCGCGCTGGTCACCGGTGTCGGGCTCATTCCCCTTGCGCTTGGGGCGGGCCAACCGGGAAAGGAGATACAACAACCGATGGCTGTCGTCATCCTGGGAGGTATCGTGACATCGACTCTGCTGAATATGCTGGTGATTCCGGCCCTGTATCTGAAGTTCGCCGGCGCCGGAGTCCGCGCGAGGCAGACATCGGCGTATGCGGATCCGATCGCTCAGGGTGAGCCTTTGAATTCGTGATCGCCCGGAAGTGTGCCGGAGAACGTTGATTGCGGGGGCTACGCATACACGGCGTCAGGCGGCCCGGGTTTTCCGGCGCAGACCAGCAGTCGCAAGAAGCGCCAGACCCGCTAGCCCGGCGATGCCCAGGAAAGAATCCTGGGGAATGCCAAGGAAGATAGCTGCCTGAGCGCCGATGCCGCTCCACACGACCGGGACGATGAGGGGCATCCGGGGATGGGGCCGGACAAGGAGCGCCATCATGCCAATCGTGAAGATCGTCGTTGGGCAGGGGAGACCGAATGTCGGCGCGGCCGGGTAGCAGTGTCCGCCGAGCGATGACCAGATCGGATAAATCACCAGGGCGAACAGGACCAGCAGTAGGCCAGCCCCGGCGCGCACGCCGCCGTCCCACGCGTATCGAAGCGCGCGTCGGACAACGCCATGCCAGGCTATGCCAAGCGAGCCGACGATCGATATGGCCGCAAAAAGCCAGGCCAGAGGATTGATGCGCGAGAAGTAGAGAACGTGATACGCAATCGCGGACCACATCCAGAGAAACGACAGGATCAGCGACACGACAACTGATGACCAGCAGCGCGGAATGAACGCCAGAATCAATGCGGTGACCGCCAATGCCGCCAGGAAAATTTGCGCAGGCCAAACGCTCTCGTTGTAGGCGCGAAACACATCAAAGAACTGGTCGACTGTAAACGGTAGCTGCATGACCCGGGAAGCGCTGTCCAGTCAAACGATCGTTGGCGGCGTCGAGCGACCTCTGCCCGACCTTCTCCGGTATGATGCCAAATCTGTGCACGGATGCGCGATGGACCGTTACACCCGACGTCGATTCACAACCTGCTTCCCCTATTTTCCAGCTTCCTTGAAAAAGTCCTTCAACATCGAAAACATCTTCTCGGTGAGGTTGCCCCGCCGTCCCATCACCGAAACGAACCGATCTTCGAACTCTTCATTTGACGCGTGATGTCCAACGTGGCTCACGGAAAGCATGGGATCGGCCGGCCGATCGTTTTTGCCGTAATGGCAAAGCGCTCGGCCAGAATGTGAAAACAACGTCCGAAGGAAAGCCCTCGGACTGGCCGCCTGTGCGCGGCGGAACATCGGTAGCGCCGGGCCGCCATCGGGATTCAATCCGCGGTTCTTCACTTCTTGCCCGCCATTCCGCGGTGTCAATTGTGCGCCAGTGAGTTACCAGGACTTGAAAGCGCGCCCCGGCACGTTACATCGGCTCCCGGTTGGCGCCGGAACTGCTCCTCGTGAAGAGGCGCGCCAGCGCTTCTTGAATCAGAGCAGGACGGGTCGAAAGGAGAACGGATACGAAAGCGACGGAATTACTCCACAATTTGGGCCAGAGTTTATGGCTCGACAACATTACACGCGATATGCTCGACAGCGGGACGCTGGAGCGGTACATACGAGAATACTCGGTCACCGGGCTGACATCGAACCCCACGATTTTCGATCACGCAATAAGGAACAGCGGCGCCTACGACTCCGTGATCCGCGACCGGCTGCTCAAAGGCAAAGCCGGGGAAGAACTGTTTTTTGAACTGGCGCTGGAAGACCTCACCCGAGCCGCAGGCATGTTCCGCCAAATTCACGACCAGACCGACGGCGTGGACGGCTGGGTCTCCCTTGAGGTCTCGCCGCTGCTGGCTCGCGATACGGCAAACACGATCGCGGCGGCCAAGCGCCTGCACGCCCAGGCCGGGTTGCGCAATCTCCTGATCAAGATTCCCGGCACGACGGAAGGACTGCCCGCCATCGAAGAGGCGATTTTTGCGGGAGTGCCCGTCAACGTTACGCTTCTGTTTTCCTGTGAACAATATCTTGCGGCGGCCGCGGCGGTTCTTCGCGGCATCGAGCGCCGAATCGCCGCCGGCCTCAAGCCCGACGTCGGGTCCGTAGCCTCTCTTTTTGTGAGCCGCTGGGACGTGGCCGTCATGAACACGGCGCCGGAGACGCTTCGCGATAAGCTTGGGATCGCGATCGCGAAGCGCGCCTACAAGGCGTATCGGCATTTGCTGGGTTCGTCCCCCTGGCAACGCGTCTACAACGCCGGCGCGCGTCCGCAGCGTCTGCTATGGGCCAGTACGGGAACCAAAGACCCCAGGGCCTCCAACATTCTTTACGTCCAGGCGCTTGCTGCGCCGTTTACCGTGAACACCATGCCCGAAGGTACGTTGAAGGCTCTCGCGGGGCACAATCAACTGGGCGAAATCATGCCGCCGGAAGGCGGCGACTGCGAGGAAGTGCTCGCGGAATTTGCCAGAGCCGGCGTGGATGTTCAGGCTTTGGCCACGCAGCTTCAAGATGAAGGAGCGAGGCTGTTCGCAAAATCGTGGAATGATCTGATATCGGTCGTCGATTCCCGATGCGACCTCCTGAAGAAGGTCGGTTAACCGGTTCGGCGGGGTTTCCATGAACGTCCTGGTGGTGGATATTGGAGGCACACACGTCAAAATTCTCGCAACCGGGGAGCGGGTTTCCCGCGCGTTTGCTTCCGGGCCCGGGATGACTCCGGATGACATGGTTTCGCGAGTTCGGCAACTCGCGCAGGACTGGGCTTATGATGTGGTGTCCATGGGCTATCCCGGGCCGGTGGCCGCCGGCCGGCCGGTTCTGGAGCCGTATCACCTGGGAAAGGGATGGGTCGGCTTCGATTTTCAGGCGGCCTTCGGCTGTCCCGTGAAAGTCATCAATGATGCGGCGATGCAGGCGTTGGGAAGCTACAGGGGCGGCAGATCGCTCTTTCTCGGCTTCGGAGCCGGGCTCGGGTCGGCATTTATCGTCGATGGCATCATCGAACCCATGGAACTCGGTCACCTTCCCTATAAGAAGCGTACGTTCGAGGACTACGTCGGGTTGCGGGGCCTGCAAAAACACGGCGTCCGGAAATGGCGCCGTGATGTGGCGGACGTCGTGAGGCGCCTGCAAGCGGCCCTGGAGCCCGACGAGGTCGTTCTGGGAGGAGGAAACGCGAAGAAACTGAATGAACTGCCTCCGGGGGCCCGCCTGGGCGATAACGCGGACGCGTTTACCGGAGGATTTCGCCTGTGGAACGATGCCGGCGATCGATCCGATTTGAAGGGATCCAGGGCTCGACCACGAATCTCAGGAAAACGAAAGGACAAAGCTCATGTCGACGCGCATGGATCCGCCCGCCGGACGACCCGCCGTTAAGGGGCCGGCGTGGAAGGCCCTGGAAGCCCACTATAAGAAGATCCGCGAGATTCATCTTCGCCAGCTCTTTTCAGAGGATCCCGGTCGCGGTGAGCGCATGACGGCGGAAGCCGCCGGAATCTACCTGGATTACTCCAAGAATCGCATCACCGGCGAGACGCTGAAGCTGCTGGTTCAACTGGCCGACGAATGCCAGCTTCGAGAGCGAATCGAGGCCATGTTTCGCGGCGACAAAATCAATGTCACCGAAAGGCGCGCGGTCCTGCACGTCGCGCTGCGCGCGCCGGGAAGCGCGTCCATCGTCGTCGAGGGTGAAAATGTCGTCCCCGCCGTTCACGCCGTGTTGGACCGGATGGCGGACTTCTCCAACCGGGTCCGAAGCGGCTCGTGGCAGGGTCACAGCGGCAAACGCATTCGCAACATCGTCAACGTCGGAATCGGCGGATCCGATCTGGGGCCGGTAATGGCGTATGAGGCGCTGAGACACTACAGCGCCCGCGACCTGACGTTTCGATTCGTCTCCAATATTGACGCGACCGACTTTGTCGAATCCGTCCGCGACCTCGATCCGGCCGAAACCCTTTTTATTATTTCGTCGAAAACCTTCACGACGCTGGAAACCATGACCAACGCGCACTCCGCGCGCGCCTGGTCCATCGCGGGTTTGGGAGGCGACGCCAGGTCCGTCGCCAAACATTTTGTCGCCGTCTCCACGAACGCGGCGGAAGTGACAAAGTTCGGAATCGACACCGCGAACATGTTCGAGTTCTGGGATTGGGTTGGCGGCCGCTACTCCATGGATTCGGCCATCGGCCTTTCCACGATGATTGCGGTGGGTCCCGAACAGTTTCGAGCGATGCTCGGCGGTTTCCACGAGATCGATGAACATTTCCGGACGACGCCGTTCGAGCGGAACCTGCCGGCGCTGATGGGGCTCCTCGCGGTATGGAACAACGACTTCCTCGACGCTCAGACGGTCGCGGTCCTGCCTTATGAGCAGTACCTGAAGCGTTTCCCCGCCTACCTGCAGCAGCTGACCATGGAAAGTAACGGCAAGCGCGTCACCATTGAAGGCGCCGCGGTTGCTCAGCCGACAGGACCCGTTTACTGGGGCGAGCCCGGGACGAACGGTCAGCACTCGTTCTACCAGTTGATCCATCAGGGAACTCGCCTCATCCCCTGCGACTTCATCGCGTTTGCCCGGCCGCTCAATCCGCTGGGGCGGCATCACGACATGCTGTTGGCGAACGTGTTTGCGCAGTCCGAGGCGCTGGCTTTCGGGAAGACTCTCGAACAGGTCAAGGCGGAGGGAACACCGGACTGGCTCGCGCCCCATCGGACATTTGAAGGGAACCAGCCGTCGAATACGATTCTGGCGGAGCGGCTTACGCCCGGAACGCTCGGGAAGCTGGTGGCCTTGTATGAGCATTCAGTCTTCACGCAAGGCGTGATCTGGAACATCGACTCATTTGATCAGTGGGGCGTCGAACTCGGAAAAGTTCTGGCTCAGCGGATTATTCCCGAGCTGGAAAGCAGGACCGAACCCGCGCTCGAACACGACAGTTCAACCAGCAATCTGATTCGCCGTTACCGGAGACTGAAAGGGTCGTCTTAGCCGCGTGTGAAAGGAATCTGCAACCGGCGGGACCGAGGATGTCACGTCCTGGATTCCGCCACCGTTTCCCGTCTCAGTCCTTCTGCCACGGGCTGTTCGCAGTCGCGCAAAAGGAGTCACGATGCAAGTCGGAATGGTCGGTCTCGGAAGAATGGGTTCGAACATGGCGCGGCGGCTTCTCAAAGGAGGCCACGACTGCGTGGTCTTCAACAGGTCGCCGCAGCCCGTCGAGGCATTGGTGAAAGAGAACGCCACGGCGGCGGCGTCCTTGAAAGACCTGGTCAGCAAGCTGACCAGGCCCCGCGCCGTCTGGCTGATGGTTCCTGCCGCCGCAGTTGACGATATGATCGGTTCGCTCGCTCCCGAGCTGGAGGCCGGCGACATTCTGATTGACGGCGGGAACTCCCGCTACATCGACGATATTCGCCGCGCAAAGGACCTGTCCTCCAGAAAAATTCACTACGTGGACGTTGGTACGAGCGGCGGCGTGTGGGGTCTGGAGCGGGGTTACTGCATGATGATTGGAGGCGAGCCCGAGGCGGTCCGGCGCCTCGATCCTCTTTTTGCCACGCTGGCGCCCGGCATGGGCCAGATTGCGCCGACGCCCGGCCGCGAAAAGATGGGTGGCGCTGCCGAGCAGGGTTACCTGCACTGCGGCCCGAACGGCGCGGGTCACTTTGTCAAAATGGTCCACAACGGCATCGAATACGGCCTGATGGCCGCGTATGCGGAGGGACTTAACGTGCTGCGCCAGGCCAACGTGGGCAAGCAACAGACGGCGGCTGACGCCGAAACCGCGCCGCTGAGCGATCCGGGGAACTACCAGTACGATTTCAATCTGCCGGATATCGCGGAAGTGTGGCGGCGCGGCAGCGTCATTGCGTCGTGGCTGCTGGATCTGGCGGCGGCCGCGCTGGTCCGGGATCCGGCGCTCTCGGAGTTCGGCGGCCGTGTCTCGGATTCGGGCGAAGGCCGATGGACGATCCAGGCCGCCATCGATGAGGCGGTCCCGGCGCCCGTGCTGTCCGCCGCGCTCTATGCGCGGTTCAGTTCGCGTGGACGCGCCGACTTTCAGGACAGACTGCTTTCGGCGTTGCGTCACGAGTTTGGCGGACATGTGGAAAAGGCTGCGTAGCGGCCGTGGCGGCAGTGTTCCGAAGGCTCAGACCGGCGGCCCGCATCAGATCGGCCCGTGGCGGGAAAGTATGAGGTGAAGGTCCGTGAATAATGAGTCCCATTCGGATGCCCTGGTGTTCTTTGGCGCCACCGGTGACCTTGCCTTCAAGAAGATCTTTCCGGCCCTCGAGGCCATGGTCAAGCGGGACCGGCTCAACGTTCCGGTCATCGGCGTGGCCCGTTCCGCGGAAAGCGTCGATGCCCTTCGCGCGCGGGCGCGCGAGAGCCTCGCGGCGCACGGAGGCGTCGACGCCGCGGCTTTCGATAAGCTTGCCCGGCTGTT
Source organism: Terriglobia bacterium (assembly GCA_036274645.1). Lineage (GTDB taxonomy): Bacteria > Acidobacteriota > Terriglobia > 20CM-2-55-15 > 20CM-2-55-15 > DASUFH01. Next base: position 15,100 of record DASUFH010000288.1, read on the forward strand.
GCGCTACGTGCGGGGCGACTATAACGATCCGGCGACCTTCAACGCAGTGCGGAAAGAGCTGGCCTCCGCCAGCCGCCCGACGTTCTACCTCGCCATCCCGCCTGCGCTGTTCGGGACGGTCGTGGAACGGCTGAAGGAATCCGGCTGCGCCGAGGGCGCGCGCGTGATCGTGGAGAAGCCGTTTGGAACCGATCTCGCGACGGCCCGGAAACTGAACCGTGCCCTGATGAGTACCTTTTCCGAGAATGCAATATTCCGCATCGATCACTATCTCGGGAAGCGGCCTGTTCAGAATCTGCTGTACTTCAGATTTGCCAACTCGCTGCTGGAGCCATTCTGGAATCGGCGTTATGTCGAGAGTGTGCAGATCACCATGGCGGAGAGCTTTGGCGTTCAGGGAAGGGGAGCATTCTACGATCAGACAGGCGCCATCCGCGACGTCGTTCAGAACCACCTGTTCCAGATTCTGTCCAACCTCGCCATGGAGCCACCCGCGCGGCCAGACAGCGAATCGATCCGCGATGAAAAAGTGAAGGTTCTGAAGGCCATCGAGCCGTTGGACCCGAAGCGGATCGTTCGTGGGCAATTTCGGGGGTATCGCCAGGAGCCGGGCGTGGCGCCAGACTCAAACATGGAAACATTTGCCGCGCTGCGCCTGGAGATTCAATCCTGGCGTTGGCAGGGAGTGCCTTTCCATCTCCGCGCAGGGAAGTCCCTGCCTGTAACCTGCACTGAAATATTTGTCCAGCTCCGGAAGCCGCCTTCGCTGTATTCCCACAGGAGCCTGAAGTCCAATCACGTGCGCCTGCGAATCAGTCCGGAGATAACTCTGGCGATTGGAATGATGGCGTTGACTCCGGCCGAGGAACTGACCGGAGAGCCCGTGGAGATGGTTGCGAGTCATTGTCCGGCGCCCGGCGAGCCGGAAGCGTACGAGCGCCTGTTGGAGGAAGCGATGGCGGGAGACGCCACGATGTTCGCGCGGCAGGACTACGTGGAAGAAGCATGGCGGATCGTCGATCCCGCTCTGAAGGCCGACATCCCCGTACACGAATACGAGCCGCAAACATGGGGGCCGAGCGTCGACGAGCAGGCGGTGGCGCCCACCGGAGGGTGGCACAACCCCATCGCGGTCGACGCGGACTGCTGGAGTCCGCCCGCGGCTCAATGAGCGAGAACATCCATGCGGATCAAATGGCTGGCCGACGCCGACGCCGTGGCCCGGGAAGGCGCGCGCTTCATTGCTGAGGAAGCGCGGGCGGCAGTCGCCGCGCGCGGAATCTTTATCGCGGCCGTCAGCGGGGGGCGCACTCCCTGGCTGATGTTTCGCGCGCTCGCGGAAGAAGATGTGCCCTGGAGCGCGCTGCGTTTCGCACAGGTGGACGAGCGGGTCGCGCCCGCGGAAAGCGATGAACGAAACCTCCGGCATCTGCGGGAAAACCTGCTGGGTCGCGCGGCATTGCGGCCCGAACAGATCTGCGCCATGCCGGTCGAGTCGCCGGACCTGGATGCCGCGGCGAGAAGCTACGCGTCAGAGATCCAGAAACTGGCCGGCTCTCCGGCCGTGCTGGACCTCGTCCATCTGGGTCTCGGTTCGGATGGACACACCGCGTCGTTAGTGGCTGGAGATCCTGTGCTCGAGGTTACGGATCGGGACGTCGCTGCGACCGGTGTCTATCAGGGCCGCCGCCGCATGACGTTGACCTATCCCATCCTGAATCGGGCGCGGCGGATTCTCTGGGTCGTTACCGGAAAGGAGAAATCCGCAATGCTGACGCGACTACGCAACGGGGACCCATCGATTCCGGCGGGCCGGGTTTGCCGCGATCGCGCCATCGTGCTGGCGGACCTCGCGGTTCGGCAAGTGGACTTTCCCTGAGAAGGGGATGCCGCGAAGCCGCGGCCCGTTCTCAGGAGACGAATTGGAATCCGTAAAAAGAGGATCGAGGTGATTCATGGACCGCCGGAATCTGGATCAACTGGCCATCAATACCATCCGCACCCTGTCGATCGACGCCGTACAGCAGGCCAGGTCGGGACACCCCGGCACGCCGATGGCGCTGGCCCCTCTGGTCTACACGATTTGGAATCGGGTTCTGCGATTCGATCCGAAGGATCCCATCTGGCCGAATCGTGACCGGTTCGTCCTTTCCAATGGCCATGCGTCGATGTTGCTCTGGTCGATGCTCTTTCTCACGGAAACGTCAGCGGTGAACGCAGACTACGAGACGCTGGGAAAGCCTGCGGTAAGCCTCGACGATATCCGCCGGTTCCGCCAGCTCGACAGCAAGGCCCCCGGCCATCCGGAATACCACTGGACTTCAGGCGTCGAGGCAACCACCGGCCCGCTGGGACAGGGCGTCGCGATGAGTGTGGGTATGGCCATCGCCGAGAAGTGGCTCGCGAACCGTTACAACCGCCCGGGCTTCGATATCTTCGATTATCGGATTTATGCGATCGCCGGAGATGGCTGCATGATGGAAGGCGTTTCCTCGGAAGCCGCGTCGCTGGCGGGTCACCTCGAACTCGACAATCTCTGCTGGATCTATGACAACAACCACATCACCATCGAGGGAAACACCCGGATCACGTTTACGGAAGACATCGGAACGCGGTTCATGGGATACGGCTGGAATGTACTGAGAGTCGGCGACGCCAACGATACGGATCAGATTCAGCACGCTCTCGCCATCTTTGCGAAGACAAGGGGACGGCCGACATTCATCATCCTCGACAGTCATATCGGCTATGGCGCGCCCCATTTGCAAGACACCGCGGCGGCGCACGGTGAACCGCTGGGCGAGGAGGAAGTCCGGCTGGCCAAGCGCAGCTACGGCTGGCCTGAAGACGCCAAATTCTTCGTTCCGAAAGGGGTCCGCGAGCATTTCGCGGCCGGCATCGGAGCGCGTGGCGCCGAGGCCCGGCGCCGCTGGACCGAACTCTTTGGGTCGTATCGAGCGGCGAATCCCGGACTGGCTGCGGAGATCGAGTCGATGCAGGTCCGCAACCTTCCGGCCGGATGGGACGACGGACTGCCGGTGTTTCCGGCGGACGCGAAGGGTATCCCGGGTCGAGACGCGTCCGGGGAGGCGCTGAACCGGCTGGCCCAAAACATTCCCTGGTTCCTGGGAGGCTCTGCGGATCTCGGGCCATCGAACCGTACGACGCTCAAGTATCCCGGCGCAGGCGACTTCGAACCGGGGAGTCCTGCGGGGAAAAATCTTCATTTTGGCATCCGTGAGCATGCGATGTGCGCCATCGTGAACGGCCTGTCGTTATCGAAGCTCCGCGCGTTCGCGGGCACGTTTCTCATCTTCAGTGACTATGCGCGTCCCGCCATCCGGCTTGCCGCCATGATGGAACTGCCGGTGATCTACGTTTTCACGCACGACGCGATGGGGGACGGGGAAGACGGCCCGACTCATCAGCCCGTGGAGCAACTGGCGTCACTGCGAGCGATTCCGGGTCTCGTCACGCTGCGGCCTGCGGACGCCAACGAAGTGGTCGAAGCGTATCGCTACGTCCTGCAGTTGCGCCACGAGCCCGCCGCGATCGCGCTGTCGCGCCAGCCCCTGCCGACGCTGGACCGGGCGAAGTACGCTCCGGCGTCCGGCGTGGCGCGCGGCGCATACGTGCTTGTGGACCCGCCGGAGGGGAAACCGGACGTCATTCTGATTGCGTCCGGCAGTGAAGTCAGCCTTGCATTGGCTGCGCACGAAACGTTGATCCGCCAGGGCATTCGTTCGCGGGTTGTTTCAATGCCGTCGTGGGACATCTTCGACCATCAGAGTCCGGAGTATCGGGACCACGTGTTGCCCCCGGATGTGAAGGCCCGCGTCGCCATCGAGCAGGCGTCGACGCTTGGCTGGGAGCGCTATGTCGGATCGTTCGGCCGGATCATCGGCATGAAGACGTTCGGAGCGTCGGCGCCCCTGAAGGAACTGCAGCTGAAGTTCGGGTTCGAGCCGGATCGCATCGTCGAGATCGTGAACGAGCTGAAGCAGGCGGAGCGTCTGCTGAACCCCGATCTGAAGAAAACCGGTTAAACAGGCTGAAGCTCGGAGAACAACGTTGGCAGGAACTCAGCGACCGTCGGATGAATGTGCATCGCGTTCCGGACAACGGTGTACGGCGCCTTCGCATACATCACGTCCAGCAGAACGTGGATCACCTCGTCGCCCCCGGTTCCCAGGAT
>DASUFH010000289.1:0-3226 GCA_036274645.1 Terriglobia bacterium
ATTCGGCCTGGATTCTACCGATCCCGCCAATCGAATCTTTTCGCGGGCAGCATTTACGGGCCTTTCCACCGCCGATTTGCTCGCTGCCGAAAACATCTATGCCGTGCTCACCGGACTCGTGACCGGCATTACCGGTTCCGCTTACGTGGATGAAAACACCGGACAGCTCACCGCGCTCGGGCCGATCACGGAACGCGCGTTCCAACGCCAGTTCGGTTTCTATGCGAAAGACTCGTGGCGATGGCGCTCCAATGTCACGCTGGAAGCCGGTTTGCGATGGGAAGTGCAGTCGCCTTACGAATTCCAGAACCGGACTTATACGCAAACCACGTACGCCGAGCTGTTCGGCGTTTCAGGGGAAGGCAACCTGTTCCTTCCCGGAGTCATGACCGGTAAAGTGTCCCAGTTCACCCAGAGCGTCCCGGGTCAGAAGCCATATAACTCCGACCACAACAACTTTGCGCCGTCGTTTGGGATCGCATTTTCGCCAAAATGGACGAACCGGTTTTTGCGCGCATTGACCGGCGCCGATGGCCAGACGGTTTTGCGGGGAGGATACTCCATTGCTTATGTGCGCGAAGGACTGCAAACGCTGTCCTCCATGTTCGGGCCGGTCACCGGCGCGAATCCCGGAGGAAAGGTTGATATTTCGCGCAGCGTCAGCGCGGGGTCGCTCACGGCCGGCACTCTGTTTTCCACGCTCGATCTGGCCAATGCGCTGACCACACCGCCGGCCGCAACGGTGTTTCCGTACACGGGCGTGACTTCCGACGGCGTTAACGTCTTCGAGCCGAATCTCCAAACCGGCTACGTACAGTCCTGGTCGTTCGGCATTCAGCGGGAAGTCGGCAAGAACAACGCCATCGAAATCCGTTATGTCGGTTCGCGCGGCGTGAAGCTGTGGGAACAGATCGACATCAATGAAGTGAACATCATTGAAAACGGATTTCTGGACGAGTTCAAACTGGCGCAGCAAAACCTGCTGTCCAACATCGCCAATGGTGTGGGGACGACATTCCGGTATGCGGGCCCCGGAACCGGAACCAATCCACTGCCCATCATTCTGGCGTATCTCAACGGCATCGCGCCGTCCATGTCGGGAAGCTGTACGACCGGCACGGGAGTGGGCTCGTGCGCGGCCCTCTACAGTTCGTCGCTTTTCGCCAATTCCACGCTCATTGGCAACCTGCTTCCGAACAACGCGATGCCGCAGGGTTTCGTGTCGGAAAGCCCGACCGGTTTTGCCAAGAACATGATCGGCAGCTCATCCCGCCGGGCCAACGCCATCTCCGCGGGTTATCCGGCCAACCTGTTTGTCGCCAATCCGAACTACATCGTCGGCGGGGCATATGCGATCACCAATCGGGGACGCAGCTACTATGACGGCCTGACGTTCGAATTCAGACGCCGCATGGCCGATGGCCTCATGTTTTCCACCAGCTACACCGTGTCGAAAGCGACCAGCAATATGTTCGCGAACCACCAGGCCGTGTTTTACGTGCCGGGGACGCTGCGGAACGACCGGCTGGATCGAGGTCCGTCGCCTTTCGATATCCGGAATGCGTTGAAGGCCAACTGGATCTATGACCTCCCCATCGGTCCGGGGCGGCTGCTCTTTGCCGACGCCCGCGGCGCGCTGAAAGCGCTGGCCGACGGCTGGTCTTTTCAGGGTTTGGTCCGCTGGCAAAGTGGCTCGCCGTTCAACATGGGGAACGTTCAGTTGATGGGGATGACCCGGGAGGAATTGCAGGACGCCGTCAGCATACGGAAAGATCCTGCCGGCAGCGTGTACTATCTGCCGGACGACATCATTCTCAATACGCGACGCGCGTTCAATACGGTCGCGCCGGTACCGTCGGGCTCCAATCCGAACGCCGTCCTCGGCTACTCGACGCTGGGTGTTCCGACGGGACGATATATCGCGCCGCCCAACAGCAATGGTTGTCTGCAGGCGTACGTGGGGCAGTGCGGCTTTCGCAATCTGATTCTGCACGGTCCCTCGTTCTTCCGCGCCGACCTGACCATTGCGAAACGGACGCAACTGACCGAAACGACGAATCTTGAATATCGCGCCGAATTCCTCAATGCGTTCAACAATGTTAACTTCAGCGTTGGCGACGCCGGCTCCGAAGTCAACAACGTGACGAACTTCAGCTCGACCGCCTTCGGAACGACGACAAACGCTTACCGCGATGTGTCAACCACCAACGATCCTGGCGGCCGCATGGTCCAGTTCGTGCTCCGGTTCAACTGGTAAGGTATGGGCATGCGCCGGGTGATCACCGTCGTCGCGGCGATCATCCGGCGTGACGAAAAGATCCTCATTACTCGCCGCCCGCAAGGCGCGCATCTTGGCGGACTCTGGGAGTTCCCGGGTGGTAAGACCGAACCCGGCGAACTTCTCGAGGCCGCGCTCAAACGGGAGATTCTCGAAGAACTGGGTGTTGAAATCTCGGTTCTGGAAGAGCGCTTTGCCGTCGAGCACGCATATCCCGAAAAGACCGTGGGGCTTCACTTTTTCGAATGCCGCATCGAAAGTGGGGAGCCGGCCGCCATTGCAGTCGATGACATTCTCTGGGTCCCCCCGCAGGATCTCGCTCTCTACGATTTTCCTGAAGCCGACAAAGACCTCATCGCCTTGCTCACCCGTAAGGGATGATTCTGCTCTACGGTCCCCGCCTGCTTGTAGGGGCGGTCGATGACCGCCCAACATTTCGGAGTGAATTCCCGTTCAAACAGGGATTTCCACTCCGGAACGTCGGGCGGTCATAGACCGCCCCTACATTGGGGAAAAGAGGCCGCCCTGGGGGGGCGTGCGGTAGGGAATGCCCAGGTGGTCGTACGCGAGCCTGGTCGCGACGCGGCCACGGGGCGTGCGCTGCAGGAAACCGATCTGGAGGAGATACGGTTCGTAGATGTCTTCGATCGCGTCGACTTCCTCGCTGAGCACGGCGGCGATGGTGTTGACGCCCACCGGTCCGCCGTCGAATCGCTCGATGATGGCTCGGAGGAGCTTGCGATCGACTTCGTCGAATCCGTGTTCATCGATATCCAGCAGTTTGAGCGCGTCCGCGGCAATCCGGGCAGTGATCTCGCCGTCGCCTTTGACCTCCGCATAGTCGCGAATCCGCTTGAGCAGGCGGTTGGCCACGCGGGGTGTGCCCCGGCACCGTTTGGCGATTTCCTCGCTGCCGTCATCGCCGATTTTTACGTTCAGAATCTCCGC
>DASUFH010000290.1:0-11769 GCA_036274645.1 Terriglobia bacterium
TTTTCCACAGGAAAACTCACCACTTCGTGACTGCGTCTTCGCTGATTTCCAGCGCCCGAATCCAGCGTCTTAAACACGCGCCGCGCGCGCTGCGATGGCACAGAAAGATTGGTTGCCGGGCCGCAACGCTTCGAGTATTCTCCCAGTCCGGAGGTTGTTGATGCCTGACGTTTTGAAAGCGCTGAGCATAGCGGGAGTGATCCTGCTTGCCGTGGTGGTTTTTATTGTAATGATCTGCGTGACCGTCGTGAACCGCGGCGAAGCGGAAATGAAAAAGCACGGCGGCGGGCACGGGCACTAGTCCGCACTCTTCCGCCGGTTTTCCGGCTTACTCTCCGAAAACGCCCATCGCGCGGAACTTGGTGTACCGGCCGGAAAGAAGTTCTTCCGTCTTCATCGTTGACAGTTCCGCCAGTTGCCGTTCCAGTGTTCTCGCCAGGGACTTGGCCATTGCGGTGTGACTGGTGTGCGCGCCGCCTTCCGGTTCGGGCACGATCTCATCAATCATCTGAAACTGCTTGAGATCTTCCGGGGTCAGCTTCAGCGCTTCGGCCGCCTCGGCGGCGTGTTGCTGGTCGCGCCACAGGATGGCGGAACAGCTTTCCGGCGCAATCACCGAGTAGATGGACGCTTCGAGCATGTTCACCCGGTCCGCAACGCCGATCGCCAGCGCGCCACCCGACCCGCCTTCCCCGGTGACGGTCGCAATGATGGGAACCCGTAGCTGCGACATTTCCCGAAGGTTGACCGCAATGGCTTCCGCCTGCCCGCGCTCCTCGGCGTCAATCCCCGGGTACGCTCCCGGCGTATCGATGAAGGTCAGAATCGGGCGGCCGAACTTCTCGGCCATCTTCATGACGCGAAGCGCCTTCCGGTAACCCTCCGGTTTGGGCATGCCAAAGTTGCGGTACAGCTTCTGCTTGGTATCGCGTCCCTTCTGGTGTCCGATCAGGCAAACCGGCCGTTTCCGGAACATTCCAAACCCGGTAACAATCGCCGGATCATCCGCGAAACCGCGATCGCCATGGATCTCGATGAAGTCCGCCGTGAGGTGCTCCACATAGTCCAGAAAATATGGACGTTGGGGATGACGGGCGAGTTGGACCTTCTCATAGGCCGAAAGGCTCTGCATGACGCTGATGCCGCCCCGAGCAAGTCCGGGCGGCCCGGTGATTCTAGCGTAATGCGAAGAAGGAATGGAGGAAAAACCGGGAAACGCGGCGGAACAGCGCCCCAACAAGCAGACGGGGGCTCAACATGCTTCCGTAGTGCAAAGCCCGGCTCCTGTGGGTGAGGGCTTTGCACGCTTCTTCGGTCAGATCAGGCGCATGTGTTCCTTCAGGATGCACCGGTCCATGACAACATCAAGGCCCGCCTGGCGCGCGCGTTCGGCGGCTTCTTCGTGGACGACCCCTTCCTGCATCCAGATCACTTTGGCGTGGCAGCGGATAGCCGACTCGACGACATCGGGAACGTATTCGGACCGCCGGAATATGTTGACGATCTCAATCGGGTACGGCACATCCTCCAGTTTCGGATAGGCCTTTTCGCCGAGCACTTCCGTTTCGTTCGGATTGACGGGAATGATCCGGTAGCCCACGTTCTGCATGAACCGGCTCACGCCATGGCTGGCGCGCCAGGCGTGGGAAGACAAACCGACGACCGCAATCGTCCCGTAGGTCTCCAGGATCTCTTTGATGCTCATGCGCGCCGCTCCTTGCGTGTATGTCGCTCCGCCGCGCCGTAGTCCCGATAGAACCGGTCCACTTCACGGTCCGTCAGAAGCCGCCACGTTCCGGGCGCCAGCCGGGCGTCTTCCAGAAATCCGATGCGGATTCGGCGGAGTTTCTCAACGGGATGCCCGATCACGTGAAACATGCGACGGATCTGCTGGTTTCTACCCTGATGGAGCGTCACCTCAAACCAGGGATTTTCCGGCAGCTTCCCCGCTTTAGGAACGGGAGTGATCTCGCTGGGCGCAAGCCGCTCGCCGTCGAGAAACAGTCCGCGGCGCAATCGGTCGAGGTCCCGTTCCGCCGGTCGGCCGGAAACCTTCACCCGGTAAACCTTGGGAGCCGTTCCCGCCTGCGTCATGAATCGGGTAAATTCTCCATCGTTGGTCAGGATGATCAACCCCTCGGACGCAAAGTCGAGGCGCCCGACCGGATAGACCCGCTCGCGGAACTCCCCGCGCACGTACTCCATGACCGTCGGCCGGCCCTCCGGATCGCGCGACGTGGACATGACATTTTTGGGCTTGTTGAGCAGCACGTAGATCATCCGCGCCGGCGGACGGATCTTCCGGCCGTCGACTGTGATGACATCGGTTGCCGGATCCGCTTTGGCGCCCAGTTCCATGACGGGCGCGCCGTTGACGGTGACCCGTCCTTCACGCATCAACACCTCCGCCTGACGGCGCGAGGCGATTCCGGCGTGCGCCAGAATTTTTTGAAGCCGCTCCTGCATGGCTTACGAAACGGGAGGCGTTTCTTCCGTTTCGTGTTCCATCACGAGCGGTTCGGCCATTGGCTGCGGTTCATCCAGCGGGAGTTCCGCCTGAATCGATTCCTCACCCGAGGACGCCTGACTCTTGATCAACTCTTCGAACTCTTCCATGCTCGGAAGTTCCCCGAGATCCTTGAGTCCGAAGTGAACCAGAAACTCCCGGGTGGTCGTATACAACATCGGGCGTCCCAGCACCTCCTTGCGGCCGGCGGTCGCGACGAGCCTTTTGTCGAGAAGCGTCTTGATCACTCCGGTCGCCTGAACGCCGCGGATCTCCTGAATCTCCGGAATCGTCACCGGCTGCTTGTAGGCGATCACGGCCAGTGTTTCCAGCGCCGCCAGCGACAGCCGCGTCGGCGGCGTCTGACTCTGGATGAAGTGCTTGAGCGCTTCATGGTGTTCCGGCTTGGTCGAGAAACGCAGGCCTCCCGCCACTTCACGGACCTCGATACCGTGTTCGCCCTGACGGTACCGCTCGATCAAAAGCCGGCAGTGTTCCTCGATTTCCTCGCGGGTAGCGAACGGCAGCGCCTTGGCGATGGCGCCGACGGTCACCGGCTCCCGGGCGATGTAGACGATCGCTTCAAGCAGGGCTAAAAGATTGGGATAGCTCATAGTCTGGATTCGCGAGAGCGTTGATCTCGCCGAAAGGTTTGTCCTGCGACAGGAAGATCGCTTTGAGGCGCGTCAACTCCAGCAGCGCCAGGAACGCGCAGATCACTCCGCGTTTCGTCGACACATCCGGCAGCGCGCGGCTCAACGAAAGCGGCCCGCGCGCAGCGGCAATTTTCTCGAAGAGGTAACCCATCATCTGTTCGATGGAAAACTCTTCGCGATTGACCTCCAGCGGCCGGCGCTGCTCGGCGCGCCGGATGATGTCACGGAAGGCCAGCATCAGATCGTAAAGCGAAACCGTCAGCTGCCCCTCCCCCACGGCTCCTTCGTCGAACGGCAGCGGGCCCGGATTCGACCAGACGGCGTTTTCGATGGTTTCGCGCTGGTGGAGCATCTCGGCTGCGTTACGGAACCGCTCATACTCGAGTAGACGCCGCACCAGTTCCTGGCGCGGGTCTTCCTGCTCCTCCGGCGACGCGTCCGGATCCGGCGGCAGCAACATCTTCGACTTGATGTAGATAAGTTGCGCCGCAATCGCCAGGAACTCCGACGCCAGATCCACATCCATTTCCTGCATCAAATGGAGATACGCCAGATACTGCTCGGTAACCTTCGCGATGGGAATGTCGTAAATGTCGATCTTCTGCTTGCGGATCATGTCCAGCAGCAGATCGAGCGGTCCCTCGTAGAGTGGCAGGCTGATTTTGAGCTCATCCATTTTCTGTTCTTGGTCTGTTCTTGCAGTCGTTTTCCGCGATCGTTGTGTTTTCCTGTGGCCGTTTTCCGCGATCGGACACGGATGAAACCCGACGCTAGATCTTCATCGCTTCCCGAACTTCGCCCATCGTTTCGGCAGCCACGGCTCGCGCTTTATCCGCTCCCGCGGCCAGGATATCCCTGACGGCGTCGGGCCTCGCCTCAATTGCCTTGCGGCGCTCATAAATGGGAGCAGTCCGTTGCTGAATGCTTTCGAACAGCCACCCCTTGCACTGGATGCATCCTATTCCGGCAGTGCGACAACCCCGGTCCACCTCGGCCATGCGTTCCGCGGTTGAAAATACTTTGTGATAGTCGCCTACCGGGCAGACATCCGGGTTTCCCGGGTCGGTCCGGCGGACGCGCGCCGGATCGGTCACCATCCCGCGAATGGTTTCCTTCATGACTTCGGGCTTTTCCGTCAGCGCAATGGTGTTGTTATAGCTCTTGCTCATCTTGCGGCCGTCGGTTCCCGGCAGGCGCGGCACCTCGGTCAGCAATGTGGCCGGTTCGGGAAACACGCGTCCATAGAGGTGATTGAAGCGGCGCGCAATCTCCCGTGTCAGTTCGATATGCGGCGCCTGGTCTTCACCGACCGGCACGGCATTGGCTTTGTAGATCAAAACGTCGGCGGCCTGCAGCGTGGGATAACCCAGAAAACCGTAGGTATGCAGATCGCGTCCGGAGATCTCGCTCATCTGTTCCTTATAGGTCGGCACGCGTTCCAGCCATCCGAGCGGAGTGATCATGGAAAGCAGCAGGTGCAGCTCCGCGTGCTCCAGAACCCGGGACTGGACAAAGACGACGGAGCGCTCCGGATCGATCCCTGCGGCCAGCCAGTCCATGGTGTTGTCGATGACGGCGCCCCGGATCTCCCCGGTCGACTCGTAGTTGGTCGTCAGCGCGTGCCAGTCGACGACGCAGTAGAAGCAGTCGTTCTCCTCCTGGAGACGCACCCAGTTGTCGAGCGCGCCGACCAGATGGCCGAGATGGAGCCGGCCGGTGGGCCGCATTCCGCTCAGTATTCGCTGCCGTGCTCTCGTCATGCGCCCGGCATGGTAGCACGTTGAAATCGAGGGGACCGGACCAATTTCACGTCGTTGTCCCTTCGTCGCTTCAGAGTTCGATCGACACTCCGCCCAACTGATCACCAATCAGCCGGGCCACCAGCTTGTCCAGCGATTCGCCGGTCGACGCCAGCGCAAAACCTTCGCCGGCCCAGTCCAGCTTGAAGCTTCGTGAAAGAGCGGAGATCCAGATCTGACGGACGGGACTGTTCGGGCTGATCACGATCTTTTCAGAAACGGGTTCGCCGGTTTCCACCGTCAGAACGCCATTTTGAAACAGGACCTCGGCGTCGTAACGGTCGGCGATGACGCCAAGAGACCGATTGAGACGGTCGAGGGCGGCGTCGGCAGCGGTGCGAAATTCGGCTTCAGTAAGCGCCATACGGTCCGTATTATACAGGCTGCTTATGTTCGAGCTAACGAAGCGTTTAATGGCGATTCCTTCCGTCTCGGGGTCGGAAGGAGAGGTGGGCCGGGTCATCGGCGATGAACTCGCCGCGCGCGGCTATCGTGTCGAGCGCCAGCAGGTCGAAACAGAACGCTTCAATCTCATCGCCAGAAATCCCGGGGCCCCGTCCACCGTCGTCTTTTGCACGCATATCGACACGGTGCCGCCGGCCCTTCCCGTCAGCGAGGACGAAACGTTCCTCTACGGACGCGGCGCCTGCGACACCAAAGGCATTCTGGCCACCATGCTTGAAGCCGGAGACCGCCTGCGCCAGAGCGGAGTCTCGTCCTTTGGGTATCTCTTCGTGGTCGGCGAGGAAACCGACGGCGCCGGCGCCAGGGCGGCGAACACGCTGCCATGGGATTCCCGCTATGTCATCGTCGGCGAACCCACCGAAAACAAACTGGCTCGCGCCCAGAAAGGGACCTTTGTAGCGAACCTGGCTGTCAAGGGGCGCGCCGCGCATTCGGGTTATCCCGAATACGGGGTGTCGGCCATTCTCGGGCTCTGGGAAGTTCTTTCCGACTGCCTGAAGACCGACTGGGGCGCCGATCCCGTTCTGGGCCCCGCCTCATTTAACGTCGGTGTGTTTCAGGGTGGCGAGCGCGCCAACATTGTTCCCGGACGCGCGTCCGCTTCCGTGATGATCCGAACCGTGGAGTCGCCCGCCCAAACCCGCGATAGAATTGAACGCATTGTGGCTGGGCGCGCCTCGCTGGAGGTTGTTGCCGGCGCGGATCCACAGTTCCTGCACGTGGTCGAGGGGTTTGAAACGACCGTGGTTTCCTTCGGCAGCGACGCGCCGTATCTGGGAAACCTCGGGAAGCCGCTGATGCTGGGTCCGGGATCCATTCTCGACGCCCACACAGCCAGCGAGAAGATCCGAAAAGACGACATGATCGAAGGCGCTGCGCTCTACGAACGCCTGACGAAAACACTGCTGGCATGAGCCCCGCGGCAGAAGCGCAGAGAACAGCGAACGGCTGACACGAGCACAACAAGACGTCACTTCTCTATGAATATCGCGTTGATCGGATACGGAAAGATGGGCCACGAGATTGAAGCGGTGGCGAAGGAACAGGGCGATACGATCGTCGAGATCTTCGACATCGATCGAACGGCCGACGCCGCTTCGCTCAAGCGCGCCGACGTGTGTATCGAGTTCTCGGCGCCGGACGCCGCCGTCCGTAATATCCTGACGGCCGTGGACGCCGGTGTGGATATTGTCGTCGGCACAACCGGCTGGTACGCGCATCTCGACGAAATCCGCGGCCGGGTCCGGAACTCCGCCCTGCTGTACTCCGCCAACTTTTCACTGGGCGTGAACCTGTATTTCCGCATCGTGGCGCGGGCCGCGGAGCTGATGAACAACGCGACCGATTACGACGCTTACGTTCACGAATGGCATCACCGCCAGAAAGCCGACAGTCCCAGCGGAACCGCGCTGCGGCTGGCGGAGATTCTGCTGAACCGGATCGACCGCAAGAAATCGATTCTCCGCGATCGGTCCGACGGGAAGATTGACCCTGCCTCGCTGCACGTCACATCCACGCGGGTCGGAACCGTTCCAGGCACACACACCGTCGCTTTTGATTCGGATGCGGATCAGATCGAGATAACTCACATCGCCAGGAACCGCCGTGGCTTTGCGCTGGGCGCGCTGCGCGCCGCCCACTGGGCGCATGGCCGCAAGGGCGTGTTCACCATGGACGACGTGGAACTGTAGAGGAGCCAAATGCTAAAGGAATTGTTTCAGGGAACCGGAACAGCGCTGGTAACCCCCTTCCACGCGGATGGGACTGTCGACGAAAACGCCCTCCGGCGTCTCGTGGACATGCAGGTTGCCGGCGGCATCGACATGCTGCTGCCATGCGGCACCACCGGCGAAGGCGCAACGCTCGAGCCCGCCGAAACCGAACGCGTGGCCCGCGTGGTGATCGAAGCGGCGCGCGGACGCGCGCAGGTGATCCTCGGCGCGGGCAGCAACTCGACCGCCAGGGCAGTCCAGGCCGCCGAAGACGCCCGTCGCTGGGGCGCCAACGGTGTGTTGTCGGTCGGGCCGTATTACAACAAGCCGACCCAGGCAGGCTTCTACGAACACTTCAAAGCCGTCGCCGAAACCGGCATTCCGGTAATCGTCTACAACGTGCCCGGCAGAACCGGCAGCAACATCGAGGCGGCCACGATGCTGCGACTGGCTTCCGTACCCAACATCGTTGCGGTCAAGGAGGCTTCCGGAAATCTGGTCCAGATGATGGAAATCATCCGCCACCGCCCCGTTGGTTTTCGCGTCCTGTGCGGCGACGACGCGCTGGCCCTCCCACTCGTGGCGTCCGGAGGCGACGGCGTGGTTTCCGTGGTGTCCAATCAGGCCCCGGGCGAGATGCGCCAGTTGATCGACGCGGCCCTGGCCGGAAACCTCAAAGAAGCGCGCGCGCTTCACTACAAGCTGTTGCCCCTGATGAATGTCAACTTCGTCGAGTCGAATCCGATTCCCGTAAAAGCCGCCCTGGCGATGATGGGTTTGATCGACGAAAACTACCGCCTGCCTCTGGTTCCGATCAGTTCTGCAAATCGGGAAAAAGTGCGCAAGGTTCTGGAGGAAACAGGCCTGATCCAGCCGGCCGGGGTTCCGCGGTGACGTTGTCGAATGAGATCGAACGCCTGCTGGCTTTACCGACCGACCAGGCCCGCCAGGAAGGTCTCGCCGTCACGCGGGAATTTCGCGAAGGACTGAGCGCGGGTGATTTCCGTGTGGCCGAGCCGGCCGGGGACGACTGGCGCGTCAACGTCTGGGTCAAGCGCGGAATCCTCCTGGCGTTCAAGATCGGCGTGGTGGAGGATCGTTCGATCCCACCCGAGTTCGGGTTCTTCGATATGGATACCCTGCCCGCCAAACCGCTCACCGTGGCGAATGGCGTGCGGGTCGCGCCCGGCGGTTCGTCGATTCGCGATGGCGCATATATTGCGCCGAACGTCATCTGCATGCCGCCGACATTCATCAACATCGGCGCCTACGTCGACGAAGGAACGATGATCGATTCGCACGTCCTTGTCGGCGCCTGCGCGCAGATCGGTCGTCACGTTCATCTTTCTTCGGCGGTCCAGATCGCCGGCGTCCTGGAGCCCGCGATTGCGCTTCCGGCAATTATTGAAGACGAGGTTTTTATCGGGGGAAATTGCGGGGTCTATGAAGGCGTTCTCGTCGGCAAGCGCGCCGTCCTGGCGCCGGGTGTCCTATTGACCGGCGCGACCCCGGTCTATGACCTGGTGCGCGACGCCGTGTACCGCCGCACGCCCGACGCCCCGCTGACCATTCCCCACGGCGCCGTCGTCGTTCCCGGGTCGCGGCCCGCGAACGGGCCGTTTGCCGAAACCCAGGGAATCCAGCTTTACACTCCGGTCATTGTCCGGTATCGCGACGAGAAGACGGACGCCAGCGCCGCGCTCGCAGCCGTGTTGCGCTAGCGTTTCAAGACCCTGTACGGAACGACCCGCTGCCGCTTGCACAACGGCAAGGATGTTGAGTCCCCGTCTGCTTGTAGGGGCGGTCATAGAAGCTGGAATTGGGGGACAGCCTCCGAATTCGGAGACAAATGCAGAGTTATCAACGCCACCTTCACCGAATTCGGAGGCTGTCCCCCCAATTCCAGCTTCTATGACCGCCCCTGACGTTTCGGGATGGTCGTCGCGTCATTCAGGAATCTCACCGGGGGCGGCCGTCTACGGCAGCGCGAACACGTGAATCGCCGTGGCATGCGGCTGATCCGCATCCACACCGGATCGCGAATACAACGACGAGGTCATCAGGCCGAGTCCGGTCATCACACACACATACTGTTTTCCGTTTACGCGGTACGTAATCGTGCTGGTTTGAATCGGTCCATTCAGCGTCGTCTGCCAGAGAATCTTTCCCGTATCGGCATCAAAGGCGCGAAAGTTCCGCGCGATGTCGCCCCAGAAAAGGAGATTTCCAGCGGTGGACAGCATCGCGCCATTTCCGGACGCAGGGCCTTCGTAGATACGCGTCAGCTCACCGGTGGATACGTTCACTTTGGCGATGCCGCCAAATCTGTTCGGATCCGATCCCGGCCGCCGGACGGCCGTGCGCTGATCGCCTCGCCCGCGGGTTGTGCCGCCACGTTGACCTCCGCCGCTTCCTCCTTCGCGGCGTGCGCCAGCCGTTCCACGCTGGCCCTGGCCCTCCGCTCCCTCCGGCGCCTTTTCCGCATCGGCCGGTGGCGGGTCGCCCCGGGTCATATCGAGGCAGTCGTCGGCGTAAGGGATGTACAGTGAATTCGTTCCGGGATGGTACGACATCGGCCAGTAGCTCTTGGTGTTGTACGCGCAGATGATGTGCTGCTCCCCGGGCTCCTTGAGCACGAGATCCCAGTTGATCGTCGATTTTCCGGTCTTTCCGTCAATGTGGGAAATCAGGAAGTTCGGGCCGTCATACGGGAACGGATTGGCCCAGAGGAACTGGCCGGTCTGGCGGTCGAGCGCGAAAATTCCGCCGCCTTCGCCCACGTTGACCACGATATCGCGCTCCTCGCCGGCCCGGATATCCGGATTGATCCACTTGAGAAACTGCGGATTGGGATTGGTCTTCGTATGGATCAGGATACGTTCGTTCGTATAGTCCTGGTCCCAGTCATCGCCGGGCAGGTGCTGGTAATACCACTTCAGCTTCCCCGTTTCGATATCCAGCGCGACCGTCGAATTACTGTACAGGTCCGCCGGCGCCGTTCGCGGAATCGCGTCAACCTTTCCATCGTGGCGCGCGGCGCGTGTGTTGGGCGTGGGATTGGCGACACCCCAGTAGATCGTTCGACGCGACGGATCAAACGAACCGCCCAGTCCCCACGTGGACGCAGTGCGCTTCGCCTCCGGCGCGCCGCCCCAGCTGGCGTCTCCGAGGGGATCGTCCGGTCCCGCGGCAGTGAAGAACTTCCATAGTTCCGCCCCGGTCTTCACGTCATGCGCAGCGATGTAGCAGCCGGACCGGTTTCCACTGCACGTGCGCCCGGTGATGACTTTGTTTTCGAAGACGATTGTTCCGGAAGAGAGCCCGGCTGAGGGTGTTTCCCACCGGAGGGCGCCCGTCGCCGCATCCAGCGCCACAATCGTGTTGTCGGAAGTGGCGTAGATGATCATGTCCTCGGCAATCGCCATCGTCTTGGCGCGTGACGCCCCGCCCCGCTTGTACTCCCAGATCACGCTTCCATTCGTCGCGTCGAGCGCCAGCACACTGCCCGGCGCTTCGACGTACAGCACTCCCCGATACTCGATCGGAATGATTTCCATCGAGCCGCTGGCGAGTTCCTTCGTCCACACCTGCTCGAGCCGGTTGACGTTGGATGAGTTGATCTCGTTGAGAGGACTGTAGCGCTGCGCGTCATACGTCCGGCTGTACATGAGCCAGTCGTCGGGACTCGGATTCGCCAGCATCTCCCTGGTTACAGGCGTGAATCCCTTGACCTGCGCGGCGGCGCCCGCGGCGATAGCCGTCAGCGCGATCACGATCACGAAGAATGCTGCTCCCCTCACGACTCCTCCTCGATCCATTTCATGGGGCAAAAATCCACGGCAGTCTGACACAACGCGCCTCTGTCGTCCAAGCGGAACGGCGCCAGGCCGTCCCCATTGAAAATGACCTGGGACGGGTCGGCGCTTGCGGCGCGAAACCGCCCTGTGTGATGATCCAGACCCTATGATTTTGGGCAACTACTGCGACGGTCGCTGGATCGCGCCAAAAATGGATGCGACATTCGAGAAGCGAAATCCCGCCGATACGCGGGATCTGATTGGTCTGTTTCCGGAATCGACTGCGGTGGAAACGCAGGAGGCCGTGAACGCGGCCCGCCGCGCCCTTCCCTCCTGGCGCGCCCTCTCCTACGAAGCCCGCGCGCAGTTTCTGTTCAAGGCGGCAGACCAGCTGGCCGGCCGGCAACGCGAAGTTGCGGCGGCCCTGACACGCGAGGAAGGCAAGACTCTTCCCGAGGCAAACGGTGAAACGGGCCGCGGCGTCATGATTCTGCGCTACTACGCCGCCGATGGCCTGCGCGCGATCGGAGAGGTGCTTCCGTCGGTCGGCGCCACCACGTTTCTGTATACCGATCGCGCTCCGCTGGGCGTCGTTGGCCTCATCACACCCTGGAACTTTCCCGTCGCAATTCCCATCTGGAAGATTGCGCCCGCCCTCATTTATGGCAATACGGTGGTGTTCAAACCTTCCGAACATTCACCTCTCACCGCGCAGATGCTGACGGAGGTATTTCACGAGGTTGGACTTCCCGCCGGGGTGTTCAACCTGGTTCAGGGAGGACGCGAAACCGGCAAGGCGCTGGTCGAGGCCCACGGGCTCAATGGTGTGTCCTT
>DASUFH010000291.1:0-3429 GCA_036274645.1 Terriglobia bacterium
CGGAGCTATTTCGAACAGCGCCGCGATGTCGCCCATTCGCGCAAGATCATGTATTACTTTCCGCCCGAGCGGCTGCCGGTGCTGACCACGCTCGCGCGGAGTTACGCGGTCTTCAACGGCTGGTTTTCCTCCATCCCGGGACCCACGCTCTGCAACCGGGCCTTTGCGCATTACGGAACGTCGTTTGGCCAGGTGGGGATGAACCCCTTCTTCATCAATCCACCCTTCCTGAGCATCTACGAGCGCATGCTGAACGCGGGCCACACCGCCAAACTCTATTACTACGACGAGCAGAGCCCTTCGGTGGAGATCGTCAATCTCCTCAAGCGTCAGCCGCAATTGTTCGGCATGTACCGGGACTTCATCTCCGACTGCAAGAAGAACCGCCTGCCCGAATATTCTTTCGTCGAGCCCAACTACAGCGACCACGACGGAGGCGGTGGCGAAGAGCTTGCGTCCGATCAGCATCCGGATCATCACGTTCTCGCCGGTGAGGCGTTCATTGCGTCCGTGTATAACGCCATCCGCAAGAACGCCAGGCTCTGGAAGAGCACGCTGCTTCTGGTGACCTATGACGAACACGGCGGCATCTACGATCATGTTCCGCCGCCCGCCTGCACGCCGGACGCGTTCGCCGCTTCCGGCGCGGAAACCGAAACCGGCGCGCCCTTCGCCTTCGATCGCTTCGGCGTGCGGGTCCCGGCCATCGCGATTTCGCCCTGGATACCCCGCGCATCGGTTGTCCCGGGAGTCGAGGATCCGGTCAACGGACGCGCATTTGAACACGCGTCCATTCCGGCCACCGTGCAACAGGCTTTTCAACTGACCGACAACAACCGTTCCCCGCGCGAAAAGGCCGCGCCGACATTTCTCGATCTCCTGTCGGACAAGATGCGGTCCGACGGCGACTGCCCGGTTTTCAAGTAGGAGGTTTCCGGATCATGGCCACCAAGACCAAACCGAAGAACATTGTCCGCGTCATGAAACCGCCGTCCACCGCCTTCAACAAACATCGACCGGTATCCGATCTGCTCTGGACACAGGTCGAACATCTGGCCATGGCGGTAAAAAAGGAAATCGATGACGAACGGCGGGCTGTCCGCACCGAAGAACAGGCCAGCGTCTACATCCAGAAGATGACCGCCCTGCTGAACGCGCTGGTTCATCCGAACCGCTGATCCGAGTAAGGAGCTTCCACTATGCGACAAGCGATTCTGCTTTTCCTTCTGCTGCTCGGGGCCGCCGGACACGCCTATGCTCAGGAAAGCCGGCTCGGGGCGGAGTTTCGCCACGAAGGCGAGAAAATCCGCCATGACTGCGGCAAACTGGACAGGGCCCTGCTGGTGGGCTGCGGGGAGGCGGTCTTTACCGGCCAGCCCCTGCACATGGCGGTGGGCTCCATTGCTCCGCAGAACGGCATGGCGTTCGGCCCCGCATTCGTCACGCATTGGACCCCGAACGAGGACCTGCGAACCAGCATCAACATTGACGGCGTCTTCTCGACCAATGGATCCAAACGGGCCGGCGCCTACTGGAAGTTTCTCTGGACCCGGATCGAACCCGGATCCGCCACCGTCCGGCAGTATCCCGTTTTCGATTTCTACGCGCAGGCCACGTCGTTAAGGAAGATTGGCTACTACGGCCTCGGCCCGGCGACGTCCGCCTCCGATGAGTCGTTTTTCGGCATGCGCGAATTCATCGTGGGAACGTCGGCGACTTATCCCCTGCTGGACGGCCCCTTGAACCTGTCGCTGCAGGGCGAAGTCAATCAGCGGTTCGTCCGGATCAACCCCAGCTCGAATCAATCGAGCCCCTCGATCGAGCAGCTGTACACGCCGGCGACCGCGCCCGGCCTGACGGATCAGCCGATGTTTGCCCAGTTCGGCGAAGGCGTTCGCCTGCGGCCGAATCTGCTCGACAACCGGCTGAGGCTCAATTACCTGGTGAAGTACCAGCAGTTCACGGCGGCGCAGAACTCCGGCTTTCAACGCCTGACGATCGACCTGCAGCATCAGATTCCGATCTATCGGACCACTCGCAGCCTTCTGCCGCGCGACCACAACGGTCCGGACGACTGCTCGGCCAGTTCGACTCCGGGCAGCGCCTGTCCCGCGACCATGACGCGCAATCGGGAGGGCAGCTTCAGTGTGCGGCTGCTGATCGTCGAGTCCTTCACCAGCGCGGGAAACAGCGTGCCGTTTTACTTCCAGCCCACGATCGGTGGCTCCGACATCGACGGCCAGCTGACGTTGCCCAGCTACCGGGACTATCGATTCCGGGCGCCCAACGCGTTGCTGTTGCGGGGAGCGTTTGAGCACTCCCTGTGGGGGCCGATTGGCCTGGCGTTTTCGGCGGAGGAAGGGAAAGTCGCGCTGAACCGCAGCGACCTCGACTTCAAACACACGATCCACAGTTACACCGCGGGTTTTACCGTCCGCGCCGGCGGCCTGCCTGTCCTGACTTTCGCGGTCGCCTGGGGCGGTCCGGAAGGCCGGCATACCACCGCTCTGCTGAACAATTCCCTGCTGGGGGGCTCGGCGCGCCCGTCTCTCGATTGAGACCGCGCTCCACGCCTGAGGCGACCCACGCCTCGCGCCGGTATACTGGTGAACCTTGGGTACGAGGGAATGAAAACAGCCAGAAGTTCACGGCAACCCCGTGACACACGACGCAAGTCGCGCGCGCCCTCCGGATCCCAGGAGCGGCGTCCGGCGGGGAGGGCCACGGGGATTCCGCGGACGGTCCGGCTGGTCGTTGCGCTCCTGGGTTTGACGCTTCTGGCAGGCTATGTATATGAGCCGGCGTTGAACCGCGTGTTTGCCGCGGATCAGATCGGCTATCTGGTGGAGATGGGCGGATCGCAATCCCTCATCGCCGGACTCGCGTTGTACGACTATCCCCTGTCGAGAAAATACGAGAAGGGGGATGAAACGCTCTTCCGGCCATTACTCTTTGTCTGGCTCGCGGTAGCCAACACGCTGTTTTCCTACCATCACGTCTGGTGGAATATCGCCAACATCGCCATTCATATTCTGGTGGCGGTCTTCCTGTACCGACTGCTGGCCGAGATCCATCCATCACCGCTGGCCGGCGCCGCCGCAGCCTTGTTCCTGGTCATGAAACCCCTGATCGAGTTACCCGACTGGAATCACCTGGGGGGATACATGCTGGGGTGGATGTTCTTCCTGATCGCGGCCCGCGCTTTCGTACGGATGACGGCGGGCGGCAGAAGCGACTCCAGCCCATTGTGGGTGTATGGCGCGGCGTTCACAGCCGCTGTCTTTTTTCACGAGTCCATGGTTCCCGCCTGTCTGATTGCGGGCGTGATCCTCGGCTGGAACGACTGGCGGAACGGGCGTCGGCTCATCGCCCGACTGGCGGTGTATGCGGCGCCGCTGATCTTTTATGGCGCCCTCTACGCGGATCATG
>DASUFH010000292.1:0-58233 GCA_036274645.1 Terriglobia bacterium
TCGGAGATGTGGATCAGGCCATCCTGATGCACCCCGATATCGACGAACGCGCCGAAGTTGGTGACGTTGGTCACCGTTCCTTCCAGCTCCATGCCGTCCTTCAGGTCCCCGATCTCCTTGACGTCATCACGATACTTCGGCGCGACGAAGCGGTCGCGCGGATCACGTCCGGGCCGCAGCAGCTCTTCGCGGATGTCGAGCAGGGTGGCGCGTCCCACTCCGTCTTCCAGGGCGCGGAAGTCCACCGAACGGATATTCGTCGGATTGCCGATCAGGTCCGACACCGGCACGTTGATGGATTGCGCCATGCGTTCGACGAGCGCGTAGGACTCGGGATGAATCGTCGTGCGATCGAGCGGCTGGTCACCATCGGTGATCCGCACAAAACCCGCCGCCTGCTCAAACGTCTTGTCGCTGATGCTTTCGATGGCGCGCAGTTCCTCGCGCGACCGCAGCGGTCCGGAGGTTTCACGACGCGCGACAATCTCCGCGGCGATCTTCTCATTCAATCCCGAAACGTATTTCAGGAGATCCACTGAGGCCGTGTTCAGATCCACTCCCACACGGTTGACGGCGGATTCCATGGTTGTGGCCAGGCTGCGTTTCAGCTGTTTCTGATCGACATCGTGCTGGTACTGGCCGACGCCGATCGATCGCGGCTCGAGCTTGACGAGTTCAGCGAGCGGATCCTGAAGCCGCCGGGCGATGGACACCGCGCCGCGTACGGCGGAGTCGAGGTTCGGAAACTCTTCCCGCGCGCGTCGCGAGGACGCATAGACGGATGCGCCCGCCTCGTTCACCATCACCACGAAGACATCTTGGCCGCTCTTCTGAAGGGTGGCGCGGGCGAAGGCTTCCGCTTCGCGGGAGCCGGCGCCATTACCGATGACCACGCCGCGGACGCCGTGTTTCGACATGAGGTCGAGCAGCGTCTTTTCCGCGCCTTCCACATCGGGCTCAGGTTCAGCGGGACGAATTACCTGGTGCTCGACAAGTTTGCCGGCGCTGTCCACGACGGCAACCTTGCATCCGTTCTTGAGACCCGGCTCGATGCCGATCATCGCGATGGGGCCGGCCGGCGGCGCCATCAGCAGCGCCCGCAGGTTCTCCTCGAACACCCGGATGGCCTCGGCCTCGGCGCGCTCGCGCAGGGCCGACCGGACCTCATTCTGAATGGAAGGAGCGATGAGACGGTCATAGGCGTCTCGCACGGCCAGTTCAAGGTACGTCGCGAAAGTGGATCCCGGTGTTTTCACGATCTCGGCGTTCAGTCCGGCCATGAACGCGTCACGATCGATCTCCACCGCATACGACAGCACCATTTCACGGCTGCCGCGCCGGATCGCGAGCATCCGGTGCGAGGGAATCCTGGCGACCGGCTCCTCGAACTTGTAGTACATCTCGTATTTAGTCTTTTCCGATTCCTTGCCCGGCAGGGCGCGCGCGCGAACCACGCCTTCAGCCCACAGCCGTTCGCGGTACCTTCGGCGGAAATCGGCGTTTTCGCCGATGCGCTCGGCGAGAATGTCGAGCGCTCCGTTGACCGCTTCTTCGGCGGACCGCACGCTCCGGTCGAGCGGCCCTTTTGCTTTTTGGACGGGCGCGGGCGCAGGCAGCGGCCCCGATTCTGGTTCGGCCGTTGCAGCGGTGGTTGCAACGCTGGGCGTATCGGCGGAAGACTGGGGTTCCGCCGCGATGGTATCGGCCGGCGCCGCGGCTTCCTCTGCGGTCGTGGTATCGGCCGGCGCTGCGGCTTCCTCTGCGGGCGTGGTATCGGCCGGCGCTGCGGCTTCCTCTGCGGGCGCGGTATCGGCCGGCGCTGCGGCTTCCTCTGCGGGCGTGGTATCGGCCGGCGCTGCGGCTTCCTCTGCGGGCGCGGTAATGGGTGAAGATTCGCCGCCGACCACTGATGCGCTATCGGCGCTCTCGCTAACCGGCAAGGTCGGAACCGTCGCGTCGGTAACCGACATGGCCACCACAGCCGGGTCGGGATCGGCCGGCGCCACTTCCGCGCCGGTCAGGATATCGTACGCGGCCAGGATGACTGCTCCATGGCTTTCGTGGCTTTCGTCGTTCCCACCGGAGACTTCCTGGGTTTCTGCCGGAGGGGGCGCTGCCGGATCGACGCTTTCCGGCGATACGGTCACGAAGCGCTGGGCGTAAACCTCCACCGGTTCCTCGCCAGTCTGTTCCCAGATGTAGTCGGCCAGGGGCCCCAGTCCGCGCTCGATCGCGGCGCGGGAGCGGCTCTTCCGTCTGGACCGGAACGGCAGATACAGATCGTCGAGTTCGGTTTTGACCAGGCTCCCGAGAATTGTCGCTTTCAATTCTTCGGTGAGCTTGCCCTGTTTTTCGATCGACGCGATGATGGACTGCCGGCGGTCCTCCAGCGCGCGGTAGACTCCCCGCAATTCGTCGATTTCACGGAGACGAGCTTCGTCCAGGCTGCCGGTGGCTTCCTTGCGATAGCGGGCGATGAAGGGAATCGTCGCGCCGCTCTCGAGCAGGCTGATGGTGGCTTCCACCCGCGATACGGGAACGCCAGTCTGGGTGCCGATTCGCGCAAGCGCTTCTGGGTTTAGCATGGCCTGTGAACTCTCCGCATTATTCCACAACTCATTTCTTTTGCCGCAACTCAATCCCGCGGCGCCGTCCTTCGGTGTCGACCCAGTCACGGAATGTCCGCCGGATCTCCGCATTACGGCGCATATTTTCCCTGGCGCGGATCTCATGGTCAAAGGTGACGAGGCCCGCGCGCCCGACGTCCTGCTGGATTTTGTACTGACTTTCCATCACGTCGAGTAGGTCCTGAATCAGGCTGTCGGCGGTTTCGTCCATCGATGGGGCCCGGCGGAGATGATCCAGCGCCGCGGCCGTTTCGTTCATGGATTCGGCCACACGCGGTGTTTCCCGGGAAGCGATGGCCGTAATGGAATGATCAAAAGCCTCTTGCGCCTCATTGATGACGCTCACGAAGTCCCGTGTCTGCCTGGCGCCTCCATCCGACGGCGTCCACGAAACGGAGTAGCCGTTCAGTGAGATCGGCGGTCCATCATAGTGACGGTAGACCTGAAAGAAAGCCAGCGCAATTGCGCCGATCGTGACCGCCTGAAACATTCGGAAACCGCCCCCGTCCGTCTCTCCCGGGGGCTGGAAGGGAAGCATTGCCGCGATCAATCCTCCCGCAACCAGCCCGCCAATATGCGCAGAATTGTCCACGATACTCATGCTGTAACCAATCAGCAGATTGATTCCGATGACGGGCAGCACGCTGCGGATGACCGCCTGACGGAAAAACGGCGGGATCTGGTTCCGGTGTCGCAGGCCGAAGCCGAGCAGCGCGCCGAAGAGGCCGAAGATCGCGCCGGACGCGCCGGCGGACAGCGGCTGCGGATTAAAGTAGTAAGACGCGCCTACTCCCGCAATACCAGCGCCCAGATAAAGAAGCATGTAGCGCCCACCGCCGTACAGGCGCTCCACTTGAGGGCCGACGACCCACAGCGCATACGAATTGGAGAGAATATGCAGGATTCCGATGTGAAGGAACACCGGCGTCAGGAATCGCCAGAACTCGCCCTTATCAATGGCGGGATTCCACTTGGCGCCAAACGCCCGGAGGGTGTCGTTGTTCGTCGTTCCCCCGGCGAAGAACATCAGGACAAAAAGCAGGAAATTGATTCCGAGAAGGATGTACGTGAACCGGACCGGACTGCGCTGGAGGCCAACGACAAATTCGTAATCGCGTTGTTCAAGCACGCCGACGCCGCTCACGCTCCGGCGAGATCGCGCTGGAGTTTCTGAGCGATCTCGCGAGCGGCCGTCCGGGCGTTTTCCAGTTCATCGGGTTTGAATGAAATGGCCGCCACCACCGCGTGCCCTCCCCCGCCGTAGTGTTCGCAGAGTTTGGCCAGGTTATGGATGCGCTCGCGCGGACTCCACGGATTGGTGCCGACGGAAACCTTGGCCCGGGAAGCGGAACGGCTCACGCCGACGGAATAGACACTTTGCGGGAACAGGTAATACGGGATGAACTTGTTGTATCCGTCCAGATTCCGGTCGCTCACGTCGAATTCGATGACGCCCTTGTCGCATCTGGCGCGTTCGCCGAGCAGACCGATTGACGCGAGATGTTTTTCATGCAGAGCCTCGAATGCGGCGCGCACTTCGGGTTCGTCCAGTGTCCGGGCCAGGGTCTGGCGCTGCATGAGCCGGATGATCTTGTGCAGCATGGCGCGTTCGTGCGTTCCTTCGATCACCATCATCAGTCGGAGCGCGGGTTCCTTGAGTTCGACAGCCATCTGCGCGCTGGGGAACTGCGCTCCGTCGATGATGTCGGCCCAGTGGATGAGTTCTTCGAGATCGGCGGCGGCAAATCCGAACTTCTTCTTCGTTTCCGAAGCGATGTATTTGGTGCACGACTTGAAGCTGGGATCGTGAAATTTCCGTCCACTGGTGTCCCTGCGGAAATGCGCTTCGTCCTCCGGCGAAAGAAACGCGCTTTCGTGATGGTCGAACCACCAGGTGAGGTGATCCGACGCGCTGTATTTGAAGTCCACGATCACGTTGTCGTCCGGTCCGAACGCCACATCGTCCATGGTCTGGTTGGCGCGGTGGCTCAGGCCGGCGTATTCGATGTCGGCGTCCGGCGCCACCGTGGCCTGGTAGAACCGGGAAAAGACGGCCGCGGACGCCAGTCCGTCGAAACAGTTGTCGTGATAAAGGACGCGCAGGTGTTTCATCGTCATTACATGTTTGCCTGCGCCCTATCGGGCTTGCATTCGCAGCTCTTATTTCAAAAGGTACCTGGCAATCGTCTGCAGTTGCATATTGGACGTGCCCTCGTAAATCTTGCCGATCTTCGAATCCCGAAAATACTTCTCGGCGGGATAGTCCCTCGTGTAGCCGTAGCCACCGTAGATCTCAACCACCATCGATGTGACCCGCTCGGCAACCTGCGACGCGAAGTATTTTGCCATAGCCGCTTCCTTGAGAAAGCTGTCGCCGGCATCCTTCAGCCGCGCCGCGTTGTATACCATGAGCCGGGCCGCTTCGATGTCGGTGGCGGCCTCGGCCAGCTGGAACTGGACGGCCTGGAATTCTGCGATCGGTTTTCCGAAGGCGTGCCGCTCTTTGGCGTAATCGCGACCACATTCCCAGCTGCCCTGGGCCAGGCCCACCATCTGGGCGCCGATTCCGATCCGGCCTTCGTTTAATGTCTCGATCGCAATCTTGTATCCCTTGCCTGCTTCTCCGAGCACGCTTTCTTCCGGAACCACACAATTCTCGAGGATCAGCTCGCACGTGCTGGAGGCGCGGATGCCGAGCTTATCCTCCTTCCGGCCCACGGAAAACCCCGGGGTATCCCGTTCGATAATGAACGCGGTTATTCCACGGTAGCCTGCCGCCGGATCAATGTTGGCGAAGACGATGAAAATTTCCGCCTCCGCCGCGTTCGTGATCCACAGCTTCCGGCCGTTGATCGTATAGCCGCCCTCCGAGGCGACGGCGCGCGCCGCCAGCGCGAACGCGTCGCTGCCCGATCCGGCTTCGGACAGGGCATAGGCCCCGACAGCGCTTTCGGCCAGGCGCGGCAGCAGACGGCTTTTCTGCTCTTCGCTGCCCCACCGCATGATGGCGTTGTTCACGAGCGTGTTCTGGACATCGACGAACACGCCGAACGACGCGTCCACCCGGGAGATCTCCTCCACCGCGAGGACCGACATGAAGAAGCTCCCTCCCGCGCCTCCATACTGGTCGGGCACGTGGATGGACATCAACCCCATCTCGAAAAGCTCCGGGATCACCCCGGAGTCCAGTCTGGCCGCCTCGTCCATCTGCCGCACAAGCGGGCGAATGCGCTTTTCGGCGAAGGATCGGCAGGAGTCGGCAAAGAGCCGCTCGTCCTCCGCAAGCACAGTCAACGGAGCGCGTCCGGCAGATTCCGTTCCGGTCTTGTCACTCATCGTTCACCTGCTCTTTTCCACCCGGGAAAATCGGACATTATAGCAAAGATCAGGGCCGCGTCGCCGGGACTGCTATAATGGCGCCCGATGACAGGTTCTGAAACGATTCTCGTCCTGGATTTTGGATCCCAATACACACAATTGATCGGCCGGCGCATCCGCGAGTCGAATGTTTATTCGGAGATCCTGCCGTTCAACACCGCTCTCGACGATATCCGAGCCCGGCATCCGAAGGGAATTGTCCTGTCGGGCGGACCGGATTCGGTCTACGAGGCGGGCGCTCCAGCGTGCGACACCGGTGTTTTCGGCCTCGGTGTTCCGGTTCTCGGCGTCTGCTATGGCATGCAGCTGATCGCCCGGGAACTCGGTGGACACGTGGAACCCGCCGCCCAACGCGAATATGGCTCGCGATCGATCCGCTCCACCGGCGACTCCCGCCTGGTGGGCGGTCTGGATCGCGTCTGGATGAGTCATGGCGACCACATCCTTGCGCCGCCGCCAGGATTCGAGGTGACGGCCAAAAGCGATACGACCATGGCCGCCATGGAAAATCGGGAACGTGGAATCTACGGGATTCAGTTTCATCCCGAGGTGACGCACACCTCGAACGGGACCGAACTGCTCCGCCGGTTCGTTTTCGATATCTGCAAATGTTCGGGGGACTGGACCATCGGCTCGTTCATCGATCGGGCCATCGAACGCATCCGCGAACAGGTCGGCGGCGGACGGGCCGTTTGCGCGATCAGTGGGGGCGTGGATTCCACGGTGGCCGCCACGCTGGTCGCTCGCGCCATTGGCGACCGCCTGACCGGCGTGTTCGTCGACAACGGACTCCTCCGGAAGAACGAGTTTCAGAAAGTCCTCGCCATCCTCCAGAATCAGCTCGGACTCAATGTGCGTGGCGTGGACGCTTCCGCCCGCTTTCTCCGGCGCCTGGAAGGCGTTACCGATCCGGAAGCCAAGCGAAAGATCATCGGTGAGGAATTCATTCGCGTCTTCGAGGATGAGGCGAACTCCATCGGCGCCGTCGACTTCCTCGTGCAGGGAACCCTGTATCCGGACGTCATCGAATCCGTTTCGGTCAAGGGGCCCTCGCAAACCATCAAGTCTCACCACAACGTCGGCGGATTGCCCGCCCAGATGCGGCTCAAACTCGTCGAGCCCCTGCGCGAGCTTTTCAAAGACGAGGTCCGCCGCGTCGGCATCGAACTCGGACTTCCCGAGGAAATGGTCTGGCGGCAGCCCTTCCCGGGACCCGGACTGGCCGTTCGGGTTATGGGAGAGGTTACGGCCGAGTCCGTCCAGCTCCTTCAGGAGGCGGATGACATCCTGGTCTCGGAAATCAAGAAGGCTGGACTGTATCGCGAGATCTGGCAATCGTTCGGCGTGCTGCTGCCGGTCCGCAGCGTGGGTGTCATGGGCGACAACCGGACCTACGATCGCGCTCTCGCGATCCGGGCGGTTCACAGCTCCGACGGAATGACGGCCGACTGGGTTCGACTTCCTTACGATGTGCTGAATACGATTTCCAGCCGGATCGTGAATGAGGTGAAGGGAATCAATCGCGTCGTGTACGACGTGACATCGAAACCACCCGCGACCATCGAGTGGGAATAGCCGCGGGTGTCGGGGCGGTCTCTCCATCCCCGGTTGTCCATTGTCCATTGACTGTTGTCGATTGTCCGATGAACTTCTTTCATTGTTCGTTGTCCGGCTTGCCGGAGCGAACAATGAAAGAGGTACAGTTCACAATCGACAACAGTTAATGGACAACGGACAACCGGGGACGGACCCAAAGCGGCAGGGGCTCCTGACACGTCAGTTTCCTGCAATGCGCCTCGATCCCATCGGTACACAGCTATGGCCACCCATGCCTTCGTCTCACGAGTTTCGTTCCTGAAAGGGAACCGCCGATCGATTGGGAATTCGCAGGCGCGGAGTGGAACGCTACAGCGGGAAGGGACGCATGATCCACCCCAGAATGATGGCCGCTCCGAGGAAGTAGATCAGAATCCGCACGCCGTAACGAAACTGCTCGCGCGGTGTGTTCTTCGTGACGAGCGCAAAGACAGTCGATACCGCGACCGAAAAGATGAACAGCGCTGAAAAGTGCGAAAGGGTCATGGCTTGCGGCCCAGCGCGACGTCAAACGCGTCGAGCATGATCAGGTAGTTCAGTAACCCCGCCACCCAGAGAAACTTTTCTCCGTAGTCGTAGGACCGGTTGGCCAGGTTTCCCTCGCCCGCGCCCATACGTGTGGCGACGAAGTAGGGAAGTCCGACGCCGGCGTCGCCAAAGAACTCCAGAGCCTGGAGCGGAATGGACTGCGCTGTCGGCGTGCGGTCGAAGGCCCAGCCGTACAGCTTTCCTTCCATTCCCAGGCCGAGAAAGAACAGCGAGAAAACGCACAGGGCGAACAGCAAACTGCGCGTCCAGCGGCCGAGAATCAGGTGCCCCAGTCCCGGAATGAGCCACGCGCCGGCCGATATAGCGATCGCGGCGCCCATGGGAATGGCGCGTGTTTCCGTGACGATTTCGGGCGCTGCCGTGAATCCGCCGAGAACCGGCTCGGGTCGTGACGGACTGTGTTCTGTGTGCGGGGTTTCCGATTCGTTAGCGTTCGGCGCGCTATCGCCGGGCTGGGCTTGCGGCAAGTCTCCGTTCGACATCACTGGCTTCCAAGCCTACAATCTCGAAAATCTTGTGTCTACTTTTTTCTCCGGAAATCAATGAGATCGCGTTCGGTTTCACGCCAATCTGCTCGGCAAGAAACGCCAGCGCGGCGCGGTTCGCCTTGCCGTCGATTGCCGGCGCGTTGATCCGCAGCACGAGACTGCCATCCCGGTAGCCCCCGAACTCCGCTTTTCGCGCATTGGGAATGACCCGTACCTTGAGCTTCACAGCCGTGTGGCGCCAATCCGGACCTTCAATTTCATGACCGCGCTCCAAAAAGCGCCGTGCCAATCCGGATGATCGTGGCGCCCTCCTCAATGGCGATTTCGAAATCGTGGCTCATGCCCATTGAGAGCTCACGAAGTTGCAGCTGTTCGGCCAACTCGCGCAGGCGCCGGAAATAGGGACGGGTCGATTCCGGGTCGTCCGAGTAGGGCGGAACGGTCATCAATCCTCGCAGGTCGAGATGGCGGCATTCGCGGACGATGCCGGCAAGCTCCACAAGGCCCGTTTCCGCGACCCCGCCCTTGGACGACTCTCCGCTGAGATTGGCTTCGATCAATACGGGCAGTCTGCGGCCGGAATCCACATCGAGTTTTTTCGCGACGTCGGCGCGATCCACCGAATGGACCCAGTCGAAGTTCTCGGCAATCTTGCGGGCCTTGTTGGTCTGGATTCGGCCGATGAAGTGCCAGGTCAGAGGCGCGCCGGCAAGTTCCTCCCGCTTCGATAACGCTTCCTGCAGCCGGTTCTCGCCGATTTCCCGAACGCCACAGGCGATGGCCTCGCGAATCCGTACGGCGGGCACGGTCTTCGTAACGGCCATCAGGCGGATGTCCGCCGCATTCCTGCCGCTGCGGAGCGCAGCGGCCGCGACCCGTTCCTGAATACGACGGAGGTTGCCGGCGATTTCCGTTTCGGCGTTCAACGCGCCTTTCGGGATCGCGGGCGGGAGCGTCCGCCATCCTCAACCAGGACGGGTTCGCTCTCAGCCTTTATAGGACTGGATTTTTTCTGGGTTTCCTTCAAGCTTTCCTTGAGGACTTCCATCAGGTCGACGACCTTGCCGGCGGTTTTCGGCGCGGGAGCGGCGGCCTTGAATGTCACGCCTTCCACCTTGGCCCGGATGATCGCGAGAACCTTGTCGTGGTACTCATCGCGGTACTTGGCGGGCTCGAATGTTCCCGACATCGAATCGATGAGCATATTGGCCAGGCCCATTTCCTTTTCGCTGATGTCGATTTTCTTCGGGAGGTTCAACTCACCCGGATCGACGATCTCATGGGCAAAGCGCATCATTTCGAGCGCAATCATCGAACCTACCGGTTTCACCGCAGCCAGATGCTCCCGGGATTTCAGCACGACACGCGCAATACCCACCCGTTTGGATTGGGCCAGCGCCTCCCGCATGAGGGCATAGGCGCGCTCGCCGCCCTTCTGGGGTTCGAGGTAATAGGGCTTGTCGAAGTAGATGGGATCGATTTCCTCTTCCCTGACGAATTCCAGGATTTGAATGGTCTTGGTCAGTTCGATATCCGCCTTGTCGAGATCCTCGTCGGTGACTTCGACGTACTGGCCCTTTTCGTACTCGTATCCCCGGGTAATCTCGTCCCAAGGCACTTCCTTGTCCTCGGCATCGCAATATCGCTTGTAAGACACCTTGCTGAGGTCTTTCTTGTGAAGGTAATGCAGGGAGACCTCATCTCGTCGGGTTGCGCTGAACAGGGAGATGGGGATCGTCACCAGCGCAAAGCTGATATTGCCTTTCCAAATCGCTCTCATAGACCGCTCTCCTCGTTTGCAGGGAAGCTGGAAACTGCGCGACCTTGAACAAACCGCGCGATTTTAACACGTTGTCATACCGGTTGAGACGCTTCGGTCCAATCCCGTCCGGTCAGAAATGATATGAAGGCTGGTTAACCCATAACGACGTTGCTGTCCCGGATGAAGTTCCTCGGATGGATCCAATCCTGAAGTTTCCGGTTAGAATCCTGCCATGTCGATTGCGGAAGAACGATTGTGCATGGGAAATGATGAAGGCTGGCGCCGCGAAGGGCCCGCGTCTGACACCTCTGTCCAATGAATCGCCGGCTGTTTTTCCTCCTGATTTCCATTCTCGCTGTGAAGCTGTTCTTCCTTGCGGTCGATTCGTACCCGGGCTTGATGTTCGGTGACTCGGCTTCGTATCTGACCACGGCGCTGCAAAAGTGGATACCGCCGGACCGGAGCTTCCTGTACGGTTTCATCATTCGGAGGCTGACGGTAAACTTCCGCATCCATTCACTCATTCCTGTTGTGGTTTTTCAGGCGTTGCTTTCGGGACTGGCGAGCTGGCTCGCAGGTTACTGCCTCGTGAGGTTCTTTCACGCGCGTTTCTCCGTGGCCGCCCTCTTCAGCCTGTTGATGTCGATCGAGCCGATGAGTCTGATGTTCGAGCGGTTCATCCTGCCCGACTCCCTCACGGCTTCCGTGTTCGCGAT
This sequence comes from Terriglobia bacterium, assembly GCA_036274645.1. GTDB lineage: Bacteria > Acidobacteriota > Terriglobia > 20CM-2-55-15 > 20CM-2-55-15 > DASUFH01. The sequence goes on from DASUFH010000292.1 coordinate 11,117, forward strand.
CTTCATGTGCGCGGTTTTCAGCTATATGCAAACCCCCCGGCTGAGGATGTTGGCCTGGGTGCAGATACTTTCTACGCTCCTCGTCGCGCTGCGGCTGAATTTCCTGCCAGTGGCGATCGGCGCCTCCGTGCTGCTGCCGCCACTCACCCCGGCTCTTCGACAACGCTGGCGGATCTCGGGCTACAGGGCGATTCTGGGACCGGTTGCGTTTTCCCTTCTATTGAGTCAGGGGCTCCTGTGGGGGTATCGCTCGGTGTACGGAGATCTGATCGGGAAGCCGGCGGCGTACAGCTATAGCGACGGCAGTTTCCTTATAGCGGTTGTCGTCCTCCTGCTGGAGCCGGCGGACTTTCCCCGCCGGGTTGATGGCGGCGCAATACTCAAGGAAGCCCGCTACACGATATCCGATCCACGCATGCGCCCGGCCAATCACTGGATGGAGGGAGGGCTGTGCGATGTCTTTCAACAGGTAGTCGGCGACCCTGACGAAGCAAACGCCCTGATGAAAGAGACTGCGTTGAACGCTGTGCTGCGTAATCCCGCCGGTGTTGCGAAACTCGCCGTCGGGTTATACCTGGACTTCTTTAATGCAAAGGAGCTTCGCGACACTCTGAAGATTGAAGAAGGACAGGGCCACGAAGCCACAATGCAACAGGCGGAGACGCTGTTAACCAGCTTCAACTTCGATGTGCAAGAAGACATGCGCTTCGACTCGGTAACGAAGGTCTGGCACGGGATGGCGCTACCCTGGTACTGGTTGCTTCTGGTCTTCCCGATGCTCTACTTGCCCTATCTCTTCCTGCGACGGCAAGCCATCGGGCCGCAACACGTGTTGTGCTTCCTGTTCGCGGCGATGATTGTCGTGGAAACGGTGGCGCTGGTCGAACGAATCGTGACTCGTTACTTGGTCGCGGAGGCATGGCTGCTGTGTGTGGCAATCGGCGCGATGATGCCGCGGGAGATGGGCAAACCGGATGAACGCCCCAGCTAAGGAGCGCCCTGCCGCGATTTTCGTATCGACTGACGCGCAAACGTCATCGAACTTTCGAATATGCTGGAGCGCATGAATCGTTGTTTGAAGATGCCAGCGGTTAACTAACTAGGATTTTCCGGGCTTGATCCACTGCAGGATCACATCCTGCAATTTAAGAAAAGCGGTTAACAGCCCGGTGACCCCGGTTGCGACAGCCACCAGGCTGGACTGCCAGCCTGGCTGGGTCGCCGCCAGGAAGAGTCCCAATCCGGCCAGCGCAACAATCAGGAGCAGGCGAATGTAGCGCCAGCTGCGCCACTCTGAGACCTTGTGGGAGTCCTGCAGCTGTTGTTTCATGGTTGCCTTCCTGGCCAGCAGAAAGGCGGCAAACACTTTGGAGCCGGGTTGCAAATCCGGAGCCAGTTGCAGGAGGCCGCGGTTGAAAAGGTCCGCCACCATGTGTTTCTGTCGTGGATTGGCGATGTGTTCCTGCGCGACTTGCGCCAGCAGTTGCTTTTCTTCCGGGAGAAGGTTTTGCCAGATCCTCTCGCACTCATCCGCGGACTGTGGCGGTCCCGTCTCAGGCGTCTTGAACTCCGCATGAAACAGCCCGTTTGTGTTCCAACGAATCCACCACAGGAGGACCAGGACAATGGCCGTGATTCCGAGCAGCCCACGCGCTCCGATCGTTCCGTTCTCGATGTAAGCGGGTTTTTCAAAATGTGAGCGATACAGCGCGTCGTTGTCGATGGGGAGGTAGTATTCCAGAAGTTCGTGCGCGCCCATCAATTGAAATGATCCGGGAAGTGGACGGTTTGCCTGACGGGCGGCCGGCTCAAGACACGCGCCGGGACTGGTATCCGGGCCGTACGGTGTGGGGCAGATATTGATGTAGGAGTTGCGCGCGCGTATCCGCTGGTCAATCACCGATTCGAGATCGCCTTCGGCGCGTCTTTCTGCGGCGAAGGCCAGTTTCGCGTCGGCCCATTGTTCCGCCATCCATCTCCGCTCCGTGGCGACAGCTTTTCCGAATTCATAGCGCAGAGTCAGTCGAAACAACGTGGCGGCGGGAACGATGACGACACACAACGCCAGCAGGACAACTTCGGCGGCCTGCCAGTGTCCTCGGCCCAACGGCGCGTGAGGCCTTTTCAACCATGGCCGCGAAGCGCAGATCGTGATGCCAGCGGCGGCCGCGATAATGGGAATGATCAGAACCAGGCCGGACTCGCCTGTTCCATGAATGAGAAGCATGCCGGCAAGAAGCGCCAGAAGGAAAGCGGCGCCCAGGAGTTGGTGCAGTCGCGTTAAACCACCGTGGGGCCAGAGCCATGCGCCTAATTTGCGCTCTCTGTCGGCTCGCGTTACGAGCGCTCCCGCAAGCAGGAGAATCAGCAGCGCCAGCATCGTTACCGATAGGCTCGTGGCAAACGTGTGCGCCACGAGCGCGCGCTCCACGGACTGATCCCGGAACACGGCGAGGTACAGGACATTAACACCAGGGGAATCGCTCTGAAGTCCGAGCGGAAGCATCACGAAGCGATGAGGGCGTTCATGATAGCGTCCGGAGATTGGCTCCGGAGCCGGCGCGTCATCCGTGACGGGCGCGTAGCCCTCGCTCGCCGCGGCCCCGTTTCCAGCGTTGCGGGAATGGGTGGTAAAAACCAGACTTTTCAGCGTGGGACCAATGCTGGTCTGGGAGAAGAAGTTTTCGCGCAAAGAGAGTTTGGTATCGGAGTGATACAGCACCCTTCCTTCCCTATTGAAAACCGCGAATCCATATCCGGCAGGCAGTGGTGTCTGATCCAACGACAGAAGCCGGACCACGGCGGCGACAACGTAGTGTCCTTCGACATTCTGGATTCCGCAGGCGCCCGCGTCCAGGCGGGAAGGGACGGAGAGAAATGTCTTGAGCTTTCCATCCGTGATGGACCGGTCCGGGGCGATGAAGAAGTCCGGCTTGCCGTCGTCCAGCTTGAAGAGGCTCTTATCATGGACAGCGCGATAGTAGTGTCGCGCGGCGATCTGATCCCTCTTTAACAGCGTTGCGACCGGGTCAGCCGTGATCTTCAGATTCTGATCGCCCTCTGGCGAGATCCACGCCATTTGTTCAATGAGGATGGGACTGCTGGGTTGCGGTGGCCGGATGAGGGCGTTGTTCTCTCTGAGCCAGTTGACCTGGGCGCCACTCATACAGCGCTTTTGCGGCCATGTCCGGGCGATCTGTTCGTCGTATTCAACGACTTGATCCCGCAGATCGCTCACCTCCTTTTCGAAGTGTCCGCTCAGGTCTTTAGCCAGGGCCTGGAGTCCGCTGTCGGCTATCGAGGACCAATACCCATAGCTGTCCCACCCGATCACGACAAACGTGAGGAGCGCCAGCAGAGCTCCGGAGCTGAGATAGAGGAGATAGACGTCGGTCATGCTGAAACGCTCACGTCTATCCAACGCGATCAGTTTAATGAACGGAAATCCGAACAGGCCCACCATCAGCAGGATCGTCAGAAGCGCGATGAAATAGGAGTCAATGGCCATCGCCTGGCGCACCAGGTCCATGGTCTGGACTGCGCCGCCGAGCAGCAGCGTCTTGTGGAGGGACGCCGACAGAGGAACGGGCTGCAGGTACGCCTGATAACCCGCGCCCAGATCGAGCGGAATGCGGCCGCTGAGCGAGCGAATCCTGCTCCATTCCGCATCCTTGTCGCCGCTCAGGGTTTCCTTGAGGTTTTCAATCCGGATGTTGCCGGGGCTGTCTGCCGCCGAGTCGCGGAATTCCCGTTCTCCCCATCGCAGCCAGCGGCGCCAGTGGCGTTGGGCCGGATCATCCTGGTAGAGGATCGACCCATCATCGCCGGCCACGAAGATGAACTGGAACGACTCCGGAAACGACAGGTCCTTCAGAAGCTCCCCGGGCAGGTATTCGAAAGAAGCGAGGGTACCCTGACCGCGAACAACATCGATGGCGAGCGCCTTGTCGGCTGAGAATCCGATATGGACATCGCCGGTTTCCCCTGGCTTCAGTTGGGAACACTTCGCGTTCAATTTCAGATAGGGCTGATCCCGGTCAAAGGCGCACCAGGAGTCCGGGGACTTCGCGTTGGCGGACGAGACGAAATTCGTTGCCGTCAGCAGGGCGTTGTCAATCGAGCGGCCCAGCTCCGCAGCCGCGCTGGCAAGCTCGCGCTCATTTCGATCGTTCAGACGTCCGTATTGAATGACGACGTAAGCGACATAGACGGCGATGATCATGATGGCCGCAATGAGCGGCGCGCGGAGAGGGAACGACCGCGTGTCGTGAGATGTGGACAAATGCGCCTCGCTTGTCGCGCCGCTCGTTGGTTGTTGTACTGCTGGAGAAGCAGCGGCTGGCGCAGTATACATCGTCCGCCGGGCCGTTAAGGTTGCAGTTCGCAGGTCGGGGCTGACCGGGTGTGTCCGCCTTCCCACAAGGACTATCGAGAGGTTAGTCGGATCACTTTGCCATGATGCTACCGTTGCGTGGCGTTGCGGTGAGTGAGAGCAAGACAGGGAAGGCCGGGGCTCTCTGGAAAACCGTTAGCCTTCCTTCAATTCTCCGCGCGCTCCTCGCAATCTCTTTGCCTGGCGCATCCCAGAAACAGCTGAAGGCGTTCCGACGCCGTGATGATCCCGCCTGCGATCACTCGGATTGACTGAATGACCTTTCCGTTTCCTCCACGTGGCCTAAAACGATGCCCGCCCCACCCGTATCCGTTGCAACGCTGAGTCTGGAGGCTGCGTCGCGCACCCGGGAATCAGCCAGAGCGGCCTGTCGCAAGGAATCTTCCGGCCCGCCGCCGCGCAGTGCAACCACGGTTGATGAGAGCAAGAGCACACTGGTGACCAGTGACAGCATTCGTCCAACGCTCATGTTTTGCCTCCGGTTATCCAAAACGACGACGAGGGGCAGGGCCTCGCCCCTAAATCTCCCACAATCTTTTCAGGTTTCGAGCTTTCGGGCTCTGCGCCGCAGACAAATGAAGCGAAGGGCAAGGTCGCCAAAAGGGCCCGAAAAGCCGGGCCCTTTCGGCGGCGTCCATGACACGAAACTGCCGGCTAGTTACCGCCGGGCGCCGGACCGCGCGGAGCGGCGCCGCCGGGCGCCGGAGCGGGACCGCGTCTGCCGCCACCACCGCCGCGCTGCGACAGCGTCTGGCCGGATGGCAGGACGATTGACACGAAGAGCCCGCCCGGATCGCCGTTCTTCATTGGGTTACCCGTGACCTTAACCTTGTCGCCGGGTTTCAGCGTAGTCGCCTTCCAGCCCGCCTGCACGAGGTAGGTGGGTGAGGTCATCTCGAAATTCCAGATGTCCACGCCGCCTTTGCTGTTCGGGACCTCGAGCTCCACCCACGAATGGGGGTTGGCCCACTTGAATTGTTTTACTGTTCCCTCAATCGTCACAGTCTTCCCGGTGTCCACTCCGGCGGCGGAGTGATGCGCGTAGACTCCAACGGTCATACCCAGCGCGGTCGCCATTAATCCAAGCAACAAGATGAAGCGTTTCATTGCTCCTCCAATTAATTCCGTTTGGTGATGTCTTCGCGGACGTTGTCCTGTGAGTGCACCGTCGGCATGTGTTCGTTGAGGTCCGGCAGGCATTCGACCTCGGCGATGTCGCGGTCGGTCACGCGCCGCCATGTCTTCGTCTGCTTCCACTCGCCTTCCCAGTTCCTGGGATCGATCAATGTGAATTCGATCGACAGGCTGTTCGGATTCGGCATTGTGTAGCGCTCGATGATGCGCAGTTCATCGCTCGCGGGCACGCCCAGCCGGTCATTGATCCAATGATGTTCGTCCACGAAATTCCTGGTCTCGATGACCAGCGCGTTGCCATCCCAATGACCGATGGATTCGCCGTTGAAGCTGCGCACCGCGATGTCAGGGTCCGTGTGCTCTCGGCCGTCGAGATACACCACCCGCATGCTGTTCATCAGCTCCTGGATCATGAAAATCGAGGTGGGCAACTGGATCATGTCGATCGGCCACACGCGGGTCATCATGATCGGAACGCCCGCCGGCCAGCACAAGCCGATGTCGTTGCGGTAAACCTTGCCTTCCGCGGTCGCCTTCCTGGCGGCGTCGAAATGCGCCTGCGCCGCGGGCGTCAGCTTTACGGTGGCGGGCGGCTCGAACCGCTCATTCCCGCTGTGCAGCCACGTTCCAGTCAAATCGAACGGGGGTTTCGGACGGGCTTTGGCGAGGTTTTCGGGCGCGAGAACGCCGAGCGTACCCCGCGGCTGGAACTGCGCCGAAGTGTGCGATGCGCCGAAAACGACTGCCCAAAAAGCCACCGCAATCAGGCCGCCCGAGCGGACGATCCGGGAATTGCTCATCGGTTTCCTCCAAATCCCAAACCTAATGACCGGCATCGTAGTGGCTCACACGAAAGCCTGTCAAACGTTTCCAGCCTGTCCGGCAATCTTTCCGGCCTGCCGCGAATGCCACGGCTGCGAAAGTCAAGGGCAGCCACACGGGGGACAGCCACACGTTGACTATGTCGCGATGAATGTCTATCGTTTGGCCGATCTAAACTGTACCGGGTGATGTTGTCGACGTTGTTCAAGAGCAGAGGTTGGATTCCCGCCACGGTCGTCCTCGTACTTCTTGTGCTGCAGTGGATCAATGCGTCGCCACTGGGCGATGTTGAAGGCAAGTACACGGACCATCTGCGGCACGAGGTTGAAGCGCTGGCCTTCGTTTCCAGGGGATTCGTTGTCTATCGCGAGCCATACCGGCAGTTCGCCGATGGTCTCTGGCCCTGCGCGGATCACAGGGCGCTGTTTGATGAACGAACCGCTCCGTATCCACCGCTGGGCATCCTGCTGCACTGGCCCGTCGCCCGTCTCGAATCCGGCGGCATGATCACCGCGTATAACGCGCACCGGCTGCTGGGCGCGTTGTGGATGGGGGCCGGGCTCCTGTCGTTTCTGGTCGTTCGGCGGCTTGTCGACGAATGGAAGGCCGCGGACTGGATAACTTACGGCGCGTTGCTCGCGCCACTTCTCGTGGGGGCCGGCGCAAATGGCTTCTACGACACGACGTACTTTCTCATGGGCGTGTCGGCGCTTCTCTGTCTCAAGAAGGACAGGACTCTTCCGGCCGGACTCCTGCTCGGTCTGTCCGTTGCGATGAGCTTCCGCGCCATCGTGTTTGCGCCGCTCGGGCTGTGGGCGATCGCCAGGTCACTCGAGGCGGGATATGGGCGCGCGTTTCGCATTCTGCTGGTGAGCGTTCCGTGGGTCGCCTTTTCGGCGGCGAGCGCCTGGGCATTGGGGGGCTCACTGGAGGTGATTCCGGCCGAAAGTCCGGTTCATTTCAGTCGCGTGGTTCAGGGCGAGCCCGCTGCAGTCACTTTCGTGGCGCTCGGTGTGGGACTCATCGCATGGTTGTTGGTTCGCGGATACCGGTGGACCGGCCTTTCCGTTCTCAGCATGACCCTGGTCGTGTTGCTCGATCGCAGTCTCGGGTTCTGGCACGCGCTTCCCTACTTCGTGCCGGGTCTGGTGTTCGCGGTGGAAGCGCCTCGGGCGTCGGCTCGCGCGCGATGGCTGGCGCTGTTGTTTCTGCTCTGCGGCCTTACCCTGGGGTTTCGCGGGCCGACCCGTCCGTCCTGGGGATGGCTCAGGACGCGCATCACTCAACTCGCTCACCCGTGATGACTCCAAACTCCGAGTTCTCCCGGCAGTCGTTTTATCCCTCACGCTTGTGGCTATTCATCGGAATGCTGGCCACGCTGGTGTTGTGCCGTCAGGCAACCGGGGCGGGAAACGACGTGTCCATTGACGAGTTGATGGTTGGGGCCAATGGCGATTCACGGACGCAGTTCATTGTTCTTGCGAGCGCGGCTGAGGAAAAGCTCTGGGGCCCACAAGGTGGGGAAACACAATCCAGGATGATGATCGTGTTCTTTGACCGGTTCGGTCGGGAGACCGGGGAGTTCCGGTTTCCGGCCAATCCGCCTTCGGGCAGAACAGGGAAGACGTTGATCGCCACGCGCGAATTCGCGAGCCTTCCGGGAGCGCCACGGCCGGACGTGCTGATTCCTCCGTTGATGCCGGCCCTTTCCGGCAAGGTATGTTTTCGAAATAACCCTCTCAATTCGAACGGTCCTGAAACGGACGAATGCGTTTCCTATGGCGGCGCCGGCGGGGCGTCGGCCCCAGCTTTGCCGATCATGAACGCGGTCAGCTTGAAGAGAGTTGCCGGAGCGGGTCTCCATTCCGATTTCGTCCTGTCGACGTCTCCGGCGCCGATCAACACCGCCGGGGCCACATTCATCTTGTCGCCGGCGTCTGCCGTGGCGCAGGGAGAAGCCCTGTTCAATCTCGAAACGTTTTCCGGCAACGGCCGGACGTGTTCGACCTGCCATGTGGCGAGCGAAAACTATGGCCTGCCGCCGGAGAATATTCAGGCCCGGTATGCCACGCTTGCAGGACAGGCGCCGTCGTTCGACCCGCTTTTCATTGCAGAGACCGCGCCGTCCCCCTTCGATGCCGGATTCGACTTCAACCTGAACACGTTGACACTGGCGGCGGAGGTCAGCGCCGGCGCTCCGTGTGTCGGCGAGTTGCGCGGTTTGCTGACCTCGAGCAATGGGGGACGCGCGAAGACGCTGGCGCGGACGGGTTCCGCCACCTATCTCGTCTATGGAGGACTCCATCCGCCATTGACCGGAACCGTGAGCGACGGCGTGTGTTCGGCGACTGTATCCGGAATCGCCGCGGGCGATCTCGCTCCCGATTCGAGCGGGCGCCGCGGCGGTCTCGAGGATCCGCGGTACATGCGCGATCGTTCGGACGCAAACTTTCCGAACGGGCGGGGCCTGATCATGGAGAACATTGACGGATTCGGGAAGGCGCCGGTTTTTCGGAAATCTCCGCATCTTGTAAACGTCAGCCTGACGGCGCCCTACGGCCTGAGCGGCGAGTTTGCCAACCTTCAGGATTTCACGACAGGCGCCGTCAGACAGCACTTTCCGAGGACACTGGCGCGCAATCCGGATGGCCTGGACCCCGACTTCCGCCTTCCGACAGCGGAAGAACTCGCCGCGCTTGAAGTGTTCATGCTGAGTCTGGAGTTTCCGGCGGGAGACGATCCCAACAAGTTCGATCTGGGCCGTTACGCAACGACCGAAGCCCAGAGAAGAGGTCGTGACGAGTTCGTCGTGCTCGGATGCGCCGCGTGCCATGGGGGCCCGGCGCTCAGCCAGACAACCACGCCGATTCTGAACAAACCCTCGGGTGTCAACGCCGCCTTCGATACCGGGGTCGCTGCGGGGCCGCTGACTCGATCTCTTCCGTGCGATCCGCCGGTTTCGGACGGTGGATCGTGCGGCTCGCGGGAATTCAGCACGCCGCAATTGTTTAATCTGCCCGGTCTGGGGCCGTTCTTTCATGATGGGTCGGCGCGCACGCTGAGAGAGGCGGTGGACTTCTACCTGTCGGCCGCATTCGGAACCTCGCCGGCGAATGTGGAGTTCATTCATAGCGGGATCGGCGTGGTTCCCACGGAGGCCATCACACAATTTCTGCTGGGACTTGTGAAGCGTCCGTACACGTTGAGCGAAGGTCCGGTACGATTCGGCGCCAGACCGTCCGGTTCGGACCGGTCTTCCGCGCGAACGATCACGATCGGGAATTCCGGCAGCTCGATGCTCGAATTCGATTCCGAGGCGTGTCGCCTGACGGGAGCGGACCGGAGCGACTTTGTCATCGCCGATTGTCCGCTTCGAACGGCCCTTGCGCCGGGTGAGACACGATCCATTCATGTGTCCTTTTCGCCGTCGTCCAACGGGCTCAAGTCGGCCATCTTCGAAGTTCATCCAATGGGGAGCGCGCCCAGCGGCATGGAGTTGTTCGGTGTCGGGGGCAGCCTGGGGCCGGCGCCGGAGATTCAGGGGCTGCGGGAGGACGCCGGTTCCACCCGGGGCGGCGACGCAATATCGATCAGCGGCTCACATTTTCTGCCCGGCGCCACGATTCTGGTCGGTGGCGCTCCCGCTGGATTTGTCGAAACCTTGAGCGCCACAACGATAGTTGCGCGCGTTCCGGCCCACGCTGCCGGAAGCGTGGATGTCGTGGTCATCAATTCCGATGGCCAGACCGCGACGTTGTCGAATGCCTACCGCTACGAGCGCCGCTGAATCAGGCGCCTGCGTCCCCTGTAGGGGCGGTCTATGACCGTCCAATATCTTCGGATTTCGCGAAGCAACCGAATTTCCGTAACTCCATGGCGAAGGGCTTCGCAATATCCGAAAGGAAGGGGCGGTCACAGACGTCACAGACCGCCCCTTCAGGCGCCGTTGACGCGGGGGAATATCCAAAACTCCAGTCTTCCGCGCGGACAAGGGAAGGTCAGGGCGCGAGCATCGCTTCGAGTTCACCCTTCAGCACGTTGTTGATCCGCGTGGTGACGATTCCGGAACGAAGGTCTTTGACGCGCGATCCGATGCCGACATCGTATTCGCGCACGATCCCGTCCCTGTTTGTTCCGCTGTCGTGATCGTCTGCCAGGACGACCGCGAGAATCGACAGCCCTCTGGAAAGCGCGGCTTCACGCGGACCGGTGGTCCAGAGTTCGATCGATCGAAGCGACGGCTGGTGAAAGAGCTTCACGGAGTAATCCGATTTGATCAGTCGTTTCTTCGGCGGCTTGATCGGGACCACCCTCACGTCGGTCTGCTTTTGTAAACCGGCGCCGGGTTCCGGCGGCGCCGGGTGGACGTCCACGCGTATCAGTTCGCGATCCTCCAGAATGACTTCACGTCCGGACCGCGCCGCTCGTTGTTTGTAGCGGCGGTCGAAGCGATGCAGGCCGGACTCACCGCGCAGGGTTCCAAAAGCGCCCAGGCCCGCAATCAGAAGGTACACGCGATCCTCCTTGCCGGAAGTGTGGAACTCGCCCAGGGTTTCCGCGGTCATCCGCAGGCGGGTTGCCAGCGCCCGGTACATGCCGGCAATCTTCTCGGTTGCGCCCTGCGCTTCGCCCTTGCGATCAACCAGGGAGACGATCACCAGCGCGTCACCCAGAGCGGAGGGATCGCTCGCGCCGGCTACGAACGTGAGACGCTCGACCTCGCGTTCCAGCCGTTCGATTTCGTCACGGTGTTGCGTGACGGTCTCGGCCGGATGCCGGCGGGCGCGCTGGATTCTGGATCGGAGGGCGGCGCCGATATCGCGATGGTGCGTGAGGAACTCATCGATATTGTGAATGTCATTGAGCACGGAGCTGCGGGCGGACCCGCTGCGCGCGAACGCCGGATCGCGGGTTTCCGCGATCAGTTCGGACTTGCGGGCGTTCAGCTTCTCGATGGCGCCCTCCAGCGCGGCCATCCGCTCTGACAGGGCCGACAGACGGGAGTCGTGCGATTCCGCTCCGGGTCGCCCGGCCGAAGCGGCCGCCACCATCGCTTTGGGCGGGGCAGTCACGTTCGTGTGGACGCGTCCGGCGCGTTGTGTCAGGCGCAGCACCGCGCCAGGCTGGAGCGATCCGCCCGCAATGACTTTTGCGATGGGAACGAGCAGCAGGCGTTCGACTGTTCTTTTCAGCGGGCGCGCGCCGAATTGCGCCGAATAGCCCTCGCGAACCGCCAGAGAGACCACGCCCGGATCGACATCGACAACGAGCCGCCGGCTGCGAATGCCCTGGCGTTCGAGCACGGACTGGATTTCCCGTCGCGCAATCTGCTCGGCCACTTCCAGAGACAGGGGCCGGAACTGAATGATGCGGTCGAAGCGGTTGAGGAACTCCGGGCGAAAGAAACGGGACAGTTCGCGGGGCATCCTGTCGCGGACGGACTTGCCCGGCTCGGACTCATCGGCGCCGAATCCCATCACTCCGGTTGTCGCGCCGACGTTCGAGGTGAGCACGATGATCGTTCGCCGGAAATCCACCGTTCGTCCGCGCCCGTCCGTCAGTCGTCCGGCGTCAAAAATCTGCAGGCAGAGATCGAAGACATTCAGATGCGATTTTTCGATTTCGTCGAGCAGCACCACCGAAAATGGATGCTGGCGCACCGCATCGGTCAGCAGGCCGTTTTCCTGGGGCGTTCCGATCAGCCTCGTAAAACTGTCGGGATTCGCGTATTCGCTCATATCGAAACGCTTCAACCGGTTCACGTCGCCAAAAATGAATTCGGCCAGGGCCCGCGCCAGTTCGGTTTTTCCGACGCCGGTCGGCCCGGAGAACAGGAATACGCCGAACGGGCGGTTGGGATCCGTCACACCGGCCTTGATCAGCGTGACCAGATCCACCATGGCTTCAACCGCTTTGGGTTGACCGACCACACGGGCTTCAAAGAAGGCCCGCGTCTCGTCCTGTTTCAGGGGAATCGTGTCGTCGAGCAGGTCCGCCGGAATACCCGTCGATGCGGAAAGGAGGTCCAGTATGTCGCGAAAATCCGGCGTGTTCTTTTGCGCCTCCTCGCTCTTGATGGCAAGCCTCAACAGTTCCACTGCGTTGCCGGGACGGCTGATATGTCCCAGGAACTGACCGCTCACGTCAAGCATCCGGTCGAGCATTTCGTCGGGAATGCGGCTGTGCGCGTCATCGCGAATTGCCGAAAGGATGGCGCGCGTGCGGTCGGCGCTGCGTTCGGGAACGATGATCCGGTCGAACAACCGGCGCAGGGAAGGAATGCGTCCCAGGCCGCGTTCGTATTCCTCCGGCGTCGATTCGCCGAGGACGACGATGGCGCTTTCCTCCAGGTAGGGCGCCAGCGCCGTGGCGACGCTGGAGTCGGATTTGCTCCACACGCCGGCGGCGGAGAGTTCGCTGAGGTTCGGCACATAGAGCAGCGCGCGACGCGGTTGACGGATGGCGTCGATCAGGTTGCGGACCTTGCTTTCCCACTCTCCGAGGTATTTGGTGCCGGCCATGAAGTCGGTGGGGGACATGCGCAGGACGCGCCAGCCTCCGTTTTCAGGTTGGGCGAGACGATAGGTGAGTTCGTTGACCAGCGCGCTCTTGCCCACGCCGGCCGGTCCGAGCAGGGCCATCGACCGGGGTGGAGACTGGCGCAGGCGTGTGACGATCGCCTCGCAGTCGTCATCCACTTCATATGCCCGCGGCAGCGCTCCCTTGAGGGCCAGCGCGGTCAGGTCCGTTCCGTATTCGCTGAGCGTGGCCGGATCGACCATCGATGACGTTCGCTCCTCAAGCCAGCGGGACAGCAATGGAAAAGACTGGACGCCGTAGCCCTTCAGCCGCCTGCCGATCTGTGTCAACGCGGCGATGCCGGACGGCAGCAGTGGCTCCGTTTCGGTGGGAGATGTTTCCATGTGCCGTTCGACCGCTTCTGCGCAACGCCGGCCGACATCGGAGTCGTCATCGTTCTGAAGAACCCGCGCCAGCGTTTCCACGATGGACGCGCCCGGATGGCTGGTCAGCGCTTGAACGGCCGCATACCGGACCGTCCAGTCGGAGTCGTGCGTGAGCGCTCTCTCCTGAAGGTCCACGAATTCGGCGCGATTGGTCGTGGCCCGGAAGGCGGCGGCGCGGACATCGCGATCCGCGTCCGAAGTGAGAGCGCCGAGCGCCTCCACGGCTTCCGGTTCGAACCGTCCAGAGAGGATTTCCGCCAGTTTTTGCCGGACTCTCGATTCGAGGTCCACCGAGAGCGCGATCAAGGAAAAGAGTAACTCCGGTTCCGTCCGGGCGCGGCAGGCTTCCATCGCCGCCAGGCGCAGCGACACCTGGGGCGCGGCGAGAAGGCTTTCAAGAAACGCAATGTCCGCCTTCTGCTCGACCAGCGCGGCGGCCAGCACACTGATCTTCTCGGCGGGATCCTCGTAGTCGCCTGTTCGAAGGCTGGTGATGAGTTGCTGGATTTCGTCTGTCATACGGTTCGCCTGTTTCAGGCGACGCCCAGCGCGCGAAGCCCCTGCACGCTGGCGACGGCGAGACCGTAACCCAGTCCGGTGTAGAACACGAGTTGGGCGGCGGCAAGCTTCCAGGAGTTGGTTTCCTTCATGACGACCGCAACCGTCGAGAAGCACTGCAGGGAAAAGAAGAAGAACACCACCAGCCCCAGCATGCTCGCGGTTGTGAAGATGGGCTGATCCGTTCCCGGGAATCGCGCTTTGCGCATGGCTTCCAGCAGGGTTGCCTGTTGATTCTGGTCCTCTTCGGGATCGGGAGCATGGAGCATGATCGCGAGCGAACTCACGAAGACTTCGCGCGCCGCAAACGCCGAGATCAGCCCGACTCCAACACGCCAGTCGGCGCCCATGGGGCGCAGCGCCGGCTCCATCCGATGCCCGAGTTGCGCGGCAAACGAGTTTTCCGTCTCCGCCGAGGCGACCAGAGTGGCCGGGGTGTAGCCGAAGTGCGTAATGATCCAGATGACGGCGGCCACGAGCATGATCGGCACGCCGGCCCGCTTGATATAGGAGGACCCCCGCGCCCAGGTCATGCGCAGGATCGGCTTCCAGCGCGGCACGCGAAACGCCGGAAGTTCCATCGCCAGGAGCGAAGGATCCCGGTATTTGCTGAAGATGCGTACCGCCAGCCCGGCAACCAACGACCCGACCAGCAGACTCGAGATGTAAATGCCCGCCAGCGCGAGTCCTGCCTTCAATGGCGCGCCGGGCAGCAGGGCCGCCAGCAGCAGCGCGTAAACGGGAAGCCTGGCGCTGCAGCTCATGAGAGGGAGAATCCAGATCGTCAAAAAGCGCTCGCGGCGCGAGGGAATGGCGCGAGCCGCCAGCACCGCGGGAATCGCGCACGCAAAACCGGAAAGCATCGGAACGAAGGAGCGGCCGTGCAGCCCGAGAAAAGCCAGGGGGCGGTCGACGAGCGCCGCGCCGCGCGCGAGATACCCGGAATCTTCGAGCAGGGTCATCAGGAAGAAGAGGATCAGAATCTGGGGAAAGAAGACCGCCACTGCGCCCATTCCGCCGATGACGCCTTCAGCGAGAAACTGGGCGGGTACCGAATCGCCCAAGTTTGCGGACACCGTCTCCCCGAGCCACGAGAAACCCGAATCAATGACGTCCATGAAGGGCTGCGCCGCCCAGAAGATCGAGCCGAACAGGATGATGAGGATGAGCAGGAAGATGGGGAATCCCCAGTAGCGGTCGAGAACGATCCGGTCGATGCGCGCCGTGACGGGATCGATTTCCCTCGATCGCGTGACCACTCCCGACTCGCGGAGCAGATCGCGCACGCGCGCAAACGCCGCTATCGGATCCTCGGGCAACGAGGCCAGCGGGCTCGTTGCCGGATCCAGCGCGACCGACCGGTCCAGGGTCTCGATCAACTGGCGTACCCCTTTTCCGGTTCGGGGGTCGACCGGAACGACCGGCGCTCCCAACGCGCGGCTTAAGGCCTCCGGGCTTACCTGCTGACGGGTGCGCGTCAGCAGATCCATCATGGTCAGCGCAATGACGATCGGCTTGCCCTGTTGCGCCACCAGTCCGGCGAACTTCAGATGACGTTCCAGCTGGGTTGCGTCCACAACCAGGACAAACGCGGCTGGCGTGACCCGGGTGTTTTCTCCGCGGATGACCGCGCAGGCCAGCGCTTCTTCCGCGGAAGGCGAAACGACACTGTGCACGCCAGGCAGATCGACGATTTCGCGAGACGAACCGAATTCGGGTTTGCTGCGGCCGTGGAGCAGGGAAACGGTGACGCCAGGGTAGTTGGCCGTGCTGAAGTGGCCGCCCGTGAGGGCGTTCATCAGGGTCGTCTTGCCGGAGTTCGGCATGCCGACCAGACAGATCGCGGCCGGGCGGGTCTGCTTATCGGACGGGCTGTCCTCCTGGGGATGGCACTTCATTCAATCCAGATCCACGACGCTTCACGCTTGCGCAACGCGAGCTGAGCGCCGCGCACCCGAACCACCAGGGGATCGCCGAATGGCGCCGTGTGGATGACGGAGATCTCTTCACCGGGAGTGAACCCGAGGTCCGCCAGCCGACGGCAGTCGTCCATGGGCCCGTCGAGCCGTTCGATGCGAACCCACGCGTCCAGGGGAGCCTGGGTCAGACGCCGCTTGCGGTCGGATTCAATATGAAAACGATTCTCATTTTCAAATTGCATGCCGCTAATATGCCCGATCCGACACAGGGAAGGCAAGCTGGATGTTGGCCCGTCGCGGAAAATTGCGACGGCGTTAACAGATAATTGACATTTGGCTCACGATTCGTTCACCACCGGCCGGTACTCTCTCTCTGCGTTTAAATCTTTCCCCCACGAGGGAGGGCGGCCCAGGCCGCCCTCATTTTTTTGGCGTGAAATCCAGACTCGTTCGGGGTGACTGCCGGGTGCGGCAAAGAAAAGCCATCGGTTGCCGGGGACCAGAGCGAATGTAATCCCTCGACCACCAGGCGGCGGCCGAGGGACTCAGGCCTTTTTCGATTGCTGGAGCGCCTCTATCAGGAGCGCTTTCGAGTCTTCGATCTGCTGGAGGACGAGTCGGACGTCCATGGCAGGGTAGGCGGGATTACGGGCGCTCCGGCAGTAAACGCCGTGCTGGCCGACGAGCGCGAGAGCGTCGGTGAGAATGTCGAGCGCCGTAGCGATACGGCCGCGGACGGGCCCGTACTGAAACTCATTGCGCTCCAGCGCGTCGTTATAGTGGTCGAGCATCAGGGAACATACTCATCGAAACGTTGCGCGAGATCGACGAGCGTTTTCAGACCAAACCCGATTGCGCCCGCTTCGTAGTACTTCCAGTCCTTTTCGCGGATGAACGGTCCGGCGATGTCCAGGTGCGCCCAGGCCGCTCCGTCGGGAACGAATTCCTGCAGAAAGAGTCCGGCGGTGATGGCGCCGGCCAGAGGGCCGCCCGTATTGTTGACGTCCGCGCAGGGGGCCTTGATCATTTCCTTGTATTCCGCGTGCAGCGGTAACTCCCAGTACTCTTCGCCGTGATTTCGTCCGGACCGAATGACGGCCTGGATCAAGTCCCGGTTGTTGCCCATCGCGCCCGCAATACTCGGTCCGAGCGCGCGAACGCAGGCGCCGGTGAGTGTGGCGATGTCCACAATGTGCGTCGCCCCTTCTTCGCCGGCCTGGAACAGGCCATCGGTCAGGATCAGGCGCCCTTCCGCATCGGTGTTGTCCACCATGACGGATTTCTTGTTCCTGGCGATAAAGACATCGCCGGGCAGCTGCGCGTTGGCGTCGGGCGTGTTCTCCGCGGTTGGCACAATGCCGATCACATCCACCGACGGACGCAGTTTGCCGATAGCCTTCATGGCCAGCAGAACGGCCGCGCCGCCGGACATGTCGCCTTTCATTTCCCACATCTTGTCTGCCGGCTTGATCGAAATGCCGCCGGTGTCGAACGTCACTCCCTTGCCCACCAGCGCGAGACGGCGCTTCGCCTTCTTCGCCCGATAGGTGAGGCGGATCAGCCGCGGAGGCCGGGAACTGCCGCGGCCCACCTGGATGAGGCCGTTGAAGCCGTCTTTGGCCAGCTTCTTTTCGTCCCAGATCTTGATGTCCAGATCCGATTCCTTGGCGATCCGGCGGGCCGCCGCGGCCATCACTTCCGGATAGACAACGGAGCCGGGCTCATTGATCAGGTCCCGAGCCTCGTTGGCGGCGTTGGAGACGATGGTGTATTGGGCCACGCTGCGCCGGTTGCGCTGGTCGTGAGCGGCGAGGCCGATAAGCTCGACGTTGATCTTCCCGAGGGTCGATTTTTCCGACCGGTATTTGTCGAATGCGTACGCCCCGAGCAGCGCCCCTTCAACGGCCTTGCCGATGAAGGGCGCCGCGTCGTTCGTATTCAAAGCGATCGCCACGGTACCCAGGCTGTGGTCTCGGGCAACCCGCAGGGATCGGGCAACGGCGATCTTGACGTTTTCCCAGACATTAAACGAGGGACTGAGCGACGTGGACAGCACGAGAAGATTTCGCGCTCCCGTCTTGGACGCCCGTGTTTCCAGGCTGGTGAAATATTCCGACTTCAGCCGCTTGTTGGCGAAGTCCTTCTTGATCCGGTTCACCGTTTCGGCGATTGGCGCCCCGCCGAGATCATGAAACGTGAGCGTGTTGTCGAGAATGATGACAAGCAGATCGGTCTGAACGTGCGCAGCGCGATCGTAAGTGAGTTGGATTTTCATCTGGGGCAGATTATCAGAAAAAAGCGATTCCCCGGCTGGGGAATCGCTTGAACACGTTGAAGGATTTGAATGTGAGGCTACTCGCGCACAACCTCGAAGCGCGCGACGTTGGACTGCGCTCCGGTGGTCTCGTCAAAGACCCACAGTTCATGCGTCCCAACCATCAGGAGCAGAGAGTCGACGTCGTGGACAAACTCGCCATGTTCGTCGGTCAGGATGTTCAACACGGGGAACTCGGTTCCATCGGCTCTCTTCAGGTGGGATTTCGCATTGTGCTTCGGCGAGAAACCCGATCCCCTCATTTCCAGATGCTCGGGATGGACCAGTTTCGTGGTGGAGATCGTGATTTTGGGAGTCTGCGCGGCGGCCTGTTGCGCCGGCGCGGTTTCCGAGGGTTCGACGGCTGCGCCGCACGCTGCTGCGGCCATCAGGCACACCACAGCAAGAATGGTCGTCAGTAGATGTTTGCTCATTTCAAAGAAGACAAATAATGAATTAAAAAAGGGACGCGGCCTTGGCGACCGCGTCCCCGGGTTGAACCTGGAACGACTATGTCGTCCAGCTATAGCCCTGCGGCTTGATTGGCAGTGTCCGGATACGCTCGCCGGTGGCATGGGCGATCGCATTGGTGAGAGCCGGAATGGCCGGGGGCAGGGAAGGCTCTCCCAGACCCGTCGGGTTACCGGCGCTCATCACGAACTCGACCTCGATCGACATCGGCGCCTGCGAGATACGAGTCGGCTGATAGGAATCGAAGTTCCGGTTCCTGGTGGCAACCGCGCCACCCTCGATCGGAATCTCCCACGCCATCAGATGGCTCATACCTTCAATGAATCCGCCATGGATCAGGTTCCTGGCCTGGCTCGGGTTGACGATCTGATTGCCGATATCCACCGCGCACCAGACCTTATCCACCTTGACGGCCTTGTCTTTGACTGTTACCTGAACGACGTAGGCGACGTAGCCGCTATGGGCGAACTGGAAAGCCACGCCCATGCCGGTACCTTTGGGCAGCTTCGCGCGAGCGGTCGTCCAGTTGGACATGTCGCGGACCTTTTCCACGACCGCTTTGGCGCGGGCCGCGCTAAAGCCGCCGCCACCGCCACCGAAGCCGCCGCGGCCTCCGCCACCGCCACCACCGGCCTGGACGGGATTGTTGAGCAGGTCCAGACGGAACTGGAGTGGATCCTTGCCGGCTGCGACCGCCAGCTCGTCAACGAACGACTGCATCACAAACGAGATGCCGTTTGTGCTGGGCGCGCGCAGGGAGCCGGTCGGAATGCTGAACGGATTGATCGCGCCGCTGCTGACCTGGAAGTTGGGAACGAATCCGTTGGGGAACTCCTGTCCGGGAACCGTTGCCGAGGTCACCGTCGCGACATAGTCGCGGAAGGCGGTGACTTTACCCTGCGAGTCGAGCGCTCCCTTAAAGAAGTGGAAGCCGGTGGGACGATACTGGTCGTGCATCATATCGTCTTCGCGCGTCCAGAGGAGTTTTACCGGTACGCTCGGCAGAGGGGGTGTGGCTGCGGCCCGCTCGTCAGTGACGATGCGCGCGATCTTCGCGACCTCGGCGTCGTAGTCCGCGGTCAAGCGGCGTCCGAAACCACCACCGGCGCGGACAAGGTGCATCGTGACGTCGCCCGCCTGAATGCCGGCCTGAACGGCCGGTCCACCCGGGTTGGGAATCTGGGCGGGAGACCAGATCTCCAGCTTGCCGTCCTTGAAGTGGGCCGTGGAGTTCTGCGGCTCCAGCGGAGCATGGGACAGCAGAGGGAAATAGTAGGCGGCTTCAACGACTTTGGCCGCGCCGTCAAAGGCAGCTTCGACGTTGCCGGCCACCGCCGGTCCTGCCGCGCCGCCAGCCGGCGCCTGGCCGGCCTGAGTGGCGAGCTGTTTGGCGGCAGCCGCAAAACCGGCGCTGCTCTGAGAAACGGCTGCGCCATCGTCCCAGGTTGCCTTGATGGACTTGCGGGCGTTCTGCGCGTACCACCATGCGGTTGCGACAATCGCCACACCCGACGCTCCACCGCCGCCGCCCGGCCCGCCGGGACCACCCCGGCCACCACCGCCGCCACGGCCGCCGGCAGCGCCGCCCGGACCGCCCGGTCCGCCACGACCGCCAGCAGCGCCGCCCGGACCACCGGGACCACCGCGACCTCCGCCCTGAGCGCCACCACCGAAGCCACCCGGAGCGGCGCCGAAACCACCGGCCCCGCCGGGACCGCCACGGCCGCCGCCCTGGGGACCCTGAGCCGCGAAATTGTTACCACCGAAACCGCCGCGCGCCGCGCCGCCGCCACCGGGTGCGCCCGCGCCGGCCGCGCCGGCAGGATTGACCAGGAATGCGTGCTTGACGCCGGGCAGCTTCTTCAATTCGTCGAGGTTCGCGCTCACGACGCGACCGCCGAACACCGGTGACTTCTCGAGGATGGCGTAGAGCATGCCGTCCGGATTCACGTCGATACTGAACGACGGCTTACCCTGTACGATCGCTTCGTTGTCCACGCCACGAATCGGCTTGCCGATGATTTTGAAATCGGCCGGATTCTTCAGCGGCGCATTGGCCGGAGGAGTCATGTCCGCGGCGCGGGCCGCCAGCGAGGCGTACGTGGCCGTCCGATTCGACCCGGCGTGCTTTACCGTACCGGAGCCGGTCGTCAGTTCCGAGGCCGCAACGTTCCACTGCGCAGCCGCAGCGGCAACCATCAGCGCGCGACCGGCGGCGCCAACCGCGCGCATCGTGGCGTAGTTGGAGGGAATAGCCGTGCTTCCGCCTTCGATCTGCTGGCCATAGAGCGCATTGTTGTAGTCGGCCTGCTTGACTTTGACCTGCTTCCAATCCACGTCAAACTCATCGGCAATGATCATGGGCAGCGCATTGCGAATGCCCTGGCCGGTTTCCGGGTTCTTGGCAATGATCGTGAACGTATTGTCCGGGTTGATCGTGATATAGGTGTTGGGATTGGTGTTGCCGCCCCCGCCAAACTGCGCCTGCGCTTCACCTCGCGTGTACAGGCCGATCATCAATCCGCCACCGGCCACGGCGCTGACTTTCAGAAACGAGCGTCGATCGAGTTTCGTAGCTGTTTTCATCGCGCCTCCTTAAGCCTTCTGGCCAGCGGCCAGGTGAATCGCCTCGCGAATCCGCAGATACGTTCCGCAGCGGCATACGTTTCCATTCATCGCGGAATTGATGTCCGCGTCCGTCGGCTTGGGTTTGCTGGCGAGCAGCGCCGCGGCCGACATGATCTGTCCGGCCTGGCAGTAACCGCACTGCGGCACGTCCAGTTCGACCCACGCCTTCTGTAACGGATGTGAACCGTCAGCCGA
Organism: Terriglobia bacterium; assembly: GCA_036274645.1. Classification (GTDB taxonomy): domain Bacteria; phylum Acidobacteriota; class Terriglobia; order 20CM-2-55-15; family 20CM-2-55-15; genus DASUFH01. Next base: position 32,516 of record DASUFH010000292.1, read on the forward strand.
CAGCCCTTCGATCGTCTTGATTTCGGCAGCGCCCACACTGCCCACTGTCGTCTGGCATGCGCGCCGCGCGGTTCCGGCGACGTGAACCGTGCAGGCGCCGCACGCGCCGATGCCGCAACCGAATTTCGTTCCCTTCAGATTGAGAACGTCGCGCAAAACCCACAGCAGCGGCATTTCCGCGGGCACGTCCAGCGCTTCCGTTTTCTTTCCATTAACCGTCAGCGTATACGCCATTTTTTGAACTCCCTAGAGTGAGGATTGGACAACAATCCATTCGGTCAGCAATAGTCGTCTGCGAACTGAAATTCCTTGGCGCGGGAGCTTACCACCGAAGCTACGTCGGATCAATTTTTTCGTCCTCGAAGAACTTTCCTTTCGAGCCTTCAAAAACGAGCCTTCAAAAACCCGATGTTGCCGTGGCTATTTTTTTGATAGAGTGCAGCCAACAATTCAACTCTTGAGGAGCGAACAGCATGACCAGACGCATGGCTACGCTTTGCGCATGTTTCGTACTTGGGCTAGCCCCGGGTTTATACGCGCAGGATGCTAAGAGCAACGGCGCGCCCTCCAAGATTACGGCGGGCACCCCTGAGGACAAGGCCTTCATGGCGATCAAGCGCGCAATGACCCCGGAAGAAAAGATCGAGGCGGCGCTGGACTTCGAGAAGCGGTTTCCCCAGTCGAGCGTGCTCTCGAGCGTGTACACCACAATGCTGGGAATCTACCTGCAGAAGAACGACACGGCAAAGCTGGTCGAAGTCGGCGAAAAAGCCGTCAAACTTGATCCGAAGAACCTGACCGCTCTGCTGGCCCTGAGTCGCGGCTATGCATTGAGCGAGGCGCCCGATGTTGAAAAGGCCAAGAGCTTTGCGGAGAAGGCTGCGGCTGTTCTGGCGGAATGGCGGACCAGGCCGCCCCAGCCCGGATATTCCGAAACGGAATGGCGGGACTATCTCAAGCAGAACGATGAAAGCGTCGGTCCCTGGGTCGAATACGTCAAGGCTCTCTAGCCGTCGGCGCGTCGACACCGCTTCGCGGCGAACGCGCCGCGAGCCGGCCAGTTGAAAAACGGCTAGACGAACTGTCGGACGAAATGCTCCGGGTTGAGCGATTCACCCGTTGCCCGGTGAAGCATGTCGTTCCACGGGAACAGCGCTCCCGGCTCGAAAATTGCCTTCCTTAAATAGGCGCCGGTTTCCGAACGCTCCACGTAACCCGGCGCCTTCAGCGTTTCCCGTTCGATGTAATTCAACAACTGCGACGCCATCAACTCGCCCAGGATGTAGTTCTGGTAGTACGCCGGCGCCGTCGCCAGATGACTCTTGGCGGCCCAGTCCGGAAGGTCCCGGTCCGGCGGATACGTCACCTTCTGGATGCGTTCGACCAGTGTCCGCCAGAGCCGGTTCAAGTCCTGGTCGGGCTCCCGGTACAGTTCTCGCTCAAAACGCGTCAACGTGAGTCCCCACCGGAGAAAAATCAACATCTCGGACCGTTGCGCCTTGCCGGCGGCCGCGCTGACCGACTGGGCCTCTCTGGTCGTGAGGCCGCGTACCTTCTCGAGCCACTCCGGATCCTTCGTCATTCGGCCGTTGAGCATCGCAATGGCTTCAGTCGTCAGGATGTGGGCCGGAGTTCGCAGCAGAAACGGGAGCGACCGATTGTTGAACTTGTCGTAAACGGCGTGTCCGAACTCGTGCAGCATCGTGCTCATCCAGCGTTCGTCCTTCCGGACGTTACAGAGGACCCGCACGTCGCCCTCGCGATCGACGTCGAGACAGAACGCGTGCTGTGACTTTCCCTCGCGTTCATAGAGGTCGGCGCGCGACATGATGTCGTCAATGTTGAGACCGATGCCCCGGAAGTGTTTCCGAGTCAGTTCCTCAATGTCCTGGTCCCGGAAGATTTCATTGAGCGACTCCCCGCCGGAATCGGGATACTCCTGGAAAAACGGATCGCTGTAGAGCCACGGATAACTCGGCGCGTCTTCCATGCCGCGATCGCGTTTCAGATCGGCGTCCAGTTCAGCCTTCATCGAGACGAACGCCGGTTCGGAGAGCGCCTCGAGCCTGTCGAAGAGGGAAAACACCCAGTTCCGGTCGAGCTCCTGAAGCTCGAACATCATGGCGTGATAGTCCTGGTATCCCAGCCGGCGGGCTTCGCGATTGCGAATGCGGACCAGTTCCATCAGCTGCGGGTGAACTTCACGGCCCACCTGCTTGGACGCCTCCCACGCCGATCGCCGGCGTTCCGATACGCTTTCCTCCTTCAGGACGTCTCTCAAATCGTTGTCGGTGGCGTTCCGTCCTTCGAAGTTTGCCCGAAATGTATTGAACAGGTTTTCAATACGCGTTTCGCGGGCCACCATGTCGAGCAGGGTCTCTTCCGGAATCTGATTCGGGACGAAACTGTCCCAGATCAGCTTGAGCTGGCGTTCTTCGACCTCGAGGAGTTGTGGCTTCGAGCGTCTCCATTCCTGCAGCTGCCGGAATTCTTCGCGATTGTTGTAGACCTTGACGTAGCGCTCCTTGGCCGCCACCAGCGCGCGTTCGCGTTCCTCGTCCCCCGAGAGGGAAAGGTCCCAGTACTTCAAGCTGTAGTCCTTGTGCAAGGGCGCGACCGCCGTCGCGTGCTGGCGGATGTAGGCGGAGATTTCGCTGCTCATTGGGGCCCTCGGCGCCTGCGGAAAACTTCAATACGCGTCATGGCGCCGTAGGCTACCATATGCCGTCTTTGCGGACCGGCGTGGAAATTAGCGCTTTCGTTTAATGGGAGGGCCACTTTGGTCCTATTGCGCCTCCCGGTGGAGGTGTCGAGAATCGGAAGGTTTTTGGGAAGCGCGTCCGCGCTTCCGGGCACAGGTGACCTGACCATGAGCCGGGCATGATGCTGGCGCGATCTGCAACGGAATTGTCCACACGGCAGGACGCTCTTGGACTGTCTTCAAAACGGAAACGGAGATTCTCAGATGACTGACACTATTCGAAGGATGTTTGTAAATGCCCGCGCTCTCAAGGTCGTGTTCGCGCTCGTCATCCTGGTTGTCGGCGCTGTCGCGGGCTCGAGCACGGCCTGGACCCAGGGCGCGAGTTCCTCCTGCGCCTCGCTGCCGAGCTATGCGCAGGTGAAGGCGGCTTTGGACTCCGCCGTGACGGCGGAGTCGAGCGGGCTGGATCTCAACATGTGGGCCACGATCGTGGATCGTGACGGCATCGTTTGCGCCGTCGCCTTCTCCGGAGTGAACCGCGCCGCGCAGTGGCCTGGCAGCCGGGTCATCTCGGCGCAGAAAGCCAACACGGCTAACGCGTTCAGCCTCGATTCGTCGGCCGGTCCATTTCTTCTGGGTAACAACGGTCTGGCGCTGTCGACCGCGAACCTGTTTTCGGCAGTTCAGCCGGGAGGCAGTCTGTTTGGCCTGCAGGAGAGCAATCCGGTCGATGTCAGCGTGGCCTATAAAGGACCTTCCGCGAACTATGGCAAGCCGAATGATCCGATGGTTGGCAGCAAGATCGGCGGCGTGAACGTTTTCGGCGGCGGCCTGCCGCTTTATGGTAGCGGTTCGGCTGTGGTCGGGGCCGTTGGAGTCAGCGGCGATACGTCATGCGCGGATCACTTCATTGGATGGCGTGTTCGCCACAATCTCGGCCTGGATCACGTTTTTGGTGTCGCAGGAGTCTCCGGAGACGCGGATCGTCCGGACAACATTGTGTTTGATATCAATCCTGTGACGGGCCAGAGCGCGGGTGGTTTCGGTCATCCGACATGCATCAATACCGGCAATCCTGCCACGTTGCCTGCCGTTCAGTAATCGATCCCAGGTTGCTTCCAGAGGGAACCGGCCCGCGTGAAAGCGGCGGGCCGGTTCTCTTTTTGAGGCTTCTTATATCGGTGCGTCGCCCCTGCGGCAGACGGGGTGGGGGGCATCGCAGTAAGGTCTTGGACGCGACTTGAATCGGGAACAGTGGATGCGAAAGAGTGTTCGTGGCCGGCGCTGGCGTGGTCTTCGGCGTCGCTGGGCTTAACCCTCCTGGTCCTCATCCGCGCTTGTCGCGAAATCGTCGATTTCGATGTCCGGCGAACGATCGTCTTCTTCGTCGTCCATGCTGTAGAGCTGGCCGCCGAGTTTTTCCTTCAGGACCTTCTTGCCGCCTTCGGGGCGGAATCCCTTCGGATTGCGATTTCGGAAAGGTTTGGCGTCCGGGCCGAACTGTTTGCGGTTCGGGCGGTCTCCCCTGGCGGGCGCGTCCATGGCGCCCGGGTCGCTGCGCATGAACCCCCCGCCGCCTTCGCCCGAAGGTCGTGGCGTGAAAGGCCGCGTTCCCACGCCCATCGCGCGCGGCGGTCCGCTGCGGTAGGTGGGGCCGCCACTGGGCGGTCCGCCCGGTCCGGGTGGACGGCTTTCCTTGGCTCGCGCCTCGTTGACCGCCAGCATGCGCCCCTTGAAGGGCTGATTGTTGAACAACCGAATGGCCTCCTGCGCTTCTTCGGGGCCGGGAAACTCGACAAACGCGAATCCGCGCTTCTTGCCGGTCTCCCGGTCCAGTGGAACGAAAATGTTCGACACCGTTCCGGCGGTTGAGAAATGCGCGCGAATTTCGTCTTCGCTTGCGTCGTAGGGCAGGTTCCCTACAAAAAGACGGACAGCCATCATTACCTCGTGTTGATAGTCTTGGAAATCGGAGACGTTCGGGGTTTCACAGAATTGTGGGCGGAAATAGCCCGAAAAATGAACACGCTGACGCGGTGAACATGATGGCCGCCATCTTACTGCTTTGCCAAGTCAATTTCAATCGGGCGAACACTTTTTCCTGCTCCGCCATCAGTGACTCATAGAGTACATCATCAGAATAAGGGCCATGCGGATGGCGTAATGGTCCGCCGAGCCGGAGGCAACCGCAAGCGACGCCGTCACCGTGAGCGCAATGAGCGCGAACGCCAGAGTTCTCGTCACGGGGCGATTATACCGGCGAAAGGAAGGGCGGTTGCTGCGTTATCATGAACATGCATGCGTGACCGTCTCAACGTTCCCGCCTCCGGAGAATCTTCCCTGTCGTTCCGGCTGGAATCGGAGCCTCATGAACTGGCGGCGCTGTATCACGACGAGGACCATTTTGTTTTTCTGGATTCCTCGCGGGTGGGCAGCGATCAGGGACGATTCTCGACGCTCGCCTGGAGCCCCGAGGCCGTCTTCCGTTCCAAGGGCTTCCGGATCGACATTCGCCGCTCCGGTCTCTGGCGCCGGGTCGCCGGAGATCCCATGGAAGAACTGCAGCGCCTGCTTTCCGAACGGGATGATTCCGCAGACGGAGAACTGGCCGGCGGGGCCATCGGCTATCTGGGATACGACCTGTTTCGGGTGTTTGAACACTATGACGGTCTTTCCAGCGTGGATGATCTGGCATTGCCCGATTCCTGTCTGGCCTTCTTCGATACGATCCTGGTGTTCGATCACGATCGGAAGAGCTGGTCCGTAACCGGCCGCAATCCGGAGCTCTTCGAAACGAAAATCCGGGAAATCCTCGCGCGTGTGCAGTCGCCCCGTCCCCCGGCGGATTTCAGCGCGCCGGCCTCCGCCGGTATCCGATCGGAGTCGAACATGAGTCGGGAACAGTATCTCCGGTCTGTGGAGCGCGTTCTCGATCACATTGCCGCGGGGGACATCTATCAGCTCAATCTGTCGCAGCGTTTTTCGCGTCCGCTGACCGTGGCCCCCTTCGATGTGTTTACGACTCTGCGGGGTGTGAGTCCGTCCTTTTACGGCGCGTACCTCAATTGCGGCGATCACATTGTGATCAGCTCTTCTCCCGAGTTGTTCCTGCGGCGCCGTGGCGACATGATCGAAACGCGGCCGATCAAGGGGACGCGTCCGCGTGGCCGGACTCCGGAAGAGGATCGCGCCTTCGAGAGCGAGTTGCTGGACTCCGAGAAAGAGAAGGCGGAACTGGCCATGATTGTGGATCTGGAGCGGAACGATCTCGGGCGTATCTGCGCCTACGGCGCGGTTGAGGTGTCGGACCGCCGCTACATCGACCGGCTGCCGACCCTTCTGCACACCGTCGCGGCGGTGCGCGGGCGGCTGCGTCCCGACGTGACCGCGGTCGACATTCTTCGCGCCACGTTTCCCGGCGGGTCGATTTCCGGCTGTCCGAAAATCCGGGCCATTGAAATCATCGACTCGCTGGAGCCCAACTGGCGTCACGTGTACACCGGCGCGATTGGCTTCATCGGGTTCAACGGGGAGATGATCCTGAACATTGCCATTCGCACGTTGCTGGCCACCGGGGGAAGGATCTATTACCAGGTCGGTGGCGGAATTGTGGCCGATTCCATTCCCGACGCCGAGTTTTCCGAGACCCTGCAGAAAGCCGCAGCCATCGAGACGGCGATCGCTACAGCCGAATCGTCGCATCGAACAGGCCGCGCAGCGCGTTGAAGCAGCGAACGGTTTCTCCGTCGACGAGACCGGCCATGGGGATGACGCCTTCGACGATCATTCCCCGGGATAGTAGTTCCGCGCGTTGTACGCCTGCGAGCAGACCGCACCGGACGGGCGGCGTGATCCATTGGCCGTTGCGCCACACGGCGATGTTGGCGATCGTCGTTTCGGTTACTTCGTTCCGTTCGTTGATGAGAAGCGCATCGGCGTCCGGCGCAACGCCTGCGCGGGCGCGTTCGTAGAATTCCCGATTCGTCGTCTTGTGGTAGAGCCGGATGTCGCTGGAGTTTACGCGCAGCGCTGCCAGCGTCAGCAGCCCCGGCGTCCCTTCCGGTATTGCGCCGCTTTCCAGGCGCCAGTCCCCGTTTTCCGGCAGCGTCAGGCGCAGACGCGCCGGGCCTGCGGCGTCCCGCGCAGCGAGTTCCACGCCCAGCCGAACGGATTCGAGATCCAGCTGAAAATGCAGCCGGGCGGCCGATGCGCGCAGCCGCTCCAGGTGGCGGTCGAGCAGGGAGACGACACCGTTTTCCGCGCGCATGGTTTCCAGCAACTGAAAGTCGTTCACGCTATCCCCGGATGATCATCACTTCCGTGGATTTCACCAGCGCAAACGCGCGCCGCCCCTTGCGCAGTTCGAGGTCGCGACAGGCGTTGGCCGTGATAATGGCGGTGATGAATTGTCCTCCGATATCCAGGGTCACCTGGGCCAGCAGGCCGTCGTATTGAACGGCCGTGACGACGCCTTCGAGCTTGTTTCGCCCGCTGATGGCGCTCAGTTGAACGGCGTCCCGGCTTCGCCGGACGGCTACCCGCGTCCGCGTCAGGCGTTCGATTTCGCTGCGAGGAATGCGGTGATGGCCTCCGGGCGTCTGGATGGACCGGATCTTGCGGTGGTAGATCCATTGCTTCAACGCAGGGTAACTGACGCCCAGCGCGGTTGCCGCTTCGCGCGCAGTCAGAAGCTCTCTAGTCATTGACGACGCCCGTGTAAGAAATCACCATTTTTTGAACATGAAGAACACGGCGGAAACCATCAGCCCGAAGGCCACCAGGTAGTTCCATTTAAAGTCCTCGCGTAGATACACGACAGAAAAGACGGCAAATACGCTCAGCGTAATGACCTCCTGAATCGTCTTCAGCTGAGCCGGGGAAAACTGATACGAACCGATTCGGTTGGCGGGTACCTGGAAGCAGTACTCGACGAACGCGATCAGCCAGCTGGCGATGATGGCGAGCCATAGTGGCGAGTTGCGGTATTTCAAGTGCCCATACCAGGCAAAGGTCATGAATACGTTGGAAACGGTTAACAGGGCGATTGTGCGCAAGCGCGGGTCCACCTCACTTTCTGCGCTATTCTACGGCGCGCCATGAACGTTTTGCTTGAGGTTTCAGGGCCTCCCCTTGTGGAGGCGGCGCCGGACGGTTGGCTCTTTGAGCGAATTGGCCGGTGGGCCACCGACGCTCCCGGGCGATTCGCCTTTGCCATTGATCGTGAAGGTGGGCCGCCGGAGGAATACACCTATCGCGACGTTCGGGACATTTCTGAGCGGCTGGCGGCCGGCCTGGCGGCTGAAGGTATCGCGCGACAGGATCGGGTCGGCATCCTCATGGAAAACACGCCGCAATGGGTATTCGCCCTGTTGGGAATTCTGAGGATTGGCGCGGTGGTGGTTCCACTGCCGACCCTGCTGCCGGCGGACGGTGTCGCCAATCTGGTGGCGCACTCCGGCTGCCGGTGGATCTTCGTGGATCGGCAGAACCTTGCAAAGGCGGAACAGGCTGCTCCGGAAAAAGTCCGGCTGGTAATTTTCGGCGGAGAAGACGCCGGCGCGCCTTTCGGCAGACGTCTCCTGACGTGGGATCGTCTTTGCGGTTCAGGCGGTCCGGCGCCGCCGATGCCCGCTGACAACGGCGCCGAGGCGGCCCTCATTGTGTACACATCCGGGACGACCGGCGATCCGAAAGGCGCGGAGCTTTCCGTCAGGAACCTCGTTTATGAGGTTCGGGGCGCGATCGAGGCGTTGCAGTTCTCACGCGATCACCGAATTCTCTCGACCCTGCCTTTTTCGCACGTGCTGCCTCTCATCGCCAACGCGCTTGGTCCGCTGGCGGCCGGGGCCGGCGTGGTGTTTCTGTCGCAACTTTCGTCGGAAAGCATTTCCCATGCGTTTCATCGTCGGCGCATTACCTGTTTTGTGTGTGTGCCGCAGTTCTTCTACTTGCTGCACCAGCGGATCTTCGCGGCGGTTCGCGATCAGCCATTGTTCGCCCGGTGGATCTTCAGGGTGGCCTTCGGTCTGGCGCGGCGTTCGCGAAGCCGGGTTTTGCGGCGGGTTCTGTTTCGCGGCGTCCGCGGGAAGCTGGGGCCGGACCTGTGGCTGCTGGCGTCCGGAGGGGCGCGGCTGGATCCTCAGGTAGGACGGGATCTCGGCGCGCTCGGATACACGGTGGCGCAGGCCTACGGACTAACCGAGACGACGGCGGCGGCGACGATCACATCGCTTGATACGATGGACGCCGACACCGTGGGGCGTCCAATTCGAGGAGTATCGATCCGCATCGACCAGCCGAAGGAGGACGGCAACGGGGAAGTCTGGATTCGGGGGCCTGTCGTGATGACCGGCTACTATCGCGATCCGGAGAAGACGCGTCAGGTCATGACGGACGGCTGGCTCCGTACGGGCGATCTCGGCTACATCCGTTCCGACGGCAACCTTGTTATTACAGGGCGGAGCAAAGATGTCATTGTCCTGGCGAACGGCAAGAACATCTATCCGGAGGAGCTTGAGCGCCACTACGGACAATCGCCCTACATCAAGGAGATCTGCGTCATTGGCCTTCCCGCCGACAGCGGTCCGGCCGGAGAAACGCTGCACGCGGTGGTCGTTCCGGATCTGGACGAGTTTCGGCGACGTGGGCAGACGGGAATCCGGGAGATGATTCAGTTTGATCTCGAGAGTCTCTCGCGGGATCTTCCTTCGTATCAGCGCGTGCTTTCCTTTTCTATTCGGAATGAACCACTGCCCCGCACCGCCACGCGCAAGATCCGCCGGTTCGAGGTCCGTGGCAACGAAGTCTCCCGACGAACGGCCCGACCGGCCGCGCCGGTCCGCGAAGCGGGAAGCGGCGGCGGCTCCGGACAGGGCGCGGACGCCGTGGTCGCGAAGCTGTTGCGCGAGGTCCGGCCCGATCGCTGGCCGATCGATCCGTCGATGAGCCTGGAACTGGATCTGGGCCTGGACTCGCTCGCCCGCGTCGAACTGCTCGCGAAGGCAGAAGCGCTGACGGGGGCGCGAGTGGACGAGCGTGACGCGGCGCGTGTGATGACTGTTGGCGATCTGTCGCGCGTTTTGGAAGAAGCGCAGAGCGGTCCCGCCCGTGGGCAGAGCTGGACGGAGATCATCCAGGAGCCAATGGACGCGGGACAAACAGGGCTTCCGGTGTTTCATCGCGGATGGTTGATGAAGATTGCGGGATACGCCGCTATCAAGACGGCGGGACTGCTGGCGTCCTGGATGTTTCCGGTCCGGGCGCGCGGTGTGGAGAACCTGCCGGCCGACGGCCCGTTCCTGCTCTGTCCGAATCACCAGAGTTTTCTGGACGGGCCGCTGGTCGTCGCCCAACTTCCGCGCGCTGTTATCGACAAGATTGTGATTTTGGGCTACAGTGACTATTGGCAAAGCACGCTTATGCGGGCGACGGCTCGATTCTTAAGCGTGGTGTCGATCGACTCCAACATCAACCTTGTGCGCGCAATGCAAGTAGGCGCCGCCGGACTCCGCGAGGGCTGCGTTCTGCTGGTGTTCCCGGAAGGATCCCGGTCTATCGATGGCCGAGTGATGGGGTTCAAGAAAGGAGCGGCGATCCTGGCCTGCGCGCTGGATGTTCCGGTGGCGCCCGTCGGTATCCGCGGCGCCTTTGAAGCGTGGCCTCGAAACGGAACATTCCGTTTTCGCCCGATCGAGATTGCATTCGGAGTTCCCTTGCATCCGGGCCAGTTCAGCGGGGAATCCGATCCGGTGGAGGCTCTGACCCAGGCGCTCCGCGCCCGTGTCCGGGAACTTGCCGGCCAGGAGTAAAGACATCGCATAATGCGAGAAGGATCGCTTCCGGCACGAGCCGGCGGCGATCGGAGATTCAAGTTCATGTCCGATAGAAAATACAGGCAGTCGGGCTATCAGGATTCCGGAAAGGAGCAAAAACGGGAGCCCCGGCGGGAACCGGGTCCGAAGCAGCCCAAAGGGTCGCGCGACGGACCACGGCCGATTCGGATGCCGGGCTTCCAGGAAGTGTTACGCTGCGCCATGTGCGGCGCGGTGGTTCCTCCTCTTGCGGAGATCCGCTTCGAGAGCCAGTGTCCAAAGTGCTCCACCGATCTGCGTTGCTGCAAGAATTGCCGCCACTTTGATACTTCCGCCCGCTGGGAATGCACCCAACCTATTCCCGAACGCATCACCAAGAAAGACATTCGCAATCAATGCGAGTTTTTTGTCGGCCGCACCTCGATTGAGCGGGAGACCCGCGATTCCGGGGGAAGCCTTTCTCCGGCCCCTTCACGTCCTGCCGACGCGCGTAGCGCGTTTGACAGCCTTTTCAAGAAATGAGCGGCTGCGAATGCAAGCCCGAGAGGGCGCAGCAATGAAGATAATGAGCGGCTGCGAATGCAAGCCCGAGAGGGCGCAGCAATGAAGAAACTGCGAATGCATGTCCGGCAGGGCGCAAGCCGGGAAGTACAATGACTAACAACTACAGGCTGGCGCCGCACTGGCGCAAGAAAGGTTCAGTTTGAACGAAGATCGTTTGAAGATTGCCGTGTTTATTGACTTCGACAACATAGAAATCGGAGTCAAGAGCACCCTTAACCGCCATTTTGACGTGGGAACGGTGCTGGAAGCCATCAAGGAGCGGGGCGAAGTCGTCACGAAGGTGGCTTATGGAGACTGGAAACGAGCGGGCGACCACAGTCGCAGTATGACGCAGCATGCGATTCAGATGGTGCAGCGCAACCTGACTCCGGGCGGAGACAAGAATGGCGCTGACATCAACCTCGCGTTGGACGCGCTGGAAATGGCGTTCACGCGAAATCACATCAACGCGTTCGTGATTGTCGGTGGCGATAGTGATTTCATGGCCCTGGTCGAGAAGCTGAAGCAGTACGACAAGAAGGTGATGGTAGTCGGCGGTAGATCCTTTACCAGCATCATCCTTCAGAAGAACTGCCACGAGTTTATCGCGTACGAAAATCTCATCCAGCCGCAGTCCAGCGGTGGCCATCGCAAACCTGCCGAACGCGCTCGCGCGGTCGAGGCGGGAGATGGGAACCTGGCCAAGGCGCTTCCCCTCGTTCGCCGGGCGCTCAAGGTGTTGTCGGATCGGGAAGTATCCCCTCAACTCGGCCTGCTCAAGAGCACATTGCTACAGCTGGATTCGACCTTCTCGGAGAGGGACTACGCCGCGAGCACGTTCCGCGATTTCATCGAAAAGATGGCCGCGGCGGGTTACGTCAAGCTGAAGCAGGTCGATCGCAGCATATTGGTTGAACTGGTCGATGCGGAAGCGCCCGCCGTGGAAGAGGGCGCCCGTGAGACCGAGCGTGAGGCCGCGGTGGAGCCCGCCGTGGAGGTACCGCCTACGCCGCCTACCGTCGAGCAGACCGACGAGTGTCTGCGCGCGCTTCGCGAGGCGTTCCTCAACGCGAAGTTCAACCCGCACTGGCCGATGTACGTGCGTAACGTGAAGCAGTATGTGAAGAACGCGGCCCCCGGCTTTGACGAGCGGCGCTTCGGCTTCGCCAATTTCCTCGAGGCGTTGCGAGCCGCGCAACGTGGCGGTTTGTTGCGTCTCGAACGCAACCGTCAGGGAATCCTGCGCGTGTTCCAGGGAAGCCAGTTCCCGTCGGCTGACCGGCGTGGTCTTCCGGTTGATGACGTGATGCCGGCCGAGACCGAGACCGATGCGATTGGGGGCGATCTGGTCCCGGACGCCACGGTAACCGTGCTGGAGGAAGCCGCGGCTGTTGTCGAAGCCGAAGCGATCATTGACGCGGCGCCGGAATCGGGTGAGATTGCCGAGGAGAGCGTCGAAGTGATTGCGGATGGTCTGGAAGAGGAGCCGGAAACCCAGCCGGAGGAGTCCACCGCGGCACGGCGGCGCCGGCCGAGCTCAGCCACCCGGAAGAAGACCGCTGTCCCGCGAGGTTCGGGAGCGAGACGAACCCGGAAGAAGGCGGCGGGCGAAGGCGAGCAGGCTGGGGCGAACGACTCGTCGGTGGATTGACGCAGGGCGCCGGCGCCTGCATGGGCCGCCGGCGCTTCTTCGGGCGAACAGGGACGCGCCGACCGGATATCAGATCACGATCTGAAAATCGGAGGGGGAGTCATGAGAAAAGCGGTGTTTGCGCTTTGCGCCGCCCTGACGCTGGGATCCGCAGCGCTGGCTCAACTGCGCGTGGATGTCGCCCTTGTGGAGATCGTCGCTACCGTGACCGACGATCGGGGGCGCTATGTTTCCGGCCTTACCGCGGATGACTTCATTCTGGAGGAAGACGGCGTGCCCCAGGCCATTGCGCACGTTACTCCTTCGAACAACCTTCCCGTGAGCCTGGGTATCCTGCTCGATGTCAGTTCAAGTATGCGCCGCAAGATGGATACGGCGACGGCGGCCATCGAGCGCTTCATTCGAACAATCCATGAGGATGACGATATCTTCCTGATGACCTTCGCCGATCGGTCGGCGATTCTCCAGGAATTCACCAACGATCGGAACAAGCTGGGCGCGGCCATGCGCCGCATTCAACTCGGTCCCAATACCGCGCTTTATGACGCGGTGGACGACGGCCTGCTGCACATTCAGCGGGCCATCTACAAGAAGCGGGCCATTCTGCTGGTCACCGACGGGGAAGAAAGCGGGGCGAGCGCAGACACCTACAATGAAGCGCTGGCCAATGTACGTGAGGATGAGGTGATGCTCTATTGCCTGGGAATCGCGCCATCCAGTACCGTCGACGACTTCCCCCGACCATCCCTGCGCGGCCCATCCCTCGGCCCGGCGCCGCGCGGGGGGCCACGCGGCGGCTTTGGCTCCGGCTTCCTTCCTCAGGCTCAGCGGCGGGGCGCCGGATCTCTGGACACGGTAAACATGGAAGTGCTCCGGGCGTTTGCAGACGCCAGCGGCGGCCAGGCCTGGCTGGTCCGTGACGAAGGCCGGGACATGGACCGCATCATGGACATCATTGCCAACGAACTGCGCAACCAGTACAACATCGATTACTACCCGTCGCGGCCACTGAAAGACGGTAAGTGGCATCAGGTTGAAATCCGAATGAAGAACCCCCGCCACACGGTGCGCGCGCGGAAGGATTACTTCGGCGGCTGATTGTGTAGATTGGCGAGCCGGTCCTTCGATCGGGCCGTTGGCGACTAACTTCTGCGCTGGTGTGACGTTCCGTAGCCCGGATTTCACACGAAGGCGCTATGTGTCCAGGCGTGACTGCGGCGCCGGAGGCTGACGGTATAGCCATAGGGCGATCGTGGCCGCCAGGAGCGCTGTGGCTGCAAAATCGAATCCCATGGCCTGCATGGAGCGCTGAGCCCATGAGCCCGGGATGAGGGGTTGGACCAGCGCGAAGCCTCCGGCCGCGTACAGCGGCGCTCTCCATTTTCCCTGAAGAATGCGTCCGGCGACGATGGCCGGCCAGAGCAGTACGACCAGCGCGTATTTTTGCGTGAAAGGTTGAACGAGCGGCAACAGCGCGAACGCCAGTCCGTCGACGATCTCGATTCTGCCACGATAGCGGCGGTAAATGAGGATCAGCAATCCAGCGTAGGCTGCTGCGCCTGCGGCGACCGCCAGCGCGCGGATCAGCGCCGGATCGAGTTCCGCGATGTGTACAAGCGGATAGTTGCCGTCCGGGAGCCGCGAATAGTCGATGAACGTGAGATAGCGCATCATCACGCCACGGAGCGACTGGCTCGGAAACCAGATCTCGCTGTCGCCTGTCTGCGTCGTGAACTCCTGCCGGAACCACTCGCTCAGAAGGTCGAGATTCCTCTGAAACCCGAATGAAATGGCCGGCAACAGCGCGAATGCGGCCGTAAACGCCACGGCCCACAGCGCCGTGCGATGGCGGCGCCGCGCCACCAGGCAGGGCAGGAAAAACAAGGGCCACACCTTCAGATTGATGGCGAGACCCAGCGCGGCGGCCGGCCACAGAGTGGTTCCGTCAGCGCGGAGCAGGGCGTACGCGGTGAGCGCAAACACGAGCGACTGCGCGTTGCCGAAGCGGAGATCCTCAACCACGTATGGACCGGCGATCAGGAGAGGCGCCCACCACGCCCACGCTCCTTCGGGCGGCGCAAACTTCCGCCACAATGCCCGCGTGAGCAGCGCGAGCGCCGCCACCTTGAGAACCGCCCAGAGGGCGGCGCCCCAGGGCAGCGGAAGAGCGGCGATGGGGGCGAACAGGGGAAGAAAGAGCGGAGGATATCGATAATGCTGGGGCCAGCCCAGTCCACTCGTCACCCCGTACACCGCGCCACCGCCGAACACGCGGCGCGCGCCGTAATGGTACACGCGAAAATCCAGCGGATGGCCCGCCGCGTATAAGGCAAAACCGGCTGCGATTATCCCCAGGCCGACAACCACCCCGATCCGGATCCGCGTCCGCTGTGGCAAAACAGTCGTCATGAAACCGGCTGCTACTGATCGGTCGTGTAGATGTGCGCGTGACCTGCGGCCACGCCGGCCGCGTTCGGCGGGGGAATCTGGGCCCACGGACTACAGCCGATGGCGAGCGCGCCGGCGGGCAGCGCAAGCGACGGTAATTTCATTCGGTTTAAGACCCCCATCATTAATGAGCTCAAGACCGGTGGAGAATATGGGAACCGGGTGGCAATGGCAAGGAACGTGTCGAGTCCGCGCCTTGCCCCGTCTTTGTAGGGGCGGTCTATGACCGCCCACGATGTTTCGAAATGCGCTGAGTAGTGAAATGGTGCATGTGCCGAGGTCCGTGACCACTGTGGCAGTGTAGAAGCAGCGCTTGGCCTCCAGGTGTCGGTGGTTCTATTCTCGAACGGTTTCAAGGGGAGGGAATCCATGCTTAAGAGAAGCGCGTTTACGGCAATCGTCCTGGCGATCCTCTGGTGTCCGGTGTGGGCGCAAACGCCGGGATCTACCGGGGTGATCGAGGGGAAAATCCTTGGTGGCGATCATCACCCTCTGGAAGGCATTCGCGTTCGCGCTGCCGGTCTGGTGGCGGGTCAGCAGGTCATGAGCGGCATTTCCACAACCGACGAGACCGGAGCCTACCGCATTACCGGGGTGCCCGCAGGCGAATGGGCCGTGATTGCCGGCGAGCTGAACACGCCTACGTATTACCCCGGCGTGAACACGGCGACTGACGGAGCGCTGGTGAGGGTTTCCTGGGACAAGCCGGCGACCGGAATCGATTTTGCGCTGGCTCCCGCAGCGGACACGGATTCGGGAATGCCCACATTGCATGGGACTCACGACTGTTCGAGCACGCTGGAGGTTCGTTGCGAGAACCTGCGCGGCGCCGTCGTCTATCCGGCGAACCGGCCGGCCGAGCTGGGGGCGAGGGCGAAACTGTCCGGGAAAATCACGGATCGGAGCGGGCGTCCCGTCAGTGGAGCGCAGGTGACTGCGGCCTCCCGGCAAGGTTTTTCAGAGGTCCTGTTTATGAACTCCACAGACGCGCAAGGGGAGTACTCGTTTGCCAGTCTCCCTCCGGGAAACTATTCTATTCGCACAATGATCGAAGGGCGTTCCTTGATCATCACAAGGGAACTGTCTGCTGGAGGGAATACGGCGGATATCCACGACAATACGCGATAGGACGTCGCAGGGAACCAGGCGGGAATTTGTGGGTTGAGCGCGGATTTACCCGCGCTCTTATTGCTTACTGCAGGCTGATGGCGCGGTACGCGAGTTCGATAATCGGTCCGGGATAGAGCCCGACGCCCAGCGTGAACACGAACGCCGCGGCAAGCGTGATCCGGACCCCGGCTGAAAGGTCCATCCCCGTGGTCTCCGTCGCGTTGTTCATGAACATGGCGACTACGATCCGCAAATAGTAGAACGCGGAGATTGCCGCATTGATGACCGCGATGACGGCCAGCACGTTGTGATGGCTTTGCACTGCCGCCGCAAAAAGATAGTACTTGGCGATGAATCCGGCCGTGGGCGGTATTCCCGCAAGCGACAGCAGGAAGATCAGCATCAGAATGGCCGATGCCGGATGACGGAAGAACAAGCCGTTCATGTCGTCAATCCGCTCGCCCAGAATGTTCTTGCGGCGTAGCGCCACCACGACGGCCCAGACGCCCAGATTCGTGAACGTATAGACCAGCAGATAGAGGGGGACGGCGGCCATTCCCATCCGGCTGAACGATGTTTCATTACCGGCGATAAATCCGATGAGGACGTACCCGGCATGTGAAATCGACGAGTAGGCGAGTAACCGTTTGACGTTCGTCTGAGCGATGGCGGCAATGTTGCCCAGCGTCATCGTCAGGATGCAGGCGACGGTCAGGATCGGAATCCAGTATGGCCGCATCGGCCCAATGATGAAGAACAGCACGCGCCAGATCATGACGAAGGAGGCGGCTTTCACGGCCACGGACATGAATCCCGTCACGGATGTCGGAGCGCCTTCATAGGCGTCGGGGGTCCATTGATGGAAGGGGACAGCGGCAATCTTGAAGAAGAGTCCCGCAACCACGGCAACGACGGCGATCAGCAGGATGGGGTTGTCGGGTGGAGCGCTACCCAGGAAGTTACCGATTTCGAGAAACCGGGTCGAGCCGGAAAAGCCATACAGCAATGAAAACCCATAGAGCAGAATGGCCGAAGAGAAGGCGCCCAGCAGGAAATATTTGAGCGACGCTTCATTGGAGCGCTGGTTGCCGCGCAGAAACCCGACCAGGATGTACGTGGCGATTGCCATCGTTTCCAGACCGATATAGAGCGTTACGAGATCCATGGCGCTGGCCATGAACATCATGCCCATCGTGGCAAACAGGATTAACGAGTAGAACTCTCCGTGGTGTTCCCGTTCCACTTCCAGGTATCGCATCGACAACAGGATCGTTATGGCCGCTGCCACGAGAAACAGCAGTTTGAAAAACCACGCCAGTGAGTCCACCACAATGGCGCCGCCGTAGGCCAGGGTGGCTTCCCGTCCGAAAAGTTTGTAGAGGGAAAAGGCTGAACCGCCAATGCCGATAAGGGCAAACCAGCCGATTGTTTTCTTCTCCGGAATGACGAGATCGGCAATCAGCAACAGCATTCCGAAGAACGCCAGTTCCAGTTCGGGAATGATGACCTGAAGGTCCTGCAGCTGGAAGAATTGTCCCATTTAGCGCCTGTCTTCCTGTGCGTGCATGTCGGGCGCGCTCTTGTGCAAGGTTTCGACGAGCCGGCTCACCGGCGCGTTCAGGCGGTCAAAAAACGGTTTCGGGTAAAGGCCGATCCAGAACGCCATGATGATGAGGGGAACCAGCGTGGCCATTTCCCGCCAGTTCATGTCGAGCAGGTTCTGGTTCGCCGGATTGTCGAGCTTTCCGAACATCGTGCGCTGATAGAGCCAGAGCATGTAGGCGGCGCCGAGCACGATGCCGGCGCCGGCGGCCACGGCCCACCAGAGATTGGCTTCCAGCGCGCCCAAAACAATCGGGAACTCGCCGATGAAGCCGTTGAGGATCGGCAGTCCGATCGATGACATGGTCATGATCAGGAAAACGATGGCGTACTTCGGCATGACACTGGAAAGCCCGCCAAGCTGCGCGATCTCTCGCGTATGGCGGCGTTCATAGATGATGCCGACGATCAGGAAGAGCGCTCCCGTGGAGATACCGTGGTTGATCTGCTGGATGATGCTGCCGTTCAGTCCGTTCGGGTTCAGCGCAAACATGCCCAGCATGACGAAACCCATGTGGCTGACCGACGAATAGGCGACAAGCTTCTTCATGTCCGGCTGCATCATCGCGACCAGCGCGCCGTAGATGATGGCGACGATCGACAGGCCGACCATCAGCGGGACAAATGCATGAGTGCCCGAAGGCAGAATCGGGAGACTGAAACGGAGGAAGCCGTAGGAGCCCATCTTCAGGAGAACTGCGGCCAGGATGACGGACCCGGCGGTCGGCGCTTCCACGTGAGCGTCGGGCAGCCAGGTATGGAACGGGAACATGGGAACCTTGATGGCGAATCCGACGAAAAACGCGAGAAACACCCACCACTGGAGATTCGCATCCAGGAACGGCCCCATCGCCTGGAACGCGAGAATATTGAATGTGGGCGCGGCGCCGAACTGCGCGGCAATTTCCGGGTGGGTCGATGCAATCTGCGGATACTGAAAATACAGGGTGATGATTCCCAGCAGCAGCAGGACGGATCCGGCCAGCGTATAGAGGAAGAACTTGATGGCCGCGTAAAGCTTGCGCGGTCCTCCCCAGACACCGATCAGGAAATACATCGGCACGAGCATGACTTCCCAGAAGACGTAAAACATGAAGAAGTCGAGCGACATGAAGACGCCGATCATGCCCGTCTGCAGCATCAGCATGAACGCGTAGTATTCCTTCGTTCGTTCCGTAATCGCGTCCCAGGAGGACAGCACGGCCAGCGGCCCGATCAGCGTGGTGAGCATGATCAGGAGCAGGGAAATGCCGTCGATGCCGACGTGGTAATGGGCGCCGAGCGCCGGTATCCAGACCGCGTCTTCGACAAACTGCATCTCACCGGCTTTGCTGACATCAAACTGGAACCAGAGCGGCAGTGAGATCAGAAATCCGATCAGCACCACGATATTGGCCCACCACCGGATGGCGTTCTTGCTTTCCTTGGGGATCAGCAGAAGCGCGAACATGCCGACGAGCGGCCAGAACGCGATGATGGTCAGAATATGGGCGTTAAAGAAATCCATTTAAGACTCCAGAGTTCGTAACAGGGTGGCCGGATCCATGCGGTTCAACCGGACCGGGTTCATGGATGCCCCCACAACACGTAGCCGACCAGGGCCAGGACGCCGAGGATCATGATGAGGGCGTAGTTCTGCGTATATCCGGTCTGGATGAAGCTGACCGGCACGCTCGCCACCTTGATCAGTCCGGCGACAGCGCGAACGAGTCCGTCGACGATCCAGCGGTCCCACCAGCTGGAACCGCGCGCGCCGTCCTTTGTT
This sequence comes from Terriglobia bacterium, assembly GCA_036274645.1. Taxonomy (GTDB): domain Bacteria; phylum Acidobacteriota; class Terriglobia; order 20CM-2-55-15; family 20CM-2-55-15; genus DASUFH01. Next base: position 52,150 of record DASUFH010000292.1, read on the forward strand.
CCGACGGCGGTTCCATTGACGGCGCCGTCCACAATGCGGGCGTCGAAGCGCCACAGGAACCGGCCGAAGTCCTTCGCCCGGTTCACGAACAACGCGTCGTACAGTTCGTCGATGTACCACTTGTTCAGCAGAGCCTGGTACAGTCCGCCCACGCTCGCCGCCACGCGGTCGGCGCGATCGCTTTTGCGGTAGTACGTCGAGTAAGCGAGATAGATGCCGATCAGGGCGATGGCGACCGATACGGCGGCCATTCCCACCTCGAGACCCACACCGTGATGCTCGGCCGCCGCTTCGGCAAGACCGGGAAGCGGTTCAAAGACAGGCTCCAGCCAGCGGTCGAAAAAGCTGGGGCCTTCGCCGCCTCCCATCTCCAACAGCCACTTGGGCAATCCGATCCATCCGGCAACGATCGAGCCGGCGGCGAGAACCATCAGCGGGATCGTCATGGCTTTGGGCGATTCGTGGATGTGATGTTCGGTGTGATGGTCCACACGCGATTCGCCGAAGAATGTCAGGAAAATCAGGCGGAACATGTAGAACGCCGTCATCCCCGCCGCCAGGGCGCCGACGGCCCAGAGCAGGATGTGACCGTGCGGGCTCGAGAACGCGCGCCACAGGATCTCGTCCTTGGAGAAGAAGCCGGCCAGGCCCGGAATGCCGGCGATGGCCAGCGTGCCGATGAACATCGTCCAGAACGTGATCGGAATCTTGTTCTTGAGCGCGCCCATGCGGCGCATGTCCTGTTCATGATGGAGCGCGTGAATCACGCTGCCCGAACCGAGGAAGAGCAGGGCCTTGAAGAACGCGTGCGTCATCAGGTGGAAGACACCCGCGGTGAACGCGCCCACGCCGAGGGCGAGGAACATGTATCCCAGCTGGCTCACGGTCGAATATGCGAGCACCCGTTTGATGTCGTTCTGGACGATGCCGATGCTGGCCGCAAAGATGGCCGTCAACGCGCCAACCACGGCGACCACAGCCATCGCCTGCGGCGCGGCCTGGAAGATCCAGTTGCTGCGCGCCACCATGTAGACACCCGCCGTCACCATCGTCGCCGCGTGGATGAGCGCGCTGACGGGCGTCGGGCCTTCCATGGCGTCCGGCAGCCAGACATAAAGCGGAATCTGCGCGGACTTTCCGGTGGCGCCGACGAACAGCGCCAGCGCTATCGACACGAAGACCATGTCGCCGATATGGAACCGTCCCATCGCGAGGCTTTCGCGAACCGCCTCGCCGACCTGCGTGAACTCAATGGAGCCGAAGTTGACGAAGATCAGCATGATGCCGATGGACAGGCCCCAGTCGCCGATGCGGTTCACGACGAACGCCTTTTTCGCCGCGTCACCCGCGCTTTTCTTCAGAAAGTAGTAGCCGATCAGCAGATAGGAGCAGAGTCCGACGCCCTCCCACCCGATAAACATCATCAGGTAGTTGCTGCCGAGAATAAGCGTCAGCATCGAGAACATGAACAGGTTCAGGTACGCGAAGAACCGGTAGAAGCCGTCCTCTTCCGCCATGTATCCGGTGGAGTAGACGTGAATCAGAAAACCAATTCCGGTCACGACCAGCACCATCACGGATGACAACGGATCCAGCAGGAAGCCCCACTGCACATTGAATTCGGCATGGCCTTCCGCGCCCGCCTCGGCGGCGCCCGCGTTGATCCACTGGTAGACATTCACCGTGTGGGAACGCTCATGCTCGGGCAGCCGGGCCAGTTCGGTAACGGCGCCCAGGGCAAAGACAAAAGAGACCAGCACCGCGAGACAGGCGATCGTTCCAACGACGGACTTGCGCATGCGCTTGCCGAAGAGGCCGTTGATCACGAAGCCGGCGGCAGGGAACAGCGGGATTAACCAGATGAGGTCTAAGAAACTCATAGTGTGGATAAGGTCGCTACCACTTCATCAGATCGAGTTCGTTGACGTTCATCGTTTCCTTGTTCTTGAACATGGCGATGACGATGCCGAGTCCGACCGCCGCCTCGGCGGCGGCTACAGTGATGACAAAGATGGCGAAAACCTGACCGGTGACTTGGTGCAACCGGTCTGAAAATGCAATCAGGTTGATGTTGACGGCGTTCATCATCAACTCGATCGACATGAGAATGACCATGATGTTGCGGCGGGTCAGCACACCGATCACGCCGATCGTGAACAGGGCAGCCGCAAGAATCAGATAGTGGTGGGTGGCAACCATGGCTATTCCTCCACCTCCGTCTTTCGTTTGGCAAGGGCCACCGCTCCGACAATCGCCACGAGCAGCAGGATCGACGCGATTTCGAACGGCAGCAGATAGTTCTGATACAGCGCTTCCCCGACGCGCTGGGAATTCTGGCTCAGATTGAAGCCGGCCGCGGCCGTTTCCCCGGGGATGGGGGGGAATGTGTCCTTGCCCTTGTAGAGACCGTAGGCCAGTTCGACGATCAGGATCGCGCAAGTGACGAGCGCGATGCGGCCCTGGCGGTGAAACTGCCGCTCCGTCAAAGAGCGTTCGAGCGCGATCAGCATGATGACGAACACGAACAACACCAGGATGCCGCCGACATACACGATCACCTGAACGCCGGCCAGAAATTCGGCGTGCAGCGTCAGGAAGATTCCCGCCACGGCGAGCAGCGTTCCGGCCAGTGAAACCGCGGAGTGGACGACGTTGCGCTGCGTGATCACCAGGACAGCGGAGACCACCGCGATGACCGCGAAGATATAAAAGAGGATCAGCTCAAGCATGCGTTACTTCGTGTAAACGAGCGGCTGGACGCCTTGCTCGAGTGTCTGGCGGTCGAGCTTCATGTCCCGGCGGCCATAGAGACTGAGTTCAAATTCCTGTGTCAACTCCAGGCATGGCGTCGGACAGGCGTCCTCGCACAATCCGCAGAACATGCATCGGGACATGTCGAAAATGTAGGTGGTCAGCGCCTTCTTGCCGGCCTTATCGCGCTCCCAGCCCACTTCAATGCAATGCTCGGGGCAGGCCAGGGCGCAGAGGTTGCAGGCAATGCAGAGCGTTTCCCCCGTTACCGGGTCGTTGTTCAGGCGTGGCGCGCCGCGGAAGCGTTCGGCCACTTTCGGCCGCTCCTTCGGATACTGCTCGGTATAGTTGGCCGACGGCTTCTGATAGGAAAACGTCAGCAGCAGGCCTTTGATCAGATCGACCAGAAAGATCTTTTTCAGAAGGCTCAGATCAGGCCGTTTGACCTTCATGCGATGACTCCCATCCTTTCCAGAAGCAGGATCACGATGGCCGTGATGATCACGTTCCCGATGGCGATGGGCATCAGGTAGCGCCAGCCGACCTGCATCAGCTGATCATAGCGGTAGCGGGGCCAGCTCGCCCGGAACCAGAGGTACATGTAGAGAAAGATCAGTACCTTGAGCGAGAACCAGAAGACGCCGGAGAGCGCGGCCAGCACGGGCGGCAACTGGTCCCAGATGAAGCCCAGCAAATTGGGGAACGGCGGCAGCCATCCGCCCCAGAAGAACGTGACCGCCATGGACGAGATGACGATCATGGCGGCGTATTCCGCCAGAAAGAACAGCGAAAAACGGAAGCCGCTGTATTCGGTGTGAAAACCGGCGACCAGTTCTGATTCCGCTTCCGGCAGATCGAAGGGAGCGCGGTTGTTTTCCGCCACGCCGCAGATGAAGAAGAGAATGAATCCCAGCGGCTGCAGAAACACGTTCCAGATCCCGGAAGCCTTCTGGCCGTTGACGATGTCCACCAGGCTCAGCGAGCCGGAGATCATCAGGACGCCCATGATCGAGAAGCCCAGGGCGACCTCGTAGCTGACCATCTGCGCGGCCGAGCGGAGCGCTCCCAGCAGGGGATATTTGCTGTTCGACGCCCAGCCTCCCAGGATGATGCCCAGAATGCCAACGGACGAGATCGACAGCACGTACAGGACACCGATATTCAGATCCGTTACGTAAAGGGCGACCTCCTTGCCCAGGATCGTGAAGCTGGGCCCGAAGGGAATCACCGCGAACACGATGAACGCCGGGATAAGCGTAATGATCGGCGCCAGCGTGAAGATCCAGCGGTCGGCCTGCGAAGGCACGATGTCTTCCTTCAGCATGAGCTTGACGCCGTCGGCGATGGGCTGAAGCAGGCCATAAGGCCCGACCCGCATGGGGCCGAGGCGCACCTGCATGAATGCGATCACCTTCCGTTCCAGGAACGTCAGGTAGGCGATCACCAGTGAAAGCGCCCCGAAGATGACGCCGATCTTGATCAGCGGAATGAGGATGTAATCGATTGCAAAATCCATTCTAAAAACTCAACGGTCGATTTCGCCCAGCACAATGTCGAGAGTTCCGATCACGGCGACCACATCGGCCACCATGTGTCCGACCACCATCTGCCGCAGCGCCTGGAGATTCACGAACGACGGCGGCCGGACCCGGGCCCGGTATGCCGTCGTGCTTCCATCGCTGACGATGTAGTAGCCGAGTTCTCCCTTCGGCGCCTCGATCGAATGATAGATGTCTCCCACCGGCGGCTTGATGATCTTCGACAGCTTGGCCATGATGGGTCCATCGGGAATCTTTTCCACGGCCTGCGCCACGATGCGCGCGGACTGTCGCATCTCCTCGATCCGGACCATGTAGCGGTCATAGGTATCGCCGGTTTCGCCGACGGGAATATCGAACTCGAAATCCGGATAGGCCGAATAGGGCTTGGCCTTGCGCAGGTCCCACGCCACGCCGGACCCTCGGAGCGACGGACCGGTCAGGCCGACGTCGATGGCGTCTTTGGCGGAAATCGTTCCCACGCCGCGGGTCCGCCCAATCCAGATGCGGTTTTCCGTCAGCAGCGTTTCGTATTCATCGACATGTTTCGGGAACGTGCGGAGGAACTCCCGGACCTGATCTTCAAAACCTTCATACAACTCATACTGCGCGCCGCCGATGCGGAACATATGCGTGGTCAACCGCGCGCCGCAGTAGTTTTCAAAAATCTTGAGGATCTCTTCGCGCTCGCGGAACGCGTAGAGAAACACTGTCATTGCGCCGATGTCGAGCGCGTGGGTGCCCAGCCAGAGCAGGTGACTCGCGATCCGGTTGAGCTCCGTCATGATCACGCGGATGTACTGGGCGCGCTGCGGAACGGTGGCGCCGAGGAGTTTCTCGATGGTTTCACAGTATCCGACGCAGTTGGATACGGCGGCGATGTAATCCATGCGATCGAGGGTCGGGACGAACTGGCCGTAGGTCTGGACCTCGCCCAGCTTCTCAACTCCCCGGTGCAGATAGCCGATGACGCACTGCGCGTCGATAACGCGTTCGCCGTCCAGCTTCAATTTGACCTGGAGCACCCCGTGTGTGGACGGGTGCTGCGGGCCCATGCTGACGGTAATTTCACTGGCGTCGAATAGCGTTTCGTTTGTGGACATAAGCGGTTCGTTCAATCCGTGGGCGTGATGTAGTCTCGATCCTCGGCCCGAGCCTCACCGACATAGTATTTCTGGCCGGAATCGATACCGAGATGCTTGCGGACCCATTCGACGTCCTGCAGGCGAAGGTTGTAGTCCTTGCGCAGCGGGAAGCCCACCCAGTCCTCGGGGAGCAGGATGCGCCGCAGGTCGGGATGGCCGGCGTAACGCACGCCGAACATGTCGTAGACTTCGCGCTCCAGCCAGTTCGCCGTGGACCACACAGCAACGACGCTTTCGATCTCCTCCCATTCCTTGACCCGGGCCTTGACGCGGATCCGTTCGTTCTTTTCGAACGAATAAAGAATGTAGACGATTTCGAATTCTTCGTCTTTCGGCCAGTGGACCGCCGTTTCGTCCACGAGGTAGTCGAAAGGAGTCACACTGTTGTCCCGCAGGAACAGCATGATCTCGCCGATCCGCGCCTTTTTGACGTCGATCTGATTCTGTCCGATGAAACTGTACGCCTTGAGGATTTCGCCCCCGAATTTCTCCTTGAGCGCGTCGACGATCGGGTGCGACCAGGGTTCCGGCGCAGGTCCTTTCGGTTTCGGCGGCGCGGCATGCCCCCCGGCAGCGGGTGGTTTCGGCGGTACGGGCGGCGTCCCCGCTGCAGCAGGTGGTTTCGGCGGCGCCGCAGGCGGTTTGGGCGC
>DASUFH010000293.1:0-9930 GCA_036274645.1 Terriglobia bacterium
GAAGATGCTGCGGACGAATTCGACAATGAGGCGAGGCAGGGCGATCATGTCGGCCGCCAGGCTCTTCGCGCCGTCGCCTGCAATGAACGCGCCGCGCCGCATGGCGAAGAGCTGGAACGCAGTCGACACCACGGTGACGGAGACCGAGACGGTTTCTCCCAGCGCCATCCGCGGCGTGCCTGCCTGGCGGTGCACGACAAACTCCATGCCATGGACGAACGCTGGAACGATGGCGAAAGCCAGTGTGGCGCCGAGCCAGGGCGGCTGGACGCCGCACAGGCGTTCAATCAGTCCCGCGGTCACGCCGCCGATGGTCAGTCGAAATCCGGCCTGGGTCCCCATCGCCGCCAGCGCGGCGGCCCGGCCGGCGTTGAAGTTGACGGCGAGGAAGATGAGACCGCGGAACACCGCGCCCAGAACCGCGCCCTTCCAGTTCCAGATCAGCCAGTTTCTCCAGCGCGGGCCGCGCGCAGGGGCCGGGCTTCCGGTCGGGGAACTCATGAAAACGTCTTACAGCAGGTCAAGAATGATCTGGAACCACCAGTTCGGCTGGTGCCGGATCTGAACCGGGACGCCGCGCAGGTCTCCCTTCGTGCCGAACAGGATGGTGAAATTCGTATCATCTTCGGTTTCCTGATTCCGGACCTGATATTCCACCTGCGTCAGATCGGTGTACTTCTTCTCCAGTGATTTGGTGGAGTTGCGCAGGTTGACCTTGATCTTCTGCTCGGAAACCCTGGAGATTTCCCGAACGGTCAGCGTGTAGAAGCGGGAGTTGTAAATATAGCACGTCTTGAGCGGCGCTTTGCCGCCATCGACAGCGCGCCGGCCGAGTTCCTCGACGGCAAAAAGGAAACTCCGTGTCTCATTGCAGGTCTTGCTTTCGAGCTTTACCGAACGTGGCTCCTTGCGCAGGGCCAGCAGGCGCGACGAGGCTTCGGTGGACGCCTTGTCGAAGTCGTGAATGTCGAAATCGACCGTGGAGGCGAACGACGCCACGCGGGATTCGGAACGGCCGGACTCCACGCGGGCGAGAATGGCGTCGAAGAAATACTGTCCCCCATCCTTTTCGGTCGCCAGTTCCTTTTCCATTTCCGCGGCGTTCGCGCCTTTTGATGTCTTCATGAATCCGAAAACCGTGCTCGCGCGGCTTTCCGGTTCGCTGACATCAACCCGTTCGATGGCGGATCCCCATCGATTGATCGAGCGAGGCGCTTTCTTGGGATCGGAGCCGAACAACACCTGAATGGTGCGGCTTCGATTGTCGGAGGTGGCGCTCGTGCGAATGTATCCGCCACCCACGTCGTCGCTGCCTTTCCAGAAGATCAGCAGGCGGATGCGGGCGGACATCACGTAATTGCGCTCGGTTGAATAAGGCGCCCGTTCATGAACGAGCGCGAGCGCGTGTTGGAGTTCCTCGGTGGGGGAAACCGATTCGGATGGGCCGGCCCCCACGGCGGTCAGCCCCGCGGAAATTCCCAACGCCGCCAGGCTGATCAGCGTCAGAACGCCGCGCCGCTTCATCGGGCAACCGGCCGGTAATCGCAGTGGTCCGCGGCGGGAACAGAGAAGATCAATGGCGCGCCGATAGGCGCGATACATGGCATCCATCATGGCCTCCCATGACCATTCTTCGGAGCGGGCTCGCGCGGCCAGCGCCATCCGCTCCCGGAGTTGCGGACTCGATACCAATTGAAGAACGCAGTCTGCAAATTCGGCGGGTCCGTTGGCGGCGAACCCGGAAACTCCATGCTGGATGATGAAACTGAGGACCGCAGAAGTGACGATCGCCGGCACTCCCGATGCCGGCGGTTCGAGAACTACATTACCAAAAGTCTCGGTCTCGGAGGGAAAAACAAAAACGTCCATCCCGCCGTACGCTTCCGCCAGCGCTTCTCCGGTCAGCACGCCGGTAAAATCCGCGTTGCTGAGGTTCGCTTCAAGCCATGGCCGTTCGGTTCCATCGCCGACGATCAGAAAACGGAACGGCGCGTCGGTCCGGCGGCGCAGTTCCTCTTCGTCTTCCAGGGCTCGGCGACGTACGCGGAGTGTCTCCAGATCAGGGGATCTTGATTTCAGGAAACATCCGCCGCGAATTGTTAGGGGTCTGTCCCCGATTGTCTCCTCTCCAAAATCCGGTGTTTTGTAATGACCACGTAACATACTTGCTGTATGGAAGGTAGGTTGCCGCCTGTTTTGACACGGGGTTTTCTTCCGATGGAAAGTCACAGTCCTTATCTGAATCGTGAACTCAGCTGGATCGAATTCAACAGCCGCGTGCTCGAGGAAGCGCTGGATCAGAAGCAGCCACTCCTGGAGCGACTGAAGTTTCTGTCGATCTTTTCCACCAACCTCGACGAATTCTTCATGATCCGTGTGTCGGGTTTGCAGGACCAGCTCGAAGCGGACGACGGCATGCTTTCGCCGGACGGACTGAGCGCCGCGGCCCAGCTGCAGCGGATTTCGGACAAGCTCAGGCCGCTGCTGCGGATCCAGTCCTCCTGTCTGCTGGAGGAAATCCTGCCCGGGCTCGTGCGGTTCGGGGTTCGGATCGCGCGCTTTGCGGATCTGGCGGCCCATCAACGCGCCGAACTGGGCGTGTATTTCGAGGAGCGGGTGTTTCCCGTGCTCACACCGTTGTCGGTGGACCCCAGCCATCCGTTTCCGTACATCTCCAATATCAGCTTGAACCTGGGCATTCTGCTGGCTTCCGCGGACGGCGATACGAGCGACCAGCGATTTGCGCGGGTCAAACTTCCGCCGAGTGTGCCGCGGCTGATTCCCGTGGGATCCGAGAATACGTTCGTCCTGCTGGAGGACTTGATTTCCGCCAACATCGGCAAACTGTTTCCGCGGATCCGCGTGCTGGAATGCCAGCCATTTCGCATCACCCGCAACGCTGATATGGAGATCGAAGAGGACGAGGCCGACGACCTGCTGCGGTCCGTTGAGCTGCAGTTGCGGCAACGGCGTTTCGGATTCGGGGTTCGTCTGGAGGTCTCCGAAGCGATGAACCCGCGCATGGTGGATCTGCTCACACGCTCGTTGGAGCTGACGCCCCAGGACGTTTATCCGGTCTCCGGTCCGTTGAACATTCCCGATCTGATGTCGCTCTACAAGCTGGATCTTCCGGAATTGAAGGACAAACCGCACACTCCCACGATTCCCGGCGTGTTCCGGCAGACGGAGACTGTTTTTGACGCGATCTGGCGCCAGGACATCCTGCTGCATCATCCCTACGAGTCTTTCGGTCCGATCCTCGAGTTCGTGCGCGCCGCGGCCACCGATCCGAACGTGCTGGCGATCAAGATGACGCTTTATCGGGCCGGACCAAATTCTCCGATCGTCACGGCGCTGATTGACGCGGCGGAACGCGGCAAGCAGGTTGCGGTGCTGGTGGAACTGAAGGCCCGTTTTGACGAGGAGAACAACATCATCTGGGCGCGTCAGCTGGAAAAGGCGGGAGTCCACGTCATCTACGGGATCATCGGTCTGAAGACACACGCGAAGGTGGCGCTCGTTGTGCGCGCCGAAGGAAACGCCCTGCGCCGCTACGTCCATCTGGGTACCGGGAACTACAATCCCGTTACGGCGCGCATCTACACGGACTTCGGTCTGCTGACTGCGAATCCGGAGTTCGGCGCGGACTGTTCCGAGTTGTTCAACTACATGACGGGCTATTCCGGTCAGGATACCTACCGCAAGCTCGTCGTGGCGCCGCTCAACCTGCGGTCCCGTCTGGCCGCCATGATCCGGCGTGAAGTTGAACACCATCGGGCGGGCCGCCCGGCCGGAATTTTCGCCAAGACCAACGCGCTGACCGACCACGAGTTGATCGATGAGTTTTACGACGCCTCCGCCGAAGGTCTTCCCATTGACCTGCTGGTCCGAGGCATCTGCTGCCTCCGGCCGGGCATTCCCGGCCGCAGCGAAACCATTCGGGTCGCCAGTGTCGTCGGCCGGTTTCTGGAGCACTCTCGTGTCTACCGGTTCCTGAATGGCGGCAACGAAGAGATCTATTTGAGCAGCGCCGATCTGATGTCGCGGAACCTCGACCGGCGACTCGAAGTGATGTTCCCGCTCGAAGATCCCGCAATCCGGGATCGCGTCCGTCGTGAAGCTATCGAGTTGCCGTTTGCCGATCGGGCGAAGCTGCGCTGGCTCTCCTCAGATGGCAGCTATACTCGCGCGGGCGAGAGCGCCGACGAAGCGCTCGACTATCAGACGAGTCTGATGCGCTGAAGATGTTTCATGTTTCGGGTTCGGGCGGTTTGCCGAGCGGACGTGCGGATGAGAACCGGAAGCGGAGCGCGGCAAATCCAATCGCGGCGGCGATCGCGAGCGTCACGATAGCGAGAACCACCTGCCGGAAATCCTCACGAATGACATTGACGATGGCCGGGCCGTACCGGATTGCCAGGAGACCTCCCATGAAGTAGCGCGCGAAGCGGGCGACGGCGATCGCGATCACAAACCGCCGGAGCGGAAATCCGAATGCCCCCGCCGAAAAGACGCAGAGTTTGAACGGCATCGGCGGCGGCGCGAGCGCCGGAATCATTACCGCCAGCGCGCCGTACTGCTGGTACCAGCGTCGCGCTCGTTCCAGGCCGGCCGATTTGAAACGCCGCCGCAGCAGCGCTTCGCCACCCTTGCGGCCGATCGTGTAAAGGACGACGCATCCCAGCGTCGAGCCGGACGCCGCCAGCAATGCAAATTTCCATGCGGCGCCGGGCGTTTCAATGGACAGCATCATCACCATGATGTCGTTGACTTCGGGAAGCGACAGGAATGTGGAGTCGCCGATGGATACCAGGAAGAGTCCCGGCAAGCCCCAGGCCATCAGGAGATCCTTGAGCCAGGTGATGACCGCAATCGAGTCCATGTCTTCAAAGTGACAGGGGCCCCGGTTGGACGCAAGTGAACTTTTGCTTAAGCCACGATTAATAACGCGTGACTGGGCGCGCGCGCGATTGCGCGTCAAATTGCAGCATTATTTTTCTGTCCACATCCGGATCGCTGTGAGAAAAAGCAGCAGGGCAAATATCTTGCGCAGCGTGACGTGCGAAAGCTGCTGGGCGAAGCTGCCGCCCACCCATCCGCCCAGCAGCAGTCCCAGGACCACCGCTGCTCCGATCTTCACGTCGACGTGTCCGGCGCGATAGTACTCCAGAAAGGCGAGCAGTCCGGTGGGTGGCAGCAGAACCGCCAGCGACGTTCCCTGGGCGGTCTTCTGATCCATGTGGAAGAAATAGACCAGCGCCGGCACGATGATGATTCCGCCGCCGACCCCCACGAGTCCGGACAGCAAGCCGGCGACAAGACCCAGAGCGGTGCTTCCGACCAATGACCTCATTTGCGCCTCCGATCGGGGGAAATTCGGGGACAGCCCCCAAATAATTCGCGGCGGAAAAATCTCGAAGTTTCGGAAGGTCCGTCGCCGCGAATTATTTGGGGGCTGTCCCCGAATTTCCCACGGGGAGGATCTGGCGTTCCCGCAGGATTCGAACGGTTTCCCGCATGAACGCGGGAAGATCCGCCGGCTGTCTCGATGTGACGAGGTTGCCGTCGACCAGGACTTCCCGGTCTTCGTAGTGGGCTCCGGCGTTCCTGAGGTCGGTTTTCACGGACGCATAGCAGGTCATCCTGCGTCCTTTGACGACATCGGCTTCGATCAGCAGCTGCGCCGCATGGCAGATGGCGGCGACGACCAGGTCGCCCTGGAACGCGGCGCGGACGATTTGCACGAATCGATCGTCCAGCCGCCATTTGTCGGGCGCGTGTCCTCCAGGCACGACGAGAACGGCATAGTCATCGATCCGGACGTCCTGGACCGCCCTGGTGGCGCGGATGGGATAGCCCTTCTTTCCGGTGAAGAGTTTTCCGGATTCGTCCCCGGCCACATCCACGGTAAATCCCTCTTCTTTGAGACGGTAATAGGGATAGAGAAGTTCAGCGTCTTCAAACCCGTCGCCAGCCAGTATCAATGCCTTCTTCATGAGTTTCTCCCTCGCAGATCGTGCTGCAGGCGCGCGCTCGTTCACGTCCATCCATGAAAAGCACGGTCGATGCCAAAGCCGCAGGCGCCGGAATTGCACGGCCGAGGAATTAGGGACAGAGAGCAATTTCGCGTTCGCGAAATTGCTCTCTGTCCCTAATTCCAGGGCGACTCAACAATGCGCAACAACCCGCTGCCAAACGTTTCTGCCGACGGATTGACCCAGGCTGAGGCCGCCCGGCGCCTGTCGCAGTATGGTTACAACGAGATCGCCGAAAAGCGCGTCCACCCTCTCTTCAAGTTTCTTTCCCATTTCTGGGGACCCATTCCCTGGATGATTGAGATCGCGACGATTCTTTCGGCGGTGGTTCGTCACTGGGCAGACTTCGGCATCATCCTGGCGTTGTTGATGGTGAACGCCGTCGTCGGTTTCTGGGAGGAATATCAGGCTGGAAATACGGTTGAAGCGCTGAAGTCCCGTCTCGCGCTGCAGGCAAAGGTCAAACGGGATGGGCGTTGGATCCTGCTGCCGGCGCGGGAGCTGGTTCCGGATGACCGCATCCGGTTGCGCCTGGGCGACGTTGTTCCCGCGGACGCGCGCCTGACGGATGGCGATCCGGTGACCGTGGACCAGTCCACCCTGACCGGCGAATCGCTGCCCGTCTCCCGGTCGGCAGGAGATCTGGTCTATTCCGGATCGATCATCAAACAGGGAGAAATCGACGGGATCGTTTCCGCCACCGGCAGTGAAACGTATTTTGGAAAGACGGCGCAGCTTGTCGAACAGGCCCGTACGGTCAGTCACTTCCAGCGCGCGGTACTGAAGATCGGCAACTTTCTCATCGCCGTGGCTCTCGCGCTCGTTGCGCTCATCATCCTTGTGGCGTTGTTCCGCGGTGATCCATTCCTGAGCACTGCGCAGTTTGCGCTGGTGCTGATGATCGCGGCCATCCCGGTCGCCATGCCGACCGTCCTTTCAGTCACGATGGCCATCGGAGCGCGATTCCTGGCGGCGCGCGAGATGATCGTGACCCGTCTGGCCGCCATCGAAGAACTGGCCGGTGTTGACGTCCTGTGTTCCGACAAAACCGGCACGCTGACCCAGAACAAACTGACGCTGGGGACTCCCATTGCGTTCGGTCCGACGAGTCCGGACGAGGTCATTCTGTGTGCGGCGCTCGCATCGCGCGCTGAAGACCAGGACCTCATTGATTTGGCGGTCTTGAGCGGAATGAAAGACCCTTCCCGTGTTGCCGAGTACTCCATTCGCCACTTCATGCCGTTTGATCCGGTGCGGAAGCGCACGGAAGCCAAAGTTGTCGGGGTGGACGGAAACGTCTTCAAAGTCAGCAAAGGCGCGCCGCAGATGATCCTCGATCTGGCCGGAGTGGGCGCTCCCCGATACCGCGCGCCGATGGACCAGGCCGTGAACGACTTTGCGGCGCGCGGATTTCGATCGCTTGGTGTGGCCCGCGCCGACGCGGAGGGTTCCTGGACGATTCTCGGCGTATTGCCTCTGTATGATCCACCCCGTCCCGAATCCCGATCCACCATCGAGATGGCAAACCGAATGGGCGTGGACGTCAAGATGGTCACGGGAGACCAGGTGGCCATTGCGAGGGAAATTGCAAGGGAACTGGGGCTCGGGCCCAATATCGTGGACGCGACGCTGCTTGAAAAGACCAGCCACATGCAGGCGGCCCAGGCGGCCGCCGGGATTGAAGGCGCGGACGGGTTTGCCCAGGTCTTTCCGGAGCACAAGTACCACATCGTCGATGTGCTCCAGCAGCGCGCGCACATCGTCGGCATGACCGGCGACGGAGTCAACGACGCGCCCGCGCTGAAGAAGGCCGACGCCGGCATCGCTGTTTCCGGCGCGACCGACGCGGCGCGGGCGGCTGCCGATATGGTGCTGCTGGCGCCCGGCTTGTCCGTCATCATCGACGCCTTCAAGGAAAGTCGGAAGATCTTTCAGCGCATGAACAGTTACGCCATCTATCGCATTGCGGAAACCATTCACGTGCTGCTGTTCATGACGCTGTCGATCCTGGTCTTCAATTTCTATCCGGTCACGGCCATCATGATCGTGCTCCTGGCCCTGCTCAACGACGGCGCCATTCTTTCCATCGCCTACGACAACGCCGAGTCTTCCGATAAACCCGAATCCTGGAACATGCCGCTCGTGCTCCAGCTCGCGTCGGCCCTGGGCGTCGCCGGGGTTTTTGCGTCCTTTGGATTGTTCTATGTCGGAGAACGAGCGCTTCATCTCAGCCGCGATGTCATCCAGACGCTCATGTATCTGAAGCTTTCGGTGGCGGGTCACCTCACGATCTTCCTGACCCGCACCCGCGGTCCCTTCTGGGAACGCCGGCCTGCGCCAATCCTTCTGGCCGCGGTCCTCGGAACCCAGGCGGTCGCCACATGGATTGCCGTTTACGGAGTATTCATGACGCCCATCGGATGGGGTATGGCCCTGCTGGTCTGGGTCTATGCGCTCGCCTGGTTTCTCGTCAACGATCGCATCAAGCTTGCCGCATACCGTATGGCTTCGCGCGATTGACTCTGTGGCGTGTAGACGGGGTGATGACCGCCCTGCCGCGTTTCGATCAGCCGGGCCGGTTAATCAGGAATGTCGCCGTGCTGGCGAAAAATCCGCGGAGCAGGCCGTCAACGTCTTCCGGAAATCCCGCTTCGTCGAGCGCTCGGCTCATCAACTCGAACCAGCGGTCGCGCGCCTTCGAATCCACCGGAAAAGGCGCATGGCGCATGCGCAGGCGGGGATGCCCGCGCTGTTCGATGTAGCGTAACGGTCCGCCGAAGCGCCCCACCAGGAAATCGCGCAGGCGCTGTTCCGCTCCCTCCAGGTCGTGGGGCGGATAGAGGGGACCGAGAATCGGATCAGTCGGGATTGCGCGGTAGAACGCGGCGGTCAGGCGATGGAACCCCTCTTCGCCGATGCGGCTGTATATCTGGTCTTCCGTCAGCATGGTTGTCTGGGCTACTTCGAGCCCTTCACTTCGTAACGACCGTCCCGGATGGACGGGGTGTCCGCCGTTTCGACCCACACGAACGCTTCCACCGCGTGGGTCGGACCGCCGTAGACTTTGAACGCCTGGCACATCGTGAGCGCATTACCGGGACCATAACTGTTTGTCTCGCCGAAGTCGAGACGGAATGGAACAGTCCCGGGAACTTCGTCCCCGGCCACCAGACCGTAAAATCGCCAGAGGCCGCATGATTCCCTCCCGAGCGCGCAAACGCGCGAATTATACCGGAGGTCTTTTCGGCGCTAAACTCTGCGGCGTTGACGGAGGTTCTTATGCAGGAATCGGTTTCAAATCCCAGTTCGAATAATCACGTGCCGCCGCCCGACCGGCATGCCTTGCGGTTTCTGACCAGACACGCGCATCTGTCATCGGTATTCGGCAGCGACTGGTTTGGCGTTCGCGCGGAGAGTTTTGCGCGATTTTTCGGAACGCCGGCGTTTGTCATCATGCAGACGGCCATCGTGATCGCATGGATTGTCGTGAATGCCACCGGCATCGTTCATTTCGACCAGTATCCGTTCATTCTGCTGAACCTCGGGTTCAGCCTGCAGGCGGCGTACGCGGCGCCGCTGATTCTGCTGGCCGCGACCCGTCAGGCGGACCGCGACAAGGCGCTTTCTGAAGCGGATGCGGCGCATCGCGAAGCGCTGGCCAATGCCAGCGCCGAGCGCCAGGAACTCGCGGCCAGACACGCGGCTCTAATGATGCAATTGCTGGAGCACAACACGCGCCTGACCGAAGTAACGCAGGATTTGAGCGCGCGGATCAAGGATCTGACCGAGCAGATCCATGAACGCATTACGACCGAGCCGGGGAAGAACTGAGGACAGAAATTCGGGGACAGCCCCCTAATAACTCGCGGAACGGTTTTGGAATTCCGGTACACAT
>DASUFH010000294.1:0-3556 GCA_036274645.1 Terriglobia bacterium
GGTCCTGTCGCTCTGGACGGTTCTGGCCGCGCGGGCCGATTTCTTTTTCTGGACGACGTATCTGCCGGGCTGGGCGCTGGGTCTGGGCCTCTGCTGGATGCACGGACGCTTTGAGCATCCGGGTGGCACGACGGTCAGTCACTACGGGGCTGTCTATAACCTTTTGTTTTTCAACGACGGCTATCACGTGGAGCATCACCGCTCTCCAGGCGCGCACTGGACCGAACTGCCCCTGCAGCCCGTCGACAGCCCGGGCGGCAGCCGGTGGCCGGCGGTCCTCCGCTGGCTGGAGGGCGCCCATTGCCCGGTGATCAACCGGCTGGAACGCCTGTCCCTGCGCTCGGCGCGCCTCCAGAGCTTTCTGTTGCGCACGCATGGGGCCGCATTAAGCCGGCTTTTTCCTCTTCTGGCCGGCGCCCGTTCCATCAGGATCGTGGGAGGAGGTTTGTTTCCCCGATCGGCCATCCTGCTCCGGCGCCTGCTTCCAGACGCCGCCATCACGATCATGGACGCCAGCGCGCACAATATTGCGGCGGCGCGGCCGTTTGTCCCCGGTGGAGTCGAGTTTGAAGCGCGAAAATACGATGGCGCGCCGGACGGCGCCGACCTCGTCGTCATCCCGCTGTCATTCCGCGGAAACCGGCGCGCTCTGTATGAAAATCCGCCGGCCCGGGCGTTGTTGATTCACGATTGGATCTGGGAGGCGCGCGGTGAAGGCGCCGTCGTCTCGTGGCTTCTGCTCAAACGCGTCAACCTCGTCCAACGGATCCGGCCATGATCATGGGACGGGCTGTCGGCCTCTTTCTGGCGTTGCTGACTGCTCGCCTGGCCATGCTGGCCGGCGCCCACATTCCCGTTTCCATGTGGACGCTGCCGGCTTTCCTCTGGCAGGACGTTCTCGCGGCGCTGCTCTTTGCGCTTCTGGACCGCGTGATTCATCGGAACTGGGCGGGCTGGGCTCTTTACGCCGCGGCGGTGCTTTATGTATCGGTCAACGCGGGAATCGCGCGGGCGCTGTACTCTCCTCTGACCTGGAACATGCTTCGCGCCGCCGGCGGGCCACTGGCCGACTCGGCATGGAGCAGCCTGACACCGGCCAACGTATCGGCCGTCGCTTTGACAGCGCTGACGGGCGTCGTTGCGCCGGCGCTCTGGCGGCGGTTTCATCTGCGTCTGAGACCCGCTCCGCTCGTGGTGTGTGGCGTGGCGCTGGCGCTGATCGGTCCCTATGCGACCACGAAGGTCGATACCGCCGGCCGATATCGCAACGCGTTCGGCGCGTTGTGGCCGGTATCCGCGCCAACAGCCGGCGCCTTATCCGCGGACTCGTCCGGCGACTGGCGCACAAGTCCATTGGAGTCGGCGCCGTCCGACGATCTGACGCCTTATCGCGGCCAGGCGGCCGGCCGCAACGTGCTGATCATCGTTCTGGAATCCACCGCGGCCCAATACCTTCACGCCTACGGAGCGGACCTTGATCCCACGCCGAATCTGACCGCCGCATCCGACGGCTTGATTTTCGAAAACGCGTTCGCCGTCTACCCGGAAAGCATCAAGGGACTGTTTTCCATCCTCTGCTCCCGCTATCCCGCGTTTAACGACGACGCTCAAACCTACGCATCCATCCGATGCCCGGCCCTGCCGGAGCGCTTGCGGGCAGCGGGATATCAGACCGCGCTCATCCACTCCGGCCGCTTCATGTTCCTGGGAATGAACGCGGTCGTCGAGAACCGGGGATTCGACATCCTTGAAGACGCCGCCACGATCAGCGGAAACCACGAATCCAGTTTCGGCATCGATGAACCGGCCGCCGTCGACCGGCTGCTCGCATTCATCGACTCGACGCCGCCCGGAAAACCGTTCTTCGCGATGTATCTCCCCACGGCAGGGCATCATCCCTATGCCACTCCATCCCCGGGCCCATTCAAGGACGATGGCGGCATCGGCAGCTACCGCAACGCGCTCCACTATGGAGACGAATCGCTCGGCGTTCTCTTCGACGGTCTTCGGCGGCGCGGACTCGCCGACAATACGCTGCTCATCGTTTTCGGCGATCATGGCGAAGCGTTCGGTCAACACGAGGGAAACTTCGCCCACACGATGTTCATCTATAACGAAAACATCCGCACTCCCATGTTGATTCGGGCCCCCGGTGTCATCCCGAATCTGCGCATCCAACGGCCGGTCAGCCTGATCGACATCGCGCCCACCATCCTTGACCTGCTTGGCCGGCCAATACCGGCAGAATACCAGGGCGCCACCATGCTCGATCCGCGGCCCCGGATGGCGCTCTTCTTTACGGACTACTCGCTCGGCTGGCTGGGACTCGTGGACGGGTGCTGGAAGGCGACATACGAGACCGGCAGCCGGCGCGCCAGACTGTTCGACCTCTGCCGGGACCGAGGCGAAAACCACGATCTCAGCGCCGCCGAACCTGAACTCGCTGCGGCCTATAAAGCGCGCCTCGAACAGTGGATCGCAGCGCAATAAAAAGCCCGTCTGCTTGTAGGGGCGGTCATGGATCGCCCCTACAGCAGACAACAGCAGACGGGGGCTCCAAATGTTTCCGTGTGCAAGGCCGATCAGGCGCGACGCGTATCCTGAATTCCTTTGGCGCCATCATCCGGGAGCATCTAAAATGACAGCCCGAAGCTGGTGTGGCGGAACTGGCATACGCGCCGGTCTCAAAAACCGGTCCCCTTACGGGGTTGTGGGTTCGATTCCCACCACCAGCATTGTTTGCTTGAACTTCCAGCCCGCCCCTGAACGACGCCGAAATATCGGCGCTGTCCATCCAGCCAGTCCTTGCCGGTCCGGCACGTAATACTTTGGTGGTAGTTTTCGGCTTGACCGGACGGATGACCGTAGGTTAGCATTTGCGCCTCATATCGAAGGGCACTGCCCTTAAGTCCTCGTTGTTTCAAGGACATGTAGTCCTGGTTACCTCCAAGTAGTTCGGTACCGACTTTGGACTTGGACCCACTCGGAACGCTCGGAACAGGAGAGACGAATGGCCAAGAAATTTATCACCTGCATCATTGTTCCAAACGCCAGCGCCCGTCTGCACAAGCTCCGCATCCCTGAAAAAGCCCTGTATATACTTGCTACTGTTGGGGTTATATCATTCTTCGTTGCCACCGCGCTCGGATTCACGATTGCCAGAATGGCGTTTCAGATCTCCGACTACGCCCAACTGGAGGCCGAGAACAAGGATCTGAAGATTGCCAAAGCCAACCTGGACATGAAAGCCAGAAAACTGGATTCCAAGCTCCAGGATCTCGAGACCCGATCCGAAACGCTGACGCGGATTCTGGACAGCGACAAATCGCTTAAAGGCATCAAGACCGCGGCGCTCGCCCCGGCAGGAACTGGCGGAGCGAAGGCCGACTACTCCACTGAAGACCTGATCCGTAATTCCGGCTCAGCCCTGGATCTCATGAAAGACCGGGCGGTTCAGTTGGAGACCAAGTTAACGGTGCTGGAGCAGAAAGTCACTTTCCGGGAAGGGCTGATGCGAGCGACCCCGTCGATCTGGCCGGTCAAAGGGGCGATCGGG
>DASUFH010000295.1:0-13974 GCA_036274645.1 Terriglobia bacterium
AGGCGCCGGTGTTATTGAAGGTCGAGATCGCCCCACCGAGTTCGTTGGCGATTGCGGTGGCCGCGCTGATCTGATCCTGGAAGACTCCGGCATTGTTGATCGTGGCGCCGCTGCCCGTGCGGATCCGTCCCTGGCTGCCGGAGCTGTCATTGGTCCAGGTGGTTGTACCGTTCAGGTTCAATGTCCGAACGGTCAGGTCGTGAACGTTACCGCTGCTGATCGCGAGCGCTCCGTTGAAGGTGGTCGTTCCGGCCCCGGTGAAGGTCCCGCCACTCCACGTCGAGTTTCCGTTCAGCGTCAGTTCGCCTGTTCCCTGCAGCGTGCCCCCGCTGAGTGTGAAGGCCGCATTGATTTCGGAAGCGGCGCTGAGGGTCAGCGAGCCGCCGGAGATGACGATCGATTCGTTGCTCAGCAGACTTCGGGCCGCCTGAGCGCCCGAGCGAACCGTGATGACTGGATTTGAACCGGCGAGATCGATGAGAACATCGTCCGTGGAAGTAGGCACACGAGAGGCGCCACCCGTGTCTTGCCAGTTGGCGGCAACATCCCAAAACCCATCGACAGGCGATATCCAGGAGATTGTGGGGGTGATCGTCAGCAACCCGCTCTCGGGAGGCGCGTTGGCAACGTTCAGCGTTTCGGTCAACTGCTCGGTAATGGAGACGCCTGGCAATCGACGAATACCCGGACGAATGCCGGGCTCCATGAAAGCCGTTTCTTCCCGGGCTCCGTCGCTGTGCGTGAGGCCCAGAAAATGTCCCAGTTCGTGCGCGACTACCGTGAGCAGGTCGACGCGCTGTTCCGCTTCACTTCCCTCCGCGGCTTTCGACTCTCCGCCGCTTGCGACGAACTCGGAATCGTCGCCGGGAGTCTGATCGACGTACCAGCCCAGGCCGACTGCGTCGACGTCAATCCGGATACCGGACTCCGTCGTTTCCGCCAGCGTCCATCCCGGCAAATCGTCAATCTCGATGTGGACCTGCCGGGCCGCCTCGACCTGTTCGTCGCTCAATCCCAGAACTTCCAGCCGATGAACCGCTTCTTCCTGGATGGGCTCCAGCATCGAGGCGTCGATCTTGATGGGAGCGTGGGCGTCGGGCAGCCACTCGACGACTGCGGGAGTTGCGGTCAGGGAATCTTCCTGTACGGCCGTGGCCGGCAGAAGATCCGCGCTGAGCAGCACACGAGGTTCGATCGATTCGACACGGAATTGTGACTCACGGTTCGGTGCGAGTCGCTTAAACCATGCCATAAAAATTACGAGCGTCGCAGGCTCGAGATGGATCGGAAGAGGTGGCGCAGAACAGCGCCTGCCACTGCGCCGTCAGCGGATGTAACCGGCAAATAATTCGCTCGTTCTTTCGAGTGGAGCCGCAACAACATGAACTCCTGGCGCAGTCAGCTAACCAACGGCTGGGTCATTTACCCTTTCTATAGACACTTGTCAAGACTGTCCCCAAAACCCGCCGTCCCGTTCTTCATGAGGGCGGCCTTTGGAAGATGGTCGAAGACGCCCAAAGCGTCAGGCCGAGGCCGGCCAGACCGGCGACGCGACGCTGGAGCTTCTTTGCGCGCCGTCCTATGATGTGAAGGTGGAACATCACAGGAAGATGGCGATTCTCGTTGGCGGCGGGCCGGCTCCCGGCATCAACGCCGTTATCGGCGCAGCGACCATTCGAGCAGTCCTGGAGGGCATCGACGTCATCGGCGTGCGCGACGGATTCGAATGGTTGATGAATGGAGACATCGATCACACCACGCCTCTCACGATCGAGGCCGTCAGCCGCATCCACTTTCGGGGGGGCTCTCACATCGGCATATCCCGCGCGAATCCCACAGTCGATCCCGCCTATCTCGAAAATGTCGTCATCTCTCTTCTACGTCTCGACGTGACCCGCCTTCTCACGATCGGGGGCGATGACACCGCGTTCAGCGCGATGAAACTGGAAGAGCGCGCGGCGGGACGTATCCGGGTGGTTCACGTGCCGAAGACGATCGACAATGATCTTGACCTGCCTCCAATGGTGAATACCTTTGGATTCCAGACGGCCCGCCATTACGGAGCCGAGATTGTCAAGAACCTCATGGTGGACGCCAAGACGACCTCGCGCTGGTATTTCGTGATCACGATGGGACGCAAAGCGGGACATCTGGCGCTCGGCATCGGAAAAGCCGCCGGCGCCACGCTCACCCTGATCCCCGAGGAATTCCCGATGCCGCTGCGGCTGCGGACCATCGTGGATACGCTGGTCGGCGCCATTGTCAAACGACGGAGCTATGGCCGGCGGGACGGCGTCGCCATCATCGCCGAAGGGGTTGTCCTCGACGTCGATCCCCAGGATCTGGCGTCTCTCCACGAAGTGGAACGGGATGACCATGGCCATCTGCGTATCGCCGAGGTGAACATCGGTGAAATCCTCAAAGCGCAGGTCGACGCCCGCCTCAAGGAACTCGGGCTGAAGACGACGCTTGTGGCAAAGAACATCGGCTATGAACTGCGGTGCGCCGATCCCATCCCCTACGATATGGAGTACGCGCGCGACCTCGGCTATTGCGCCGCCAAGTACCTCGTGGCGGGCGGGAATTCCGCCATGGTGTCGATGCAGGGCGGGCACTTTGTACCGATCCCCTTTTCATCGATGATGGATCCCGCCACGGGCCGTACGCGGGTCCGGCTCGTGGATACCCATTCCACCCGCTATGCGATCGCGCGCCGCTACATGATCCGGTTGCGCCGGGACGATTTTGAAGATCCGCACGAACTGGCGAAATTCGCCGCAACCGTGAACATGTCCCTCGATGAATTCCGCCAGCGCTTCGAGTACCTCGTGGGCTATGAACCGCCGCCCCTGATCATCAACGCGGAAGGCGAAGCCATGAATCCGGACGCCTCCACATTAGTCGAGTAAATCCGGACTTCCTCGAACCCGATCAGCGGCCCACCATCTTCCAGCCGCCATACAGACGCATGATCGGTCAGGCAGGATCCGCTGGCGATTCACCCTCAAACAGACGCAGTCGGCGCAGCAGAATATCGGTGATCAGGAGAACCAGGGCCAGCGCGGAGATCCACGGCCAGAGCGGCAGCCGCGTCACAGCCGTGTCACCGGCCGGATCGAAAATGCTGGCCGGGTCTGGCTGGAATTGCCCGCCGGTTTCGCGGCTGATCGCCCGCAACCTGTCCAGGTCCGGCGGATAGAAGTGATATTCCGCCGGGTAACTGGAGGCAAGCGCCCGGGCCGGCCCGCTCGCGCCATCGACAACCGGACGGAACAGGTATGCTGAATCGGAACGAACAGGAATGCGGGCGCGATATAAGCCGGGCGCCGACTGCGGCAGGGAGATCGTAACGACCTGTTGGTCTGGACCGATCATGCGGGCCTCCGCGGCCATGCCGTTGAGGTAGCTCCCGTCTGCGGTGATTGCCTCGAACGTAATCACGGCTTCCGGGCCATCGCGCTCGACGCTGAAGTCGAAATTTTCGTTGTCGCGACGCATGGTATCGCGAATCAGCTGTGACCAGAACTTCCGGTAGCCGCCCCAGGACAGCCAGTTGACCGCCCATCGGTCCTTGAGGTCGGACGCAAAGAGGACGGTCTTCCCGAGGCCGTGCTGCCAGCGTGACAGCACCGGATCACCACCAATCGCTTCGGCAAGGAGGACAGCAGCCGTAGGTTTAGGCTTCGTGACCAGATACCCCAGCAGGTTGGGCGCCGCATTGAAGTCGATTCCCTTGAACGCTTCGACGTCTTTTTTAACCAGCACATTGAATGTCTCTTCGCGCAGCGCCTTATCCATGGACAGTTCCGTTTCGCGCATGAAGATCTGAGGAACGTTGTTGGCGGACTGCAGGTAGTACGCGCGCCCCTTCCCCACCATGGCCAGGTCCGTCAGCAGTTCCCGGTCCGCGCCGCCGCCGATTGCGACGGTTGTTACCTGGATTCCGGCTTCGCGCATGCGCCGGGTCAGCGTATGGTAGTCACGCCGAACAGTCATCTGCCCGTCCGTCAGGAACAGGATGGTCTTGATCTCATCGGTCGCCTTATTGAGCGCGTCAAAGGCGGCTTCCATGCACGCAAACGCGTCCGTTCCGATGATCCGGCTGACATCGATCGTGCTGATCGAGCGAGCGATGCCGGCGCGGTCGCCGGCAGGGGTCAAGGGGACCACCCAGTTCACGGGCCCTGTCGAAAACGTGTTCAGGCCGAAATGATCCGTGTCGCGCAGGAGTTCGAGTGGCGCTTTGGCGGCCGCCTTGGCCAGCTCGAGCTTCTGTCCGATCATGCTGTTGGAATTGTCCATGACCACGATCATGGCCACGGTCGGCGGCTTCTTCCTGCTGACATCGAATGTGGCCGGCAGCGCCTCCTCGATAGGCGTTCTGGAATACCCCCCCTCGCCGTAAACATTCTCGCCACCCGCCAGAACGAGTCCACCACCGAGTTCGCGAACATAGCGCTCCAGCGATCGCATGGCGCCGGATCCAAGCAGTTTTCCATCGATATCGCTGAGCACCACCGCGTCATACCGGTCGAGGCCCGCGACCGACGCTGGAATAGACGCAGGCTCGACGACCTGTACGTGGAGTCCCTCCCCGGTCAACGCATCCCTCAAATACTTTGCGCTCTCCGCGCGGCCTTCAGCGTAGAGGATCTGTGGCTGCCCGGATACGACCAGTGGAAAGTCGTAAACGTTGTTCTGGGAAAACACGTCCTCCGCGGGCTTGACGACGGCGGCGAGAATCCGGGCCCCGCTCTCCTCCGAAACCCGCGTTTCGAATGATGCCCGATTGATTCCCTCGCTCAAGCGAACAACCTTCGTACCCAGAATTTTTCCGGCGCCTGTTCTCAGTTCAACCTCGGCCGTCATGGCGGCCTGGCTGTAAATCACCACCTCTACGGGAAACTGCTCTTCCGTAGTGACCACTTCGGGCCGCTCGACCGCCTCGACCCATACATCGCGATCGGCGCGGGAGGCCATGGGAAGCGTAAACACGCGAATGCCTTCCGCCTTCAGGCGCGTTAATTCGGCGGACAGGTTTCCGGCATTCTCGTTGCCGTCGGACAGGAGCGCGATACGCTTGATGTGATCCGGGGCCAGACTGCCCACCGCAACTCGGATTGCTCCCGCGATATCGGTACCGACGGGATCGATGACGCGGGCGTCGGCCGACCGGTCGCCCAGACGGGCCTGGCGCAGATCGTCCACACTCTTAAACGGCGTCCCATTCGCGCCAAACGCCACGAATTGCGCGTGATCGGGACGCCCCGACTCATTCGTCTGACGGATCCACTCCAGCCCCTGCTCGATGGCCGACGGCGCAACGCTTTGGGACACATCGAGCAGGTAGACGACGGAGATCCTCGTCGTCTGGCTTTGGATCGCCGGCTGCGCCAGCGCCAGCGTCAGCAGCGCCACAATGGCAGAGCGGATGAGAGCGCAGAGGCGCAGCTGTGCGGGGCTGAGATCCACACTCGTTGATCTCAGCAGGCGCCATATGACGGGAACGAACGCCAACAGCAGAAACGGCCAATAGGTTTCCAGCGTGAGTGCCATATCGCTTTGCCCGGGGCGTGAAGATAACCTCTCCGGATCCCGTTTTCTTAGAACAAATTCTTCCGGCCCCGAACGTTTCGTTCCGCTGTTGGGACTGTTCCAGAAAGTGTGCTAGTGTCGGCGCGAATTATCCAGCACTCGGGAGGAGACCGGCCCATGCCGGAGAAGGAAATTCTGCTAAAGCTGCTGGAAAGCGTTCGCAGCCGCCACCTGTGGAATGACCTGGGTGAAAAAGCGATGGGCGCGCTTTCGTTGAGTCTCGCTCTGCCCATCCTGTTCAAGCTGATTGATCTCGCCTCGCCGTTTCGCGCCAGCACAGTGGCGGTTTTCTTTCTCGGTTGGGCTCTGGCGACTGCTGCGCTGATCATGCTGCTGGCGGGATGGGCGCGAAAGCGGACGGGTCTCGCACAGGCGGCTGCGAAACTGGACCGCGCGGCGCAACTCGACGACGAAATTAAGACCGCGCTGTGGTTTGTCGAAAACACAAGCGGTTCGGAATGGATCGACGCGCAGATCGTCCGGGCGGCGGCTGCGACCGGCAGGCTTGATCTCGACCGGTTTTTTCCGCATCTGGCGCCGAAGCGGACCATTACCGTCGCCGCGTTGGTGATTCTCCTGGGAGCGCTGAATTTTCTGCCGCTCCGGCTCAACCACAACTGGTTTCTTCTGGAAGCGGGCCCCGCCTTCGACGCGGCGCCGGCTGTCACGGCGCTGATCGACGAGACGAGGAAACGGCTGGAAAACACTGCCCGGCCGGATAATCCCGCTCTCGTGGAACGCCTCGAACACACACTGGAAAGACTGCGCGAAGGCAGGATCTCGCTCGATGAGGCTATCCAGGAACTCGACGCTTTGCGTCAGGACATCCAGTCGGGCGAGGTAGCGCCCGAAGCCCTCGGCAGGAGCGTGAAAGAAATGGCCGCCCAGTTGGGAAACTCCAAACTGTCCGACAGCGTCGATGCGGCATTGGCAGAACAGGATCTGGAGCGGGCCATCCAGCAGATACGCGAAGCCGTGGAAGCCCTGCGCAACGCCAGAAATCAGCAAGAGGCGGCTCGCCAGCTCGAAGCTCTTCAACAGGAAGGGCGTTCCGGCGCGCTCAACCCGGACTCTCTTCGCGAACGTCTCGACAACCTCGCCCAACAGATGGACGCCCGCAACCTGCCGGCCGGCGCGGCCAACGCGATGACCTCGGGCAATCTCCAGCAGGCCATCGACATGATGCGGCAAACCGCCACCAGCGCATCCCAGGGTTTCGCCAATCTTTCGCCGGAACAGCTGGCCCAGATGGCGCAGCAACTCGACCAGTTAAGCCAGGCGCTACAGACAGCACAGAACAACGCTGCCGCTGGTCAGAGTCTTCAGAATCTTGCCAGCGCTCTGGCTCGGAGCCAGAGCGCGTCCGGCCCGGGCGAGAACGGCCAAAGCGGAAACAACGCCCCGCAGGCCGCGAATGGCCAGCAGGGAGCAGGTCCATCTTCGAACAGTTCCAGCGGACAGGGCACGGGAGCTCCAGGACAGCAGGCGGGCCAGGGAGGAGGACAGGAAGGCCAGCCCGGGCCAGGCCCTTCCGGTTCCGCCGCAGGACTCCCAGCGGGCGATCCCGGTGGAATCGGCTCGGGAGGGACAAGTCCCGGTGGTCTCGGAGGCCTCTTCCAGGGACGGCCCAACAAGGCTCCGCCGGGACTGCCAACCTCGCTGGCCGTACATCTCGAAAAGGAAGCTCTGGTCGCCGAACACGCGGATACACCGAGCGCGAACCTGCTATCGGCCAGCCAGCAGGAGCGCTCGAAGCTGAACTATCGTGATGTCCCCTCGGCCCTGAATCCCGCGCAAAAAGATGCGCTCGACCGTCAACGGACACCGTGGGAGTCCCGGCGCCACATCCGAAACTATTTCGAGTCCATCCATGAAACGCGGTGAACGAGCGAACCCGAGCGACAATTACTGCACGTGATGTGCTTCCCTATCGCCGTTGCGCAGAACACGACAAGTCCGGTAGTGAATCGGGCGGGTCCCTGCTGGGATTACACCTGCCCCAAAAAAACGATCTCTCTAATAAACGTGACGGCTGTCCGGTTAACGTGACGGAGTCCACGGGATGACGAAAACGCGTCTGCTGATCAGCCTGCTTCTGTTTCACAGCGCTCTCGGATTCGCGCAGGATCCGATGGGCTACCGGGTCAGCGGGCGCATTTATCCGGCTGAAAACCAGACTCCTGGAACACCGATCCCCGATATCGGCGTTGTGCCGCGGCCCGCGCGAGGGAATGTGGCGCGGCTGACCGGAGCGGCCGGCGGCGGAGGGAGTATCGATGTGAGCGCCTTTATCGGCCCCGATGGCTCCTTCGAATTTCGCAACGTTCCGGCCGGTTCTTATCAGGTGATGGTGAACCCAGCGCCTTCACTTCTACCCGTGAATGTGACGGTCCGCGACCGGGACGTCAACGTGCAAATCGGCCGGCCGTGGGTACATGTCGCCGGAACGGTCACGGTGGAAGGCGGCGGTCCGATTCCTCCGTTCCTGCTCGACTTTCAGAGCCTGACCGCGAGCAATGAGCCCGATCCGGGGGGGCAGCGCATGCTGGCCCAGGCGGGGCAAGCCTTCAGTATCGACCTCCCTGCTGGGTTGTATCGCGTGAACGTCAACGATTTGCCGGCAGAGTTTCTGATCCGGTCCATCACTCAAGGGACAGCGCGCCTGGACGGGCAACCATTGCGGCTCAATGTCGGGGAGTTCCCGGAAATCGCGATCACGCTGGAACCCGGAACGCCTTCACCCTGGGTACGCGTCAGCGGCAGGGTCACGGGCGCGGCGGCGGCGGGAGTCCGGACCGTTCTGCTGCGCGGTCCTGCGCTGATCTCGCCTCTGAGCGCCAGTGTCAGTTCCGAGGGATCCTTCGAATTCCCGAGAACGCCTGCGGGCCGTTATGAGGCCCGGCTCATTCCGGCGCTGATCGCTTTTCCGCAAATGCTGGTTGTCGGGAATGTGGACCTGACCGGTGTCACGCTAAAAACTCCCGTGGCCATGGAACTGGCTGGAGAGTTCGTCCGCATCGAACCTGGCGTGTTTCTGATGGGGTGTCCGCCCGCAACGCCCACGACGCAACGCTGCGATGCGAGTGAACTGCCTGTTCACCGCGTGGGCATCACGAAGCGTTTCGAGATCGGCAAATTCGAAGTCACACAGGCGCAGTGGGAGGCGGTCATGGGAAACAACCCCAGTTCTTCCAGAGGGCCATCCAAACCGGTCGACAGCGTGTCGTGGGAAGACGCGCAGGAATTCATTCTGCGCCTCAATGCGCTGGATCCGGACTACCGCTATCGATTGCCCACGGAAGCGGAATGGGAGTACGCCGCGCGCGCGGGCAGCGCGGCGGCGGATGTGGAGGCCCCGGAATCCGACGCGTACGGATGGTTCAACACGAACGCCGGCGGGGAATCCCATCCGGTGGGCGAAAAGCGGCCCAACGCGTGGGGGCTTTACGACATGCGCGGCAACGTTCAGGAATGGACTGAAGACTGGTTGGACGAAGCGTATTACGCATCCAGCGTGGAGCTCGACCCCACGGGTCCCGCGAGCGGCCAGCAGCATGTTCTGCGGGGAGGCGCCTACACGTTTCACCCCGACGCCTCGCGCCGGACTTCCCGCCGGGCCGCGAGCGCAGTGACTGGTTTCCGGCTCTGTCGCGAGCCCATAAGGAAATGACATGAGAGAGACGTCATGACGTGCCGATATTTTCGCGCTTCACGGATCGGGATGGCGGTTTTCGCGCTGCTGCTGGCCGCGTCCACCCGTACGCTGGGATCCTACGGAATCGGGGGCACTCTGCAAAACGTTCCCATCGAGCGGTTGATCCGAAACATGGAGGAGATCGTCGCCAGGGATGCGAAGGACGGCGTCACGCGGCTGAACCTCGCGCGGGCGCACGCCATGGCCTTCGCGCAGAAATCAGAGCCTGCCGACGAGGTCCGGGTCCTCACCAACGCGCGCGGAACGGCGTTGTTTTTCGAGCCGGGCCAGAAGGCCATACCGTTCAACGTGCGGCCCGCGCCCGATTCGTCCAGAGCGCAGTTGGCGGCCGGTCACCTGGCCCGGGCGATTGATCTCTACCGCGAAGGTCTCAAGCTGGATCCGACGAACGAACTCGCCAGGCTGGGCTTCGCCTGGTGTCTCGATCAGGCTGGTGAGAAGGGCATGGCGATCACGGCCTACCGCCTGATCATTCAGGACGCGTGGGCGCACGAAGGCACGATTGGCCCCGCCGGACAACTGGCCCGGGGCCAGTCGACCGCCGTAAACGCCATCAGCTCCGAGGCGGCCAGCTATCTGATTCCCCTTCTCGATCCGCAGCGTGACGGCGACGAAATCGCCACACTCCAGGAACGCGTTCGTCTGCTCGGAGTCGGTCCGCGATCGGTCAGCCCGATCATCATTCCGCTTAAGGATCGCCTCGACGTTCGGGATCTCATGGACATGTCGGCCGGCGTCGTGTTCGACGCGGACGGCAGCGGCGTCCGTAAATCCTGGACGTGGATCAAACCTTCGGCGGGATGGCTTGTTTACGCCCCGAAAGACGCAGAGCCCGTGGATTCAGCGCTGCGCTTGTTCGGCAACGTGACGTTCTGGATGTTCTGGGATAACGGATACCAGGCGCTCGCCACGCTGGACGACGATCACAATGGTGTCTTGAGCGGCGCCGAACTGAATGACCTGGCGGTGTGGCGTGACACGAACACGAACGGTGTCGCGGACGCCGGCGAGGTCGAACCGCTTGCCGAGTGGGACATCGTATCCGTCAATTGCCGGTACGAGGATACGCGCGAGCGGCCGGACTATACGGCGTTTTCGCCGGCGGGTGTGACCTTCAAGGATGGCCACACACGTCCGACCTATGACGTGATCCTCTACGCGCGGAGGGCGGCCACGGAATGAGAGTGTCCGGCCTCCTCCTGTTGTTTGCCATCACTCTGGCGGCGCAAGGCCCGAGAGGTCAGGGGCCGCAGGCCGGCAGCGTTTCCGGAACGGTGTGGTTGCTGGACGGCAAGCCGGCCGCGAGTCTGCGCATCATGGCGCTGGAACCCCGCGGAGTGGGCGGCGCGGACCAGGCGTTCATGAGCATTGCGGAAACGGACGAGAACGGCCGCTATCATCTCGAAAACGTGCCGCCCGGCGCCTATCTCATCACCGCGGGTATGCTCGATGTGCCGACCTACTTTCCGGGCGTGGCCGCGGAATCGGCGGCCACGCTCGTAACGGTGGCGCCGCGCTCCAACCTGGTTGGAGTCGACTTTCGTCTCATCATCCCATCGGCGCTGCGGTTCAGTGGCAGGATCGTGCGGCAGGACAACGCGGGCCAGACGATCGCCGCGACCGGTCCGGCGGCGGCTCCGCAACCGATCAACGTGATTCGTCTGAATGCGCCAGGTGTTCCCGTGGCGACGGCGCCGGTCAAGCCCGACGGGACCTTCGAATTCACGAATGTCCGGCCGGGCGTCTATCAGGTGAACGTCCAGCCGTCGGCCCGCATGCCGCAACTGAGTGTGACGCTGTCCGACAAGGACATCACCGGCTATGAATTGATTGTTCCCCTGATGATTGAAGTCACCGGCACGGTGTCCGTTGCCGATGGCGGGCCCGCGCCGCGCATCCAATTGCAGTTTTCCAATGCCAAAGACCCGGTTTCCGCCGCGGCCCCCGTAGCGTCGAACGCGCAAAGCGGGGTTTCTCTGCAGGCTGGCCCCCGTTTCTTCGCGCAGGTTCCAGCGGGCGCCAACCGCGTGACCGTGAGTAATCTTCCCCTTGGATTTCTCGTCAAGAAGATCGTGGCCGGCTCCGCAGACCTCACCAATAGTCCGTTGACCGTCACACCTGCGGGAACGCCGCCCATCCAGATTGTTCTGGAAGCCGGCAAGCCGGCGCCGTGGGTCCGGATTACCGGACGTGTCACGGGACGGGGCGTGCCGAATGTCAGCCGAATCAATTTCAACAGCCAGGCGGTGGCCGGACAGTTGCCGATGATCTTCTACCTGGACGGGTCGTTTGAGATTCCAAAGGCGCTGCCCGGCGCGTATCAGGTTGGCGGGCCGAACACCGCGCAGTTAAATGTGCCCTCGGGTGTTTCGGAACTGACCGGTCTGGTGGTCGGTGTCGCTCCTGCAGCGGACCCCAACACAGAGCCACTCGCGCCCAACACGCCATCCTCGACCCTGCGTGTCAGCGGTCGGATTGTCGGCCGCGCGAAAGCGGCGCCGGCGTCCCGCGTACGCATGAGCGCCCCCGACTACAGCGAGTCGCGAACGGCAACGATCTACATGGATGGCTCCTTTGAGTTTCAGCAGGCGCCGGCGGGAACGTACCTTCTGGATATCATCCCTCCGGTTCCTGGAGCTCTTCCGGTGACGATCACCGTGGAACGCTCCGGCCTCACCGACGTGGAGATTCCTTTGCCGGATACCCGCGAAATCGCGGGCCGTCTCACGGTGGAAGGAAACGGCCCGGTTCCTCGAAGCCTTGTATTCTCGTGCGCCGGACAGCGCATCCCGGTAACGGTTGCGGGCGATGGAACGTTTAGTGTCGTACTGCCCGATGCGGGACGGGTGCTCGTGGACACGGAGTCGTTGCCGGCGAGCTACACGGTCAGCGCAATGAGATACGGCGAAACGGATCTGCGGTTCAGCCCGATACGTCTCACCGTGGCTGATGAACTTTACGTGGCGCTGAAGGCGCCAGGTGGATTGTCCACGATCAGCGGACGCGTTTCCGGCGATCGCGCGCCGCTCGATGAACCGCGTGTCTGGCTGATGGACCCCGGCGGCGAGCGCCGCGCCATCGAAGCCAGAATCGCGAGCGACGGCGCGTTCAGTTTTGCAGGAGTGAGCCCGGGCGAGTATCTCGTCGGCATCGCGGCGCCGGGGATTCCGGCAACCGCGACGGCAACCCGCGTGACCGTCGGCGAGGGACAGAATGTGACAGATCTTGATCTGAAGGCCCCGCGTCTGGCGCGCGGACGCGTCGAGGTGGACGGCGCCGGAGCGGCGCCCGCTTTCGGTCTCCGCCTCGGCGGAGGGTCGACGGAGGAAACCATTGTCATCACGCCCCAACGCGACGGGTCGTTCACCGCGCTTTTGCCTGTTGGCGAACACCGCGCGAGTCCGGTGGGACTGCGCGGCTATGCGATTCGGTCCGCGCGTTACGGGACGACAGACATGCTGAAAGGTTCGATTTCGATTTCCGCAACGGCGCCGGCCGATACGTTTGTGATCCAGCTCTCACCATCGCCATAGTTTGCCGGTGAGAGCGTTAAGAACATTTCCGTTGATGCGCGCCTGGCGGGAATTTTCGGGGAGGAATTCATGCATCGAGCGAAAGCGGTTCTGACGATCGCGGCGTTGACCGCGATGATGCTAAGTCTTCTACTTCTGGCGCCCCGCATTGCTGGGCAGTCGACTGGAGCGGCGGCTCAGGCGCAATTCGGAGCGGGCAGTGTGAAGATTTCCGGGCAGATCCTGACCACGATCCCTCCGTCTGACCTGATGTTTCCCGCCCAGGCCCAGCGGGGAGGTGGCGCTGCAAGTAGTGGGAGGGGAGGAACAAACGCCGCGGCTGCCGCGACGCTGTATCTGGTTCAACGGGACGCAGCCGGCGCGGCGATGGCGACCCAGCAGATGCGAGGCGGGGCGATCCCTACCGGCCCGTTTGAAATTCCGAATGTACGGCCGGGCTTGTACGATCTGTTCGTCAGCCTTCCCGATGCCAGGGGCTGGGGCCCTTCCGCGAATCCGGGTCAGGCCGTTCAGCCGGTGGGTTTTGGACGCGCCTCCTTTGAGGCCCGGAACGATGTGACCGGTCTCCAGATTACCGTGCACCAGGGCGTCGATCTGAAAGGCCGCGTCACGGTCGATGGCAGGCAGAGCGGGCCGGGTGGTCTGCAGATTCTCGTGGAACCGGATGCGCGGGCGATGGCGATACAGCCCTACCAGTTCATCAGCCGGTTTCAGCCTTCCGTCGGAGCCGATGGTTTGTTCGTGTTTCCGGCGCTTCCGGAGGCGCAGTACCAGGTTCGGGTGGGCATGACGGGGTCATCCAATCTCACGCTTGTGGACATTCTGCTGGATGGAAAGAGCGTGAAGAGCAGCGGCATCAATATTGACGCCAAGCCGCCGGGAACGATCGAGATTGCGCTGAAGACCGGCGGGCCGGCGCTGACGGCCATCGCCCCCGGCGCCGTCGCCAGGGGCGGCGCGCGCTCGGGCGCCGCGAGCCAGGGCAACAGCCAATCGCAGACCGCTGGCTTTGCGTTCCAGGCGGCCCAACCCGGTATTTCGAGCCCCCCGCCTGCCACGAGTATTTCGAAGGGCGACGGCGGTCCCGCCACTGCAGCGGTCGTGGAGCGCGCGACCGGGCTGGCGGCAGAC
>DASUFH010000296.1:0-10262 GCA_036274645.1 Terriglobia bacterium
GAAGGGCTGCGCTTGTTGCGTCTGACCGGCGCCATTCCGATCGATGGCGGGGTTCCGATCATTGTGGACGGGCGGGTCATCGGCGCTGTGGGTGTTTCCGGCGGCAGCGGCGACCAGGATGGCCAGACCGCGAGCGCGGGCGCCGGAGCGCTGAAGTAGCCTCTCGCAGCCGCAGCGGCGGCTGTTTCAAGCGGATGACGCCGTTCTGGCAGTTTCGAATGGACGTTGCGGCAGGCGCAGCTGTTTCCGGGAGTCCACGAGCAGTGTGAACACGCCGCCCAGGAAGGCGACTCCGGCGGCAATGAGCAGGGGGATCGACCAGGATCCCCACCAGGCCACCGCCTGGCCGACCACGATGGGGCTGAGCGCGCCGCCCAGGTTGCCGAAGGTGTTCATGTAGGCGGTTACCGATCCCGCAGCCTCGGATCCGACGTCGTGGCACATTGCCCAGCTGGCGCTCAACGAAAGGTCGCCTGCGGCGGCGGCGACGATGAGCGCAATGGCGGCGACGGTCCCGCTATCGGTGAGAGCCGCTGTCGCCAGGGCCGCGCCGCTGAGGGGCATGCTTACCGCGCCCACCGAACGCCCGACCTTGAGGCCGTGTCGCTTTGTGAGGTAATCCGTGATGCGGCCACCCAGCATGCTGGTCGCTGCGGCCGCCAACAATACGATCGTGTGGATCGTATTCATTCTCGCGGAGGAGAAGCCGCGGCCGTCCTTGAGGTAGGTGGGAAGCCAGGTGAGATAGAAATAGAGGCAGTATCCGAAACAGAAATACATCAGTCCGATCCACAGCAGATTCCAGTTCAGAAAAACCCTGGCGGACAGGTGAATCTCCCGGGGAGCGCCATCACTGCGGATCCAGCCGAGCTCCTCTGCATTGACGCCCGGATGATTGGCCGGATCGTCGCGGAACCATCTCCACCAGAACACACACCAGACGACTCCGAGAATGCCGAAGAGCCAGAAGGCCTGTCTCCAGCCTGCAAACGCAATGATGGGCCCGACCACAAGCGGCGTGATCGCGCCACCCAGGCGCGAGCCCATGAAAATGACTCCGTGCGCTGTCCCCCGTTCCCGCTCCGGAAACCAGCGCGACAGACTTCTGGAGACGTTCGGGAACGCGCCGGCTTCCCCGGCGCCAAACAGGAATCGCGCGGCGAGCATGGTTCCATAGCTCCAGACCAGCCCGGTTGCCACCGTGAAGGCGGACCACCACAGCACAATACGGGCCAGGATTTTCCGCGGACCGAATACGTCGCCCAGCCAGCCGCTGGGTATCTCGAAAATCGCATAGGCGAATACGAACGCGCTGAAAACCCACCCCATCTGGTCCGGGCGCAGCCCCAGTTCCTGGCGGATGTCTGTTGCCGCGGTGGATATGCACACGCGATCGACGTACGTCACGATTGAAAGCGCAAAGGCAAGACGCAGGAGCGTGTATCGGGCGCGTGTCGGAGGCATCGCTTCAGCGTTTCACCCAGGGTGAAAGCGAAGGCGCGCGATCACGGCTGCCTGACGAGGGCGCCCCACAGCTTGTTGGGGGAAATCTGAATCGGTTCGCTGTCACGGCGATTCTCCGCGTTGACTTCCGTCCAGTTGATGTAGAGCAGGTGCATCTCGTCCCACAACTGGTCTCCGTACGTGACCGTGGCCTGGGGATTCGGGTTCTGCGGGTTTGCGGGCGAATTGTCGTAATGAGCGACATATTCGACGATCGCCCCCTGCGGCACATTTTCGGGTTTCGCCAGCACGTAATAGTACTGCCAGCCATCATTCCACTCCGGAATGTACAGAAGGGTCTTGCGTGACCCGTCCGGTTGGATCAACGTGACCGTGGCGTCTTTCCCACGCAGGTGCATATGCGGGCGCAGCGCGTGAATGCGGGCGGGAAAAGGGAACTGGATGGCCGCCACGACCTCGTGATTGCGGGCCATCGGAGGAATGGCAAATCCGGTGTTCACGACCATCGCGCTGTGGACGGCCGTGTGCGCCGGTTTTGCCGCAAGCTTGAAGCCGACGACGGTCTGGTCGGTCTCCTCCCGTCCGTTCGCGTTGTAGTGAAGCTGCAAATGAATGCGCGTGCCTTTGGGAATCAGTTTGCCGTATCCCTCGCGGAAGATCAGCGGCTCGAGGCCCGGCGAATACAGATGCAGTCCGGTGGCCACGGAAGCGTCCGCGCCGAGCAGAGCGAAGGCGTGATGAACGACGGCGCGATTCCCCGGCCGCACTTCGACCGCTTGAATCCAGGTGTCTTCCGGAAACACGTAGTCGGTCGGAAACGTCATGTAGGGAATCGTACCCGACGCCGGCACAGTAAACGGCTCCACCATCCGGACAATCAAATCCGGTGTCCCGATCTGCCAGCCCTCCACGAATTGCGGCAACGCCGGAGTTTCGTCCGGCGGTCCCTGCCGCGCGCCGCTGTCCACCCAGTCGACGATCGTCTGAATGTCTCGGTCACTGAGACGCTTGCTGTTGGCCAGGTTTCCGTAAGCCGGATCGGCCGGCCATGGAGGCATCTTCCGGGTCAGGATGGCCTGCTTGATCGATTTGGCCCAGGGGCGCGTTTCCTCGTACGTCCGCATCGAAAACGGGCCGATTTCGCCGGGCCGGTGGCAATAGACACAGTTCGCGAACAGAATCGGCGCAACGTCCTTCGCAAAGGTGGGTTCGCGCGCCGGACCGCCGGCCGCAGCCGTGGCGATCAGTGTGAGAAAGGCGCCGGCCCATGCCGCCGCCACACCGAGCGATGGAAGTCTCATGGCCGCCTCAACCTGTATTCCAACCGGAGCCACGGGACATTGCCCATCGTCAGATTGGCGGTTCCGACCAACTCGCCTTTGTCGATCGTGAAGACGAATGTGGCCAGTACGGAGTCCTTCCATTCATCAGGATTGGGCGGGGATTGAGGCGGTCTGATGACCCCCGTGGCCCGCAGCTGGTTTCCGGAAATGCGGACATCGGTAAAGCGGACCCCTTCGGCGAATCCCAGAAATGGCGTCATGGTTCCGCCAAGCTCATTGCCCACGTTTCCAATCAGCACGGAAACGTTCTGGCCTTCCCGGGCATAAGGCGATGGCGTATCGGTCTTCCAGTTTTGCGCGCCGATCCATGCGCCTGTGAAGCGATCGAGCGATCCCTGGGCCCCGACTGGAGTCGCCAGCGGCGGAAGCGTGAAGGCCCCAATGGCCATGTACAGCGCAAACCGGGACCACTCCCGGCGGAGCCGCTTACTTGTGGACAGCCGGAGGAACATTACGGGAGCATTCTATATCGATAGCGTCCCGTAGTCTCCCTTCTCGGAGCGGGGTGTGGATTGGGCCGCTTCGATGAGCTACGATGACTCCAGATACAAAAACGGGAGCGTTAACCATGGCCGTTTACCACGGTTCGCTGGAAGACTCGCAGGAACTCATTCAATTCTTTCGCCGTGAAGCCGCAGGACTTCGTAACCTGCGCAAGGTGATCATCTCGCTGGAAAGCACGGTTGTCCGCGATGTCAACGGGGATGAAATTGTGTTTCCCGGGTTAACGTACGGCTCGACGTCGCTCGAGGAACTGTTGCGTGAACTGGGAGTGATCTTTTCCCCTGATCGGCTTCACGATCCGAATGCCACAGTCGACGGTGTGAAGGAATTTGAACTGAGCGCGCGCTGGACGTGGGGGCACGATCGGGTCATGTGACGCGGAGGGGCCTTCCCCACTTAATCATTAACTGTTGGCTGTTCACTATTAACTGCTTGGCTTAATGGCATTAGAACTTCCTGCGGCTATGGGATCACAATATCCGCGCAACCATGTGATCGCGCTTTGGGCCGGGGAATTATTAATGCCATTAAGCCAAGCAGTTAATAGTGAACAGCCAACAGTTAATGATTAAGTGGGGAAGAAGACACCCCCGACGTCGAACGGCCCCCTTTACGGCAACGCCGGCTTTTCGAACGGTTTCGACGCCGGCGTCAGGCTCTTCAGGAACGCGATCAACTGGGCCTTTTCTTCCGGTTTCAGCGTCTTCGGTGTCAGCTTCGGATCGAGAGTGGGATTCGCATGCCCACCCGCTAAAACGAAGTCGACGGCTTCTTCCAGCGTCGCTGCGCTTCCATCGTGGAAATACGGCGCGGTTTCCGTGACGCTGCGCAATGTCGGTGTCTTGAACGCCCCCATCATCTCCCTGGCGTCGGCCGGGACCGGCTTCTTGTCTTTTTGAGCGCTGGTTTCGAGAAACTTTCCGCGGCCGAGGTCCGGGGTCGGCTTGTCCATTCCGACGCCGATATTGTGGAAGCCGAGGTCGGTATAGAGCGGCGGGGTGTGGCAGAGCGCGCACTGCGCCGTTTCGCTGAAGACGCGTTGTCCCTGAATGGCGTCTTCGGAAACCGCCGTTTTATCGTTCTTCAGTTCATAGCGGTCCCATGGCGA
The DNA here is from genome assembly GCA_036274645.1 of Terriglobia bacterium. Classification (GTDB taxonomy): domain Bacteria; phylum Acidobacteriota; class Terriglobia; order 20CM-2-55-15; family 20CM-2-55-15; genus DASUFH01. The sequence goes on from DASUFH010000296.1 coordinate 4,420, forward strand.
GTCATCGGAAACGACGGTGCGCACGAACGTGGCGATCGCCTGGGGAATATTTTCGGCGGTGGCCGGGCCTCCCATGGCTTTCTCAAACGCCTGTTTGTAGCCATCGATGCCGTTCAGCTTCATGGCGACCGCATCCGGATCGCCGCCCATCTGTCCTTTCCACGCCGCCGTTATCTGGCCTTCCAGCGTGGCGGCGCGGCCATCCCAGTACCATTCATGGTAATAGCCCGCGTTGAGGATTGTTGGCGTGTTGCGGGTGTTCGGCTTTCCATCAAATTTGGTGGAAAACGTCTTTCCATCTGTCCAGGCCATCGACGGGAAATGGCAGTTTTCGCAGGACATGTCTCCATTTTTCGACAGGCGTGTGTCGAAGAACAGCTGCGCCCCGAGGGCGGCCTTCTCAGGCGTTATCGGGTTGTTTTCCGGTTCGGGCATTTTCGGCAACGCCATGGCCGGCGTGTCCGGTTGCGGCGCCGGAGTGGGCTCTTCCCTGGTTGTTTCGGGATTTCCGCAGGACGCGGCAAACAAAATGACGGCGGACAGCAGCAGAAAGCCGGAAAGCTTCATAAAGTATCCTCCGTTTTGTTGCGCGGGATTGTACCAGAAAAGAGTTATGTCATGATGAGTGCGTGCGCGAGCGATTTGAACGGCTCGAGACGGACTTCATCGTGGTGGGCAGCGGAGCGGCCGGCTTACGGGCCGCCGTTGAACTTTCTGCCGCCGGCCGCGTTCTGGTTCTGACCAAGACCGAACTGACGGAATCCAATTCCCGGTATGCCCAGGGCGGTATTGCCGCGGCGATGGACGATTCGGACACGACCGAACTGCATCGGGCCGATACGATCGCCGCCGGCGCCGGCCTGTGTGACGAAGCCGCCGTGGCGGTCCTGGTCGAGGAAGGACCCGCCGAGGTTGAGCGCCTCATCGATTGGGGAACCGCTTTCGATACGATTGACGGCAAGGTCGCGTTTGGACGCGAGGGCGCGCACAGCCGCTCGCGCGTTTTGCACGCCAATGGGGACGCGACGGGAATGGAGATCGTGACTGCGCTCTGGCGAAAGGTCCGCTCGCTTCCCAGCGTCACGATCGAATCTTTTGCCTTTGTCGAGGACCTGGTCGTTCTGGACGACCGCGTCGTCGGCGTGCGCTATGTGTCACCCCGCGGGGCCCGCGAGGTCATCGCCCGGGCAACGCTGATCGCTTCCGGGGGCGCCGGACAGATCTTCAGTCACACCACCAACCCCGCGGTTGCCACCGGAGACGGTTTTGCGCTGGCGTATCGCGCCGGGGCGTTGCTGCGTGACATGGAGTTCGTCCAGTTCCATCCGACGGCGCTGAACATTGCGGGCGCTCCGCCCTTTCTGATTTCCGAAGCGGTCCGCGGTGAAGGCGCGACGCTGGTTGACGCGAGCGGAAACCGATTTGTCGACGAACTGGCGCCTCGGGACGTCGTGGCGCGAGCGATCTATTCGCGCGTCGCCGCCGGCTCGACTGTGTATCTGGACCTGCGCGGACTGCCGGGGGGCCTGGCGCAGCGGCGTTTCCCACACATTCACGCGTTCTGCCTGGAGCGCGGGATCGATGTGGCGCGCAACAAACTGCCGGTCACGCCGGCCGCGCATTATTTCATGGGCGGAATCTGGACCGACCTGGATGGCCGATCGTCCGTTAAGGGGTTGTACGCCGCCGGCGAAGTCGCCTCCTGCGGCATTCACGGCGCCAATCGTCTGGCGAGCAACTCGCTGCTGGAGTGCGTCGTTTTTGGCCGCCGCGCAGCCAGCGCGATGACTCGAGAAAAAAACCGCGCCTTCGAGGGAACCCCGCCACGCCAGTCTCTCCCGCGGACTCCGCAGCGCGCTGAAGAAGCGCGCCGCGTTATTCGCGATGTGGCGTGGAAGTCCGGCGGGATTGTTCGTCAGGCGGAAGGACTAAAGCAGGGCATTGAATTGCTGACCCGCCTGATGGATGACTGGCAAACCACAGACAGTCCGTCTCCAGAACAGATGGAAGCCGCCAATCTACGCGACGTCGCTCTCCTGACACTGCGGAGCGCGCTCGTCCGCCTGGAAAGTCGGGGCGCCCATTATCGCGCCGATTTCCCCGCGCTTAACGATCTCCAGTACGGTTTTCACTCGTGGACTCGGTCCGGAGCGCCGTCCTGGATTGGATCGTTGCGCTTTTGATGTCCTCCTCATACCTTAGTTCCATGAGCACCATACAAACGTGCCAGGACGCGTCCCGATCGGACTCGGAGTCAGCACGGTTTTTTGCTTGTTTTAACATTGCCCCCTTGCTAGGTTGCCTAACCGAGAAAGCGGTATAAGAACCCCGCATTTTCACCACGATACGGGGTTTGTTACCGGACTTGTCATGGAACGACAGGGAAAAACATGGAACGACACAAGGAAGTCATGAATCTGCGGGAGGCCTCACAATATCTGGGTATCTCTCCTGAAACTCTCTACAAGTACTTGAGTGCGGATCGCATACCAGCCTTCAAACTCGGCAATCGCTGGCGGTTCAAGAAGGATTTACTGGACCGCTGGATCGAGAAAAAGAGCGAACGGCTGGATTCCGGCTCACGTTTGGTCAAAGCGCAAATTAGAGGATGAACTGCGATGCCGCTTTTTAAGAAGCAGAAGGCCCTGATCGGGCTCGACATCGGCTCGAGCGCGATCAAGGCAGTGGAACTGTCCAAATCGAAAAAAGGCTACGAAATTACGGCGCTCGCCTGCGAGCCGGTCGCCACGGACGCCATTGTCGATGGCGCCATCATGGATTCGGCCGCGGTGTCGAACGCGATCCGGCGGGCGCTGACTTCCGGGGGCTTCAAGGCCAAGGGAGTTGCGGCGAGTGTGTCGGGTCATTCGGTGATCGTCAAGCGCGTGACGCTTCCTGCGGCAACGCCCGCGGAGGTCGCCGCGTCGATTGAGTTCGACGCCGAACAGTACATTCCTTTTCAGCTTTCCGAGGTGAACCTGGACTACGAGGTGGTCGGTCCGGCGGAATCCGACGATCTGGGAATGGATGTGCTGCTTGTCGTCGCGAAGAAGGACAAGATCCGGAACCATACCGGGGCGATCGGCCTGGCCGGACGGAGTCCGGATGTGGTCGACATCGACGCCTTCGCCCTGCAGAACGCGTTCGAGGCGAATTACGCCGTCGACCCTCAGCATACGGTGGCGCTCCTCAACATCGGCGCTTCGCTGATGAACATCAACATCACCAGGGGCGGCGTGCCGTTTGTCGTTCGTGACGTTTCCGTCGGTGGAAATCAGTACACCGACATTCTGCAGAAGGATCTCTCGCTGAGTTTCCAGGAGGCGGAGGATCTGAAACTCGGCAGGAAAGGCGCCGATCAGGGGATGGTCCAGCCGCTGATGGAATCCGTCACCGACATGCTCGTGCTTGAGATTCAGAAGACGTTCGATTTTTTCCGTGAAACTTATCCTCAGGAGTCCATTTCGCAAGTCTGGGTCAGCGGCGGCGCGTCGCAGGTGCCGGGCCTGGTGGAGAAAATCCAGCAGGTGTTCGGCTATCCGACGCAGGCCATGAACCCGTTTCAGTCGGTGGGCGTCGGGTCGAAGGTGGACGCCCGGGAAGTCGCTGAAATGGGCCCGTCGCTGGCCGTTGCGGTTGGATTGGCATTAAGGGGGTTCGATCAATGATTCGTGTCAATCTTGCCGATAAGGCCAAAAAGCGCGTCGCAGCGGCCGCCACTCCCCGTTCGTCGATGAACCTTCTCCCGCTGATCCATCTGATGATCGTCGTGGGGACGGCTCTCGGCGGATACCTCTGGTATTCGAGTCTCACATCGCAGATTGAGTCACTCGACGCCAATATCCGGGCGGAGGAAGAGCAGCGGCAGAAACTGGAAGCCGTCTACAAGCAGAACCAGACCTTCGAAGCGCGTAAACGAATGCTCGAGAGCCGCCTGAAGGTGGTTCGCAGCCTGCGCGCCAACCAGGTCAGCCCGGTGGTTTCCCTGGACAAGATCTCCGACGCCGTGACCAGGACCAACCAGCGGGAGCATCATCCTTATATCTGGCTGAGCCGGCTGGAGCAGAACAGTTCGATATTCAACGTAACCGGCGTAAGCACCAGTGTGCTCGGGATTGCCGACTTCATCGCCAATCTCGAGTCCACCGGGTACTTCAGAAACATCGTTCAATTCAACGCGCAGGATTCCGCCGGCAACTACAACTTCACATTGAGCTGCGAGTACGCGCCGCCCCGAACGTCGGCGCCGGGTCCGCGGCTTGCGGGGGCCAACTGATATGGCGCTGGAACTCAAAGGCTTTCAGAAACTGCCGCCGCAGCGGCAGGTATTGATCGTCGTCGCGGTCTGTGGCGCGCTGATGGGGCTGGTCTGGTATCAGTACATCTCGCCGATGGGCGACGATATCGCGCAGAAGACGGTGACGTACGGCACGCTCCAGCAGCAAAACGCGAGAAGCCGCGCCCAGCTGCAGCAGTTTGCCAAGCTCAAGCAGGAGTCGGATGAATTGCAGGCTGAACTGGACCGCTTGAAGCGGGACCTTCCTCTGGAGAAGGAAACGCACGAGATCCTTGAAGACATCCAGCGGAAGATCAGCGTGTCGGATCTGAAAATCCTGCGCGTCGGGCCCCGCGCGACCGTCGATCACGAAGTCTATACGGAATGGCCGTGGGATTTCGAAATCATCGGCAGCTATCACAACCTCGGCGAGTTTCTGGACAGAGTCCGCAACCTGCCGCGTATCGTCAGTGTCAGCAACATGAAAATCAATGCGCGGCCTGGGACCGGTCCGGAAGGTCAGCTGACCAGTGTCGGGGCGACCTACACGGCCACCACCTACGTCTATCGCGATGAACAGACGCAGGACGTTCCATCCGGCAAAAAATAAACGGATCAAATAAACCCATGCGAAAAACCACGTATTTCCGCACGACTTTCCGCTCGACCGTGGCTGGCCGTCCATGGCGCTGGCTGATCGTTACCATCGTCGGGATCGTGTGCGTCCTGCCGGTATTTGCGCAGACCAAGGCGCAGAATGAGGCTCCTTCGCCGGAACCGCCACCGATTTTTACCGTTGATCCCGGCTACCGGTACAATCCGAAGGGCCGTCTCGATCCCTTTGTCAATCCGGTTCCGCCCAAGCCGCCGGCCAATGCGACGACGCCCCAGCCCGGCGCGCCGGATACGCCGGGCGCGCCCGGCGCGCAATCGGTGACGCCGCCACTGCCTCCGGAGGTCCTCATTCCGGTCTCGCGGCCTCGGGGCGTGAAGGGCCTTCTGCTGGAGGACATCTCGGTCAAAGGCGTCATTGTCGCCAGGGATCCGATGATGACCATGGCAATCATCCAGGGCCCTGGCAACAGAACGTACAACATCACCCGTCACGACGAGGTATTCAACGCCATCGTCAAGGATATCCGGATGGACGGGATCGTGTTTTCGCCGATTGTCCGGAAGGACGATTCCGGCGTTCCGCTGTCCGTCAAGGAGGTCCGTTCGGATTCGGTCATTTATACGAAGCTTCCGAGTAAAGGTCGCACGGAGCCATCGACAAGGGACGTCGTGCGGAAGCTTCACCCCGCCCCAGGAGAACCTAAATGAGACTGACTGCTGCCAGAATGTTTTTGAAGATGACTCTTGGCGCCGCCCTCCTTGCCGCGGCCGCAACCGCGTTTGGGGCTGCGCCGGCAGGGGCTGTCGTCCGCAACGTGGAATACAGTGGGACTGCAGATACCCTGGACGTGCGCATCGACGCCACGGGGCCGGCTCGTGTATTCCATTTTGAATTGGAGAATCCCCGCAGGCTCGTTCTGGATTTCGAGAACATGCCCAACTCGATCGACTT
>DASUFH010000297.1:0-11603 GCA_036274645.1 Terriglobia bacterium
ATACGGACTCTTGATTTCCGAGGCGGGAATGTCTCTGGAGCAATCTCCCCAGCCGGCCGTGGACGGCGGATTGCTTCCCATGCGGTTGTCGGCCCACACTTCTGTGAGAATGCGGGAGATGTTGCACCGGAAGTATTTCGGATCGGTCCAGGAGGCCTTGTCCTTATAGAAGTTCTTCGTCGTAAACAGATCGATCGGCAACGGATCCGGATGTGGGGCGTTCGGCGCAAGAGCGCCATCGGGCGTGCGTGGACCACCTCGCCCGCCGCCAGGTCCACCCGGGAGAGCCCCTACCGGAGCCCCAGCGCCTCGCTGGCCTGGCGCCCCTGCGGCCGGAGCTCCAGCGGCCGGGCCTCCGCCTCGCTGTCCGCGGCCACCCTGAGGCCCGCCAAAACCGCCTCCGCCCGCTCCGCGCTGTCCGCCTGCGGGCGGCCCCTGCCAGGCGGCCAGTGAGATGGTCAACGCGCTGAATAGAAACAGGGACGCAAAGGTCCACGCCAATCGATTTTTCATTGTGATGTTCACTCCCGCGGATAGTCGAATCGCCAAATTGGCGAGATACTAACACCGCCATTCTTGTCAAACAATAGGCAGCGCAGGAATGCCATTGCCGCAGCCCGCTCGGTCCCTCTGTTCCTTGAGAGACCGTCCCTGCAGCAGGCAACAGCAGACGGTGGACGCGTCCGCTGTCGGCGCAGCGCTGTCGGCGCGATCGTTGTCGGATGGTTAGGAAAAACAATGGAGAGTCAGATAGAATGACGAGTTTCACTGACCTGCAATGGCGCGAGCTATACAGAACATCACCGTACGGGGCGCCCGACAGCACAACCTGAAGGGCATCGACGTCGAGATCCCACGCAACCAGCTGACCGTGATCACGGGTCTGAGCGGCTCGGGCAAGTCGAGTCTGGCCTTCGACACGATCTACGCCGAAGGCCAACGGCGTTATGTGGAGTCGTTGTCGGCGTACGCCCGCCAGTTTCTCGATCGGCTCGATCCTCCCGATGTCGACTCCATTGAAGGTCTGTCTCCGGCCATTTCCATCGAGCAGAAGACCGCTTCCCGCAGTCCCCGTTCCACGGTGGGCACCGTTACGGAAATCTACGATTACCTGCGTCTGCTGTTCTCATCCATCGGAATTCCACACTGTCCGGAGTGCGGCAAGCCCGTGTCCAAACAGACCCCGGATCAGATTGTGCGCCACGTTAAAGCGCTCCCTGAAGGTGAGCGGGTCATGATACTGGCGCCGATCGTTCGAGGCCGAAAGGGCGAATTCAAGAAACAGCTGCAGGATCTCGGGCGGAGCGGCTACGTGCGCGCGCGGGTCGATGGCGTTCTCCGCAGCCTGGACGAGCCGATTTCGCTCGACAAGAAGAAGAACCATTCGATCGAGGTCGTGGTGGACCGCCTCCTCATCAAGAAGGATATCGATCGGCGCCTGGAGGCGTCGGTGGAGCAGGCGGTAAAACTGGGTCAGGGGGTGGTCGCCGTTGCGGTGGTTGATGGGGAAGAGCGGTTGTATTCCGAGAAGATGGCCTGCGTGGATTGCGGCGTCAACATTCCTGCCATCGAGCCGCGGACATTCTCGTTCAACAGCGTGTATGGCGCGTGCGAGACCTGCCATGGTCTGGGCATCAAGTTCGATTTCGATCCCGCGCGGTTGATCACGGACCCCACCCGCCCGTTGCTGGACGGCGCGCTGGCGATCACGAACGGAACAGCCGATGTGGAGCTGGAAAAGCGCGTCAACGACATTGCCGATCATGGCGGTTTCGACATCAGCGCGCCTTTCGAGTCATTGAACGCAAAGGCCCGGCAGGCGATCTTCTACGGGGTTCGGGAGCGCGGCAAAAAGTTTGAAGGCATTATCGATCTCCTGCAGCGGCGGTACGACAGGGAAGACTCCATGGCGGAGGATCTTTCCGACTTCATGGTTACCAAGCCGTGCGCGGCGTGCGCTGGAGCCCGGCTCAAGCCGGAGAGCCTGGCGGTCACGGTCGGGGGGCGTTCCATCGCGTCGTCCGCGGCGCTGCCAATCGCGCAGGCGCTGGCGTTCTTTTCGGACCTCATGCTGACGCCGAGAGACGCGCTGGTGGCGGGACGGGTGGTTCGGGAAATCGTGGCGCGGTTGCGCTTTCTCGACGCCGTTGGGTTGAACTATCTGAGCCTGGACCGTCCGGCCAATACGCTTTCGGGTGGCGAAAGCCAGCGCATTCGCCTGGCAACGCAGATCGGATCGAAGCTCCGGGGCGTACTCTACGTGCTCGATGAGCCGTCGATCGGCCTGCACCACAAGGACAACGCGCGCCTGATTGCGACACTGGAGGAACTCCGGGATCTGGGCAACACGGTGATCGTGGTCGAACACGATGAAGACACGATCCGGCGGGCAAACTATGTGCTGGATCTGGGCCCCGGCGCGGGAGCGGAAGGTGGAAAACTGGTGGCGGCGGGCAGTCCGGATGCGGTTGCCGGCAACGCGGCGAGCCTGACCGGACAGTATCTATCGGGCCGGTTGGCCATCCCCACGCCGCGCCAGCGGCGCGCCGCCAATGGAAAAGCGATTACGGTCCGGGGGGCCACAGCGCGCAATCTGCAGAACATCGACGTGTCGTTTCCGATCGGCCTGATGACCGTGGTTACCGGCGTTTCCGGATCCGGCAAATCGACGCTGATCAATGAAATCCTCTACAAGGCCCTCGCGCGCCAGCTCTACCGGGCGCTGGATGAGCCTGGCGCGCACCGGGCCATCGAGGGACTCGAACACATCGACAAAGTGATCGAGATCGATCAGTCGCCCATCGGCCGGACGCCCCGTTCGAATCCCGCCACGTACACCGGCGTGTTTACGCCGATCCGTGACCTGTACGCCATGCTTCCCGAGTCTCGCGCGCGCGGATACAAGGCCGGGCGGTTCAGCTTCAACGTGAAAGGTGGGCGCTGCGAGGCCTGCCAGGGGGATGGCCTGCGGAAGATCGAAATGAGTTTCCTGCCGAACGTCTATGTTTCCTGCGAGGCGTGCCGCGGCAAACGGTACAACGGTGAGACGCTCGCCATTACCTACAAGGGGCTGTCCATCGCGGACCTGCTCGAGCGCACCGTTGCCGACGCTCTTCCCGTTCTCGGCGCGGTGCCGGCCGTGCAGTCCAAACTGCAGACGCTGGTTGACGTCGGACTGGGATATATCGGGCTCGGCCAGTCCGCGACGACGCTTTCGGGCGGCGAAGCCCAACGCATCAAACTGGCGCGGGAATTGAGCCGCCGCGCCACGGGCAAGACGCTGTACATTCTCGATGAGCCCACCACCGGGCTGCACTTCGACGACGTGAAGAAGCTGCTCCACGTGCTCAGTCGATTGACAGACCTTGGCAACACGGTAATCATTATCGAGCACCATCTGGATGTCATTAAGACCGCGGACTGGGTGGTGGATCTGGGCCCTGAAGGCGGCGGCGGAGGAGGCCAGGTGCTCGCGGCGGGCACGCCGGAGAATGTGGCGCAGTCCGCAAGGTCCTATACCGGCCATGCGCTGGCCGACCTGTTCTCGAAGGAAAATGCCATACCGCTGGAGTTGCGGTAGTCTGACGCGGGAGAATACGGAATGATGGAGCGCATGGTCGACGAACTGGTTTCCGAAAGCATCCGGGTCAAAACCCGCTTCTTCAGCGAACAGCGCGTCCGGATTGCGGCCGCGGCCGGCGTGATGGTCGACGCCTGCCGCTCCGGAAAAAAGGTTCTGCTCTTCGGCAACGGCGGCAGCGCGGCGGACGCGCAGCATATCGCCGCCGAATTCGTCGGCCGCTTCGGGCCGGACCGTCCACCGTTGGCGGCGATTGCCCTCACCACCGACACCTCCGCGCTCACCGCGATCGCCAACGACTACGGATACAACCATGTGTTTTCCCGTCAGGTCGCGGCGCTGGGCGCGCCCGGCGATGTCGCCATCGGCATTTCCACAAGTGGAAACTCGCCCAGCGTTGTCGAAGCGCTCGATACGGCGCGCAGCAGGCGCCTGATCACCATGGGTTTCACCGGGGAGACCGGCGGCAAAATGCAGGGGCGCGCCGACCACCTGTTCTGCGTTCCGAGCCGGACCACGGCTCGAATCCAGGAAACCCACATCATGCTGGCGCATATCCTCTGCGATCTGGTCGATCGCGCGCTGTTCCCCGAGGCCTATCCGGAAAAGTAACGTGGAGAGCCGTTATTCGCTTCCACCCTTCGATTTCACCGGCGCCCGGACCTATCCCATCGCCCAGCGAAACAGCAAAGTCCACACCGGAATGTTCGGCAAGTCGATGGACGGATCCGAGAACATTCCGGCATTCATCGCAAAGCTGCCCCAGATCCTTGCCGGCGACCGCCTGCGGCGCCTGATTCGCGCCGTTCTCTATGCGCGCGAGTCCGGGAAGCCCATTGTGTGGGGCATCGGCGGCCACGTCATCAAGGTCGGTCTGGGAGCGGTGCTCAATGATCTGATGGAATCGGGTTTCATGACGGGTCTGGCGATGAATGGCTCCGCCGCGATCCACGACTTCGAGGTCGCTCTGGCCGGGCAGACTTCAGAGGAAGTCGAAACGGTGATCGGCTCCGGCCAGTTCGGTATGGCCCGCGAAACGTCGGAGTACATCAACGCGGCCGTACGCGAGGCGGACGGTATCGGAATGGGCGAGGCGCTGGGCCGGTTGATTGAGGAAGGCCGGGTTCCCGGAGGGTTTCCGCACCGCAATCTCAGTGTGCTGGCCCAGGCCTACCGCCTGCGCATACCCGTGACGGTTCACGTCGCCATTGGGACCGACATTGTGCACACCCATCCGACCGCTTCCGGAGAGGCGCTGGGAAGGGCGACTCATCATGACTTCCGGCTCTTCTGCAGCATGACGCGGGAACTGGATGCCGGCGGCGTCTATCTCAATGTGGGTTCAGCCGTCGTGCTGCCTGAAGTCTTCCTCAAGGCCGTGTCCATTGTGAGAAACCTCGGACACCGTCTGGAGGAATTCACGACGGCCAACCTGGATTTCATCCAGAGCTATCGCCCCACCGAAAACGTCCTGAAGCGCCCGACGCAGGCGAGCGGCCAGGCCATCGCGTTGACGGGACATCACGAAATCATGATTCCTCTGATTGCCGCCGCGCTGAAAGGGTCCACGGCCCCGGCGCCCCGAGAGCGAGACTGAGCAGCTCTATTGGGGATTGTCCGCGGCGCGGTCCTCTTCGGATTCTTCCGTCACGACCGCTTCTTCGGGCGCCGGCTGCAATCCCGGTAGAACGACCACCTCCGAAAGGTTCCGCGGCTGTGTGGCGAGGAAAGCGCCTCCCAGAACGACGAACGTTTCGAAGTAGGTCAACAGCAGGAAATTGACGGGGAGAAAGAACGGCCCCTGGCTGCCGTACTCGTTCCGGATGTCCAGCGACGGCAGGATGAAGACATAGGCGGTCTGCACGATCTGCGCCGTCACGCCGGCCAGCAGCGCCGCCGGGAGAACCTCCACCGCGCGGACCTTCGTGTTGGGCAGATATTTGTACAGGATCAGAATGACCAGAAAAAAGAACCCCGCCCATTCCACCTTGAGGATCGCCGTGTTGAACGCGCTCTGAACCGCATCGGGGATACTCAACTGGTGGAATGAGATGACTTCCACAATGTCCTGAAACAGCGAAAAGAGAAACCCGGTTCCAAAACGCAGGGTGGAGTTGACGGCGACAAACGCCATCGCGATGACGCAGCAGACCACCGTGAGCGCAAATCCCACCGCCTGGTTGTGCCAGTACGAGCGGTCCTTTTCCGCCCGCCACAACCGGTTGAAACCCGCTTCCAGAGGCACGAAGACGGCGGCCGCGCCGAGCAGAATCCAGAATATGGATGAAGCGCGGAAGTTGCTGACGGAGACATCGAGGTTGTGGATCAGGAAATCCTTCTCGATCGGATTGCCCTTGATGAAACTGGTGGGCACGAAGAGATAGATGGCCTCGCGCGTGAAGTTATAGACATTGTTCCATTCCCACCAGACCCATTCCGGACTGTGATTGTGCAGCCACAGGGACGCATGTCTGGTCAGCCAGAGCAGCATCGAGCAGAAGGGGTAAAAACCGAGAAGAGCCGCGGCGGAAAGCGCCAGGCAAAAGGCGTGCGTTTCGGTGCGAAGGAAAAGATACCGGAACAAAGGCCACAGATTGCGGACGTTGTTCTTTAATCCGATGACAATTTCGCGTCCGCTCATGGGATAAAAAAAGGATAGCACGCGGCCCAAGGAAGAACTTCCGTGACTCGTCGCTCCCCGGAGAGCATCAATCGGCGCCGCAAGACCTTTGCGCGCGCTCGCCCGGGTTCCGCTCCAGCCGAGGACCTCAGTTGACGTACCGTTCGTACAGCGTCGTGCGCTGGCGCGGCGTGAACCCCGCGTCGGCGATCACGCGGCGCAGTTCCGCGTCATTGGCCCGGTTGCGGGCCCCCGCCGCGCTGATGACGTTCTCTTCGATCATGATGCTGCCCATGTCGTTCACGCCGAAACGGAGACCGACCTGGCCCACTTTCAGACCGACCGTCAACCACGAGACCTGCACGTTCGCGATGTTGTCCAGATAGATGCGGCTGAGCGCCAGCATCCTCAGATATTCCACCGCGGTGACTTCGGCCGGATGTCTTTTGGCCAGTTCGGTGTTCTCCGGCTGAAATGTCCACGGAATGAATGCGGTGAATCCGCCGGTTTCGTCCTGCAGCCGGCGCAGACGGTCGAGATGATTGATGCGGTGCCGGATGTTTTCGCCAACACCGGTCATCATGGTCGCGGTCGTCTGCAACCCCAGTTTGTGCGCTTTGCGGTGAACCATCATCCATTCATCGCTCGTGCACTTCAGGGGGCTGATCACCGCGCGCACTTCATCGTCGAGGATTTCGCCTCCGCCCCCCGGCATCGAGTCGAGGCCGGCGGCCTTCAGGCGCCCGAACGTGTCCGCCACCGTCAGCTTCGAAACTCGCGCAATGTTGAGGATCTCGGAGGGTGAGAAGCAGTGACAATGGATTGGAAATCGCTCCTTGATACCGGCCAGCAGCCGTTCGTAGTAGTCGATCTTCAGATCCGGATGGACGCCGCCCTGCATGAGAATGCCCGTGCCGCCGAGCGCGATCGTTTCTTCGATCTTCTTGTAGATGACGTGGTCGGGAAGGACGTAGGCTTCAGCGTCGCCCTTGACGCGATAGAAGGCGCAGAAGGTACAGAACTCCTTGCACACGTTCGTGTAATTGATGTTCCGATCGATGATGTAGCTGACGACGTTGTCGGGGTGGAGCCGCGCCCGGATGCGATCGGCCCTTTCGGCGAGGTCGAAGAGGGAGGCCTGTTCAAACAGGGTAATGGCGTCGTCGTTGGACACCCTCTTTCCCTCGTCGACGGATTTCAAGATCGTTGCTGCGTCGCTCATCCTGGTTCAGTGCTCGGCTTTCGCCGACCTTTCTTTCTCCGTGCGGTTGTGTTTACCGGAGCGCACAACCCGTCCGGCGGGAACCACCGAGAATACCGCAACCGCGGCGCAACCTCACGGCAAATCTCGGCGCGTGCCTGCAGTATACTTCCGGCGAATCCAGCGGCTGTGATGGCCGCGCCGGGCCGGATCCGCTGGCCAGTCTGCTTTCCTGATCATGGGACATACTCTGGAAATCGCGCCCACCGGGCGTTCCAAGTGCCGCGGATGCTCCAAAGCCATCGAACGGGGCGCCGTGCGCTTCGGCGAACGGATACCGAACCCTTTCGCCGAGGGCGAAACCACGCTGTGGTTCCATCCGGTGTGCGGGGCGTTCAAACGTCCGGAGCCGTTCCTGGAGGCCCTCGAAATCACGCCGGACGCCGCCATCGACCGGACCTCTCTGGAGGCTGTCGCGCGTGAAGGCATTGCCCATCGGCGTCTGCCCCGCATCGACGGCGCGGAACCGGCGCCCAGCGGTCAGGCGAAGTGCCGGCATTGCCGGGAAACCATCGAGCGCGGGAGCTGGCGGATCCGCCTGGTCTTCTTCGAAGACGGCATGTTTTCCGGAGGCGGCTTCATCCACCCCCGCTGCCGGCAGGAATACTTCGAGACCGGTGACATTCTGCAGCGGGTACTACACTTCAGTCCGGACCTGAACCCGGGTCAGAAAGAGGAATTGTCCGCCCTCCTCACGCCGGACGGTCCGTCCTGAGAGTGGTCGGTCTTCGAGTCAACTCCTCCGGGCACGGTCTGGCGATGCTGGCCGGGAATGCCCGGATGTCGCCCTTACCAGAGTCCGGGTATCAGGCGATAGCGAACCGAAGATGTGTACGTAGTCCAGCCCGAATGAGCGGAGAGTACTTTTTCTTCGGCGTGGATACGGTACAGCAGGGAGACCCAGCCGGCCAGCGTCAACAGAGCCGTTCCCGTATTCCATTCCTGAAAGTTGTATCCCACATCTGAAATCATGTACGCGAGATACATCGGATGCCGGATGGCGCTGTATGGACCGCGGATCGCCAGTCCGCGCATGGCCGGTCGGATTCCAAAGAACCGGCCAAGCGTGATGAGGCTGGCCAGACTCAACGCCGCCGCAAGCGTGACGAGCGCGAGGCCCGCATCGGGCCACGCTTCATCGCCGGGCCGCCAGCGGAGCCAGATGATCTCCGCGTACGGATACGCGTAGGACATGGCCACGGCGGAATTGGAAAGCGGCGACCGGTTCTGCGCTTCCGGCGCCGGGCGGGTCAGCGCGATTCCCAGCGCCACGACGTGCTGCAGTATGTAGATCCAGTCTGTAATAGTGAATGTCGGTGTGAGGTAGACGAGGATGCCCAGTTCCGCCAGCGTTACACCGAACAGCAGCAGGTCGGATGGGCGCCGGCGTCGCAACCACAGGCGCACGGAAGCGATTCCCGACATTCGTCGCCGGCAAGGGTGGTCCACTCCAGACCGCCCTTGCCGTTCGCCGTTACTCCTCGTCGACGGGAGTCCACGTCTCATCGGGGTTGAACCGGTTGATCCGTCGCGCCGTGGCTACGGTGGTCGGACCGAGATCCTTCTCATAAACCACACCGTCGTTGCTGACGATGAATGTCTTCACGCCGGTGACCTGATACTGGGCGGGAAACGCAATCAGCGCGAATCCGCCGATCATGGCCCCGTTGATGACGTAATTCATTTCACCCATTGGCGCGTCCGGGCCCTGACCTTTCAATATGCGGAAGAAGTAACCGTGGTACGACTCACCTCGTTTGTATCCCCTCTGGATGGCGCGCGCCACGTTTTCACCGATCGGGCCGCCCCATGTGCCGTCGGCGTTTTGCCAGGCCAGTCCGTCGTCCGTGCCGGGCGTGCCGACGATCTTCTGCGCGTACTGATTGACCGGTGGGTTCCCGTGTCTGGTGAGCGCGTATTCATTCTGCGCTTCCACGAGGCCGCGGCAGATGGCGATGGCGTCGAGTTCGTTCCGGCCGATGCGGCGCAGCAGAATTTCGTGCAGCCCGGCTTTCGAATCGAAGGCCCATCCCGCGCTTGATTTTACGATCGGTACGGGAAACGGCCAGTGGTCGGGCCCGACGGAGATGAAGGCCCGGTTCTTTGCTTTCGGGTCGACCGACACTTCGACTTTCGTCCTGGCCTGTTCGGCAAACTTTTGCGCGGTCTCCCGATCGCGCGCCGGTTCGCCCGTATGGACGATGTCTTTTCCGCCGGGACCGAGGATCTTTTCAAGGGCGGTGAGATCCGCCTTTTCGGCCGCGGCGACCAGGGCGTTGGCCGCCGCCTGGGGTGTTGCGAAGGTCCGGGCCGTGTTCAGCGGCGCGCCAGACGCGCCTCCCCGAACAGTGAGAGCGAGCAGGCACAGCAGCGTGAGCGCTCCGGAGTAAACGACCCTGATGAAGCCGTCCTCCAGGCGCAGAGATCGCGATCTTCCATTACGAGTCATGTTGCGTTACCTCCTTCCACCACCGCGACTGCGACCGCCTCCGCCCCGACTGACGCCGCCCCCGCCACCGAAGCTGCGCTGCGATCCGCCGAAGCTGGAAGCGCCACGATGACTGCTCACCCGCGCCGCGTTGCCGTTATAGCCTCTGGATCCAGCGTTGAATCCTCCGTAGCTGCCCCGTGGAGAGGCATTGCCGAGATTGTGGTTGCCGATGCGGTTTGCGCCGCCCTGATGCGCCACGTTCGGCCGGGTTGTCGGGCGATTGGCGAGACCCGGTTGCGTGGCCGGGCGGTTGCCGACGTTTGGCCGGGTTGTCGGTCGATTGCCTGGACCCGGTCGTGTCGCGGGACGGTTGCCAGCGCTCGGCCGTGTTGTCGGGCGATTGACGAGGCTCGGATGAGCCGGCCCCGGACGCTGGCTGATGTTCGGTCGGGTCACGCTGCCCAGATTGCCTTTTTGCCGGTTGATCTGTTGCTGCGCAGAGCGCTGACGGTTTGCCAGTGTTTCGCCACGCGCATTCGAGCCGAACCGGTTTGCCGTCACGCGGTCCGGGTAAGGCGCGCCTCCGCGATGTTGCGGGTTGTGACGCCATTCACCGCGGTTGCCCACGTTGATATTCGTATTCCGGTTGAAGTGATTCACCCGGTTGATATTGATGTCGTTGTGGCCCCATCCGGGCCGCCATCCCCAGCCACCGCCCCACGCCGCGCCCAGGACGACACCGGCGCCGAAGGAGATTGCGCTTGCGGCCCACACTGCTCCGGGAGAATAAGACGGATAGTAGATCGGTGGATACGGGTAGACCGCCGGACCGTACACCGCCTCCGGGTTGTATGAGGGCACATAGACCACCTCGGGGTTGGCCTGTTCGATCACCACGACACTCCTGTTGTCGATCACCTGGTTTGCAACGGTTTGTTTGTCGTTCGACGCCAGGGCGCCGGTATCCTCGGCTTTGACCCGCATGCGTTGCACGGCGTCCATGACGTCGCCTTGCTGGGCGAGGAACGCGTTGCCGAGATCGGTAGTCCATTGAATGTCGTCGGCCAGCCGCTTCACCACGTCGGGAAGAGCGGCCATGGCCTGTATGCTCGGGTCCCAGGGTTGTGTGGATACGGCGTCCACCAGCGCTTGGCCCTGCAGGCCCTTGTTTCGTTCCAGCCACTGCTGGAGCTGCATGATTTCCAGCGGATAGGTGGATGCCACGAGCGTCTGGCTGAGAAGTGGATCGGGATAAAGAGCGATCGGAGCGACCAGCGCGTCCAGTTGTTCCGGCGGAATGGTCGCGCTGGATTCGGCCCCTTGCCGGGCCGGTTGAGCGGATAAATAGATTACCTCGCCCGGCGCCAGCAAAAGCGCGCACACGATCGACAGCCATTGGCGACCCAGTCGCTTCAGGCCACCGGATCGCGGAAGATTTGTTTTCATATCGAGCCTCCCTGAAGGGATTGCCTCCTCGTCTACAGGTCGGTCGATGACCGCCCACGATCCTTAGTCCGAGGTTGGCCGGCTCTGAGCAGATTCTGTTGGGAAGGGAGGCCACATCACTGGGAATACCGGTCGCCCGCCGAAGATCTATCTGTGTGCGAACACTGGCCCCTTCGCAGTCACGGTCACTTCGGAGTCCGGCGAGTTCGATCGACTCAGCGCCCTATTCCTATTCGACGATGGCCGGATCGGTGGGGCAGCGCAC
>DASUFH010000298.1:0-18892 GCA_036274645.1 Terriglobia bacterium
ACAGCAATTCGCGGCTACCGGGTACGGCGCAGTGTCGGGCGATCATTGTCGGCGGGTTCCCGGTCTTCGGGCCGGACTCCCGAGTTGTCGACGTCGTTGGGATCCGCGGACCGGGAACCGCCACTGGGCGTCCGGCGACGCAGGCTGGGTGGCTGGTCGGGATCCGGACCTGCCGACGCGGGCGGCGGCGGAACGCTTTGCAGCATCTGCAGCCGGGCCTTCACCTGCTGGAACTCCGAGGTCGTCACGACGTATTGGTCGCGAGGGTCGAGTATGAGGTCAATGTTCTTCTTCGTCTTCTCGATCCGATCCGTCGTGGGCGGATGCGTCGACCACAGACTCGATACCGTCCCCGGCTTGGCGGTTTCACGGGCCTGCAGCTTTTCAAAGAAGCTGACGGCCGATTCCGGGTCGTACCCGGCCTTATAGAGGTATTGCAGCCCGAGGAAGTCGGCTTCCTCTTCAGCGCCTCGGGAAAATTTCAGGAAGCCAAGAGGGATGGCCAATCCCAGCGCCTGCCGGATACCAAATCCCGCCGGGCCGGTGGCCAGGACCAGCGGAATGGTCGCAAAGCTGGCCGCTTTCTCCTTCGCCTGGTCCTTCGCCACATGGCGGGCCGCCACGTGCGCGATCTCGTGAGCCATGACGCCGGCCAGTTCCGCTTCATCGTCTGCCGCCAGCAGCAGTCCGCTGTTGACGTAAAAGAAGCCGCCCGGCAGAGCGAAGGCGTTGATCTCTTCGGAGTCGATAACCTTGATGGTAAACGGGACCTTGGCGTCGGAATTGTGGGCGATGTTCTGACCGATCCGGTTGACGTATTCGGCAACGACGGGATCATCGATGAACCGGGCCTGCCGATCGACGTCGGCGGCCAGTTGCCGGCCCATCGCGATTTCTTCTTCAAGCGACATCATGCCGGGAACCGGCACGATCCCGAGCAGCTTCGGCCCGCCCTTGTTGATGTCGCGGTTGCCGATATTCTCAACGTCGGAATTCTTGGGCAGGTGCTTTCGCCGTTCTTCCTCGGCCTTGGCCAGGGCTTTTTGTTCCTTCTCTGCCTTCTCCCGCGCTTCCTTCTCTGCCTTTTCCTGAGCCTTCCGCTGCTTCTCGGCCTCCCTGGCCGCCTGCTCCAGCGCCTTCTTTTCTTTCTCGGCCTGGGCGCGGACTTCCTTCTCGGTCAGCGGGACTGGATCAGGGTTCTGCCCCAATCCGGGAGAAGCCATCAACGCCGCGACCAGCAACGCAATGGACCATCGGGACAGGTTTTGGATCATTTTGATCTCCCTGGAGAGTTAGGAATTTCAATCCTAAGGACGCCGCCATGAAGGTGTCAAGGCCATTGGACGGGCCCGAATGTTTTTGGTTTAAAAGAACTTTCAGATCGAGGGGGATCCCATGTCGACCACATTGTCGATTCTGAGGAGCTCTTTCACCACAAAAGGTTCAGCAAATTCGACGCCAATCAGGTGCCCGTAATATTTACACTGCGTCGTCACCCGATCAAGAAGCCGTCCCCAGGCCGGATAAATTTCCGTGATCGGGCTCATATCCCCGCCAAACTGCGACGCAAAACAGCGTATGGCTTCAAGCTTCCGTGGATGGTCGTCGGTCACGTCCACCGCAAAGGACGGGCGGACTTCCGCATACATGGAGGCGTAAAGAATTTTTTTCGGCCGGTGGGGATCCCCCGGCACCGGCAACTGCTTGAGCCCCGCCGCATAACACGCTTCATAGCCGAGCGTTGCCGCCGTGTAGTGATCGGGATGGCGTCCTTCCCAATAGGGAAGAATCACCGTGCGCGGACGACAGGCGCGGATACGCTCAGCCACCGCAAGCCGGTTCTCAATGGAGGCGGTCAGGCGCGAGTCCCCGAGATTCATGGTCTCCCGCGCGGCGCCGATCACCCGGGCTGCGGCGTCAGCCTCGGCGCGACGGGTTTCCGGAGTACCGCGGGTGCCCATCTCACCCTGCGTGAGGTCCAGTATCCCGACCGAGTATCCCGCGCGGACCATTCGAATGAGTGTGCCTGCGCAGCTGAGTTCGACGTCGTCGGGGTGCGCCGCAATGGCGAGAATGTCTACCTGTTTCACAGGCGCGAGTATACACGCGGAACGGGTCTGCTGAGCCCCGCCTGCTTGCAGAGAGAATTAGGGACAGAGAGCAATTCCGCGTTCGCGGAATTGCTCTCTGTCCCTAATTCTCTCTGGCGCCGATTGACAGGGCCGGCGGCGCCGTCTACCGTAATTCGCGCATGCCAGAGCAGCATCAATGGCGGACCTCCGGGCTGGTCCGGCTGACGCGTCCGCAGATGATCGGAACCCTCTCCGGACTGATGCTGACCATGCTGCTGGCGGCTCTGGACCAGACCATCGTCGGAACGGCTGAGCCAAACATCATCGCGTCGCTTTCCGGATTCGACCGGTATCCCTGGGTGGCCACCGCCTACCTGCTGTGTTCCACGGTCTCCGTACCGATCTTCGCCAAACTTTCCGACATCTACGGACGCAAGTGGTTCCTGCTTTCCGGAGCAACCGGGTTTGTCCTGGCGTCGGCGCTCTGCGGCGCGGCGGGAGAATTCACGTTCGGCGGATTGGATGGCATGAACCAGCTCATCCTGTTCCGGGCTCTGCAGGGGATCTGCGGCGGCATGATGATGGGCCTGACGTTCACCATCCTGGGCGACATCTTTTCGCCGGCGGAGCGGGGCAGGTATCAGGGAGTGTTTTCCGGCGCCTGGGGAGTGGCGTCCGTATTCGGCCCCACTCTTGGCGGGTGGCTGACCGACCAGATCTCGTGGCGCGCCACGTTCTACGTCAACCTCCCGGTAGGCGCCGTGGCGATCGCCGCGCTGTATCTTCGGTTTCCCTACTGGCGTCCGCATGACGTCAAACGCCGGATCGACTGGGCCGGGACAGCCACGCTGATCGGCTGCGTCGTACCGCTGCTGCTCGCCATGACCTGGGTCACCGAATACGGCTGGTCCTCGCCGTACGTCGAGGCGCCACTGGCGCTCTCCGCCGTAATGCTGGCGGCATTCCTTTATGCGGAAAGCCGGGCCGTCGAACCGCTGATTCCGTTGACGCTGTTTCGCAATCCCATCATTGCCATGTGTTCCACCGGCGTGTTCATTGTGGGAGTGGCGATGTTCGGCATGATCATCTACCTGCCGCTGTACATGCAGGGCGTGCTGGGCGTATCCGCCACAAAGTCCGGCAACCTGCTCACTCCCCTGCTGCTGGGTGTGGTCGTCGGAACATTTCTCTGCGGACAGGCCACGCTGCGCCTGCGCAGTTACCGGAAGCCACAACTGGTGGGATCCGTCCTGGTTGCCCTTGGAACGATTCTTTTTGCGCGGGTGGACGGGACGGCGCGTCCGTTGGAACTGATTGCGGCGATGATCAGCGCCGGACTCGGAATGGGATTCCTTCTGCCCGCCTACACGATCGCTGTCCAGAATGCGGCGCCCCATAAACACATGGGGATCGCGACAGCGTCTTCCACGTTCTTCCGCTCCATCGGCAGCACCGTGGGTGTCGCGCTGTTCGGCAGCCTCCTGCTGACCAATTACCACCACGCTTTCGACGCGGCGGCGCCCCACGGCGTGCCCCGCGAGGCGATGACGGCGTTTTCCAATCCGCTGCTGCTGCCTCAGATGCGGCCCAGTCTCGAGCAGACCTTCAGCCATTACGAAAATGGTCCGGCGTTGCTGCAGGATCTTTACGGAAGGACCGGCGTGGCGCTTCTGGGCGGTATCCGGGAGATCTTCCTCATCAGCGCCATACTGATGGTCGCGCTGCTCGTCCTGAACGCGTTCGTCAAAGACGTTCCCCTGCGGCATGGCCCGGTCCAGAGTTCGGACCCGTCCTGATTATCCGCGGGACAGTTCCCGGAGCTTCTTCTCGAGTTCGCGCTCGTCCACCCGGTAACGGAACGCCTCCTCCCCGTTGAGGAATACAACGGGGATCGCTACATCGTAGGCCGCCGCCAGTTCCGGATCGCGGTCGATATCGATGACGCTCAGTTCCATTGGATAGCGTTTGCGAAAGCGCAGGATGACTTCCTTCGCGTCATCGCACAAATGGCAACCCGGACGCGAGTAGATTTCAACCCGAATGGGAGAGGGCATGGCTTTGCGCTCTTCTCAGGAGATGGAAGAACCGGCGCGCGCGGCGCGCATCTTCGCTGATCTGCGCCCGGAGCGCGGCGGCCGAATCGAAACGGCGCTCGTCGCGAAGCCGGCGGAGAAACTGCAAACGCGCGGTGGTTGCAGGGGACGGAACGGCGCCGGAGAGAACGTGTGTCTCGATCGTCTCGGCGCCCGGGCCGAAGGTCGGGCGAATCCCGATGTTGGTTACCGCGTCGACGTACGGGGCGTCGTCCATCGAGACGCGCGTAATGTACACGCCACGCTGCGGCACGACCTCGTTTTCGGTCTCCAGGTTCAGGGTCGGCACGGTCATCTGCCGTCCACGCCCCTCGCCCGGCACGATCCGGCCCACGATCTCGTAACAACGGCCAAGCAGCCGCCGCGCCCAATCGACGGATCCTTCCGCAATCCGCTCGCGGATGGCGGTACTGCTGACCGGCACGGAACGGACGCTCACCGGCGCCACTTCGATCAGTTCAAAATGCTTCTTCCACTGACGCAACGTTTCCACCGTCCCGCTCTGCCGGTATCCGAAGTTGAAGTTGGCGCCGACGCATACCGAAAGGGCCTGAAACCCGTCCACCAGATACCGGGTAATGAACGCTTCGGGGGCAAGGGCGGCAAAATCGCGATCGAAGCGGGCGACGAAGAGGAGGTCAATGCCCAATTCGCCAATCAGCGCGATCTTCTGCTGAAGCGTCGTGATGAGCCGTGGCGCTCTGTCGGGCGCCAGTACCCGCAACGGGTGCGGATCGAAGGTCATGACCGCGGACCGAACGCCAAGTTCCTGCGCCCGGCGCGTGACGGATCCGAGAATTGCGCGGTGGCCCCAATGGACACCGTCGAAGTTGCCGATACTGACGACTGTCGGCTGACGCAACAACGGATCCGCTAGTGACGAAATCACATCCACGGTTTCCGATCTTACTGGAAAATCCACGGTCGCACGGCAAAATCCCTCAAAAGAAAGCCGCTATAATGCCGGCCATGACTGGCGCGAAGTTCGAAAAACTGGTCGAAATCATGGCGACCCTGCGAGGTCCCAACGGGTGCCCCTGGGACAGGGAGCAGGACGCCCGGTCGCTCAAACCGATGATGGTCGAAGAAACGTTCGAAGTCCTCGAAGCAATCGATACAGAAGACTTCCAGGGACTCTCCGAAGAACTGGGCGACGTTCTGCTGCACATCGTTTTTCAGGCCCAGATGGCCCGGGAAGCCAACCGTTTCGATATCGATACGGTCATCGACGCCATTTCCGACAAGCTCATCCGGAGACACCCGCACGTTTTCGGAGACGCCACCGCTTCGAACGCCGACGAGGTCGTCAAGAACTGGGAGACCATCAAAGCGGAAGAAAAGGCCGGACGCTCCCGGAAGGCGCCGGAGCAACCGTCGATCCTCGAAGGGATTCCCAGCAAGCTTCCGGCTCTCCACGAAGCGCACCAGATCTCTTCGCGCGCCGCGCGTGTCGGGTTTGACTGGCCCGACATCGACGGCGTCCTCGACAAGCTGGAGGAGGAGACCGGCGAACTCCGCGAAGCCATGCGCTCCCCCGACGACGACGAACGAGCCGATCGGGTCGAGGACGAAATCGGCGATATCCTGTTCACAATCGTCAACGTCGCACGGCGTCTTCAGGTCGATTCCGAGTCCGCCCTGAAACGGGCCAACCGCAAGTTCAAGGCCCGATTCCACCGGATGGAGGCAGAGCTTGCCCGCCAGGGCCAGAAGCTCGAAGACACGTCGCTTGCGGAGATGGAGTCGCTCTGGCAGAAGGCCAAGACCGAATCCGGCGCGCCATGACCGGCCAGACACCGCCGATTCACGAAGCGACTATTCACGAAGCGACCATTCATGAAGCGCTCTGGATTTGTCCGGTCGCCGGCGAGCCCATCGCCAACGGCGCCATGGCGATTCAGGGGGGACGGATCGCCCACGTCGGAACGCAGGCGGAACTGCGCGATCTGCCGGGTGTGCGCGTGCGCCATCGCGGCGCGGCGGCCATCATTCCCGGCTTCGTCAACGCGCACACTCACATTGAACTGACCATCCTTCGGGGGTTTCTGGGAGACGTCGATTTCACCGACTGGATCCGCCGGCTGGTCCGCGTCAAATACCAGCACATGGACCGTGAAGCCTTTGCGGTTTCCGCCAGACTGGGCGCAATCGAAAACCTGCGCGCCGGAGTCACGGCGATTGGCGACGCCATGGATATCGGCACGGCATGGGAGGCCGCGCTGGAATACGGGCTGCAGGGTGTGTTCTACCAGGAGGTGTTCGGACCCGATGAATCCGTCTGGTCCGAATCCCTGCGCGGCCTCCGCGAGAAGGTCGCGCGGTATCGTTCATCGCAGACGGCCACATTCCGCATCGGCATATCTCCGCACGCGCCGTACACCGTCTCCGAAACGCTGTACCGGGAGGCCGGAGCCTGGGCGCGGGAAGAGGACCTGCCGGTCGCCGTCCACATTGCGGAATCGCGGGAAGAGACGGCGTTTGTTCGCGACGGCGGCGGACCGTTTGCCGACGCGCTCCGGGCGCGTCAGATCGCCGTCACCGCGCGCGGGCGGAACCCGGTGGCGTACCTCGATCATCTCGGACTGCTCAGACCCGGCGCGCTCCTGATTCACGCGATCGAAATCGACCGCGCCGAGATTGAACGGATCCGTAGCGCCGGAGCGGCGGTCGCGCACTGTCCCAAATCCAATGCCCTGCTGGGCCATGGAGTGGCCCCGGTCGGCGACTTGAAGCAGTCCGGAATTCCGGTCGGCCTGGGCAGCGACAGTGTGGCGAGCAACAACGTCGTCGACATGTTCGAAGAGATGCGCGCGGCCGTCTTTCATCAGCGCCTGCGCGCCGGACGTGTCGACGCGCTGAGCGCGCGCGACGCATTTCGCATGGCCACGCTGGGCGGCGCCCAGTGTCTTGGACTCGACGCCAGCCTCGGCAGCCTGGAATCGGGCAAACGCGCCGACTTCGCGGTGGTCGATCTGGGCGACCTGGCGACACAGCCGGTTTACGATCCGGTCGAAACGATGGTTTATTCCGCCTGTCGCGCCAATGTCCGGGCGACATTTCTGGGCGGCATGGCATTCAACCGGGAAGGATCCGATCTCGTCCGCCAGGCGCAGGACATTGCCGAGCTTCTGCGGCGATCGCGCTAAGGCTGTTATACGGCGGACAGCATGTGCCCGAGCTTCATCTTCTTGGTCTTGAGATATCGGGCCGTGTCGTCGGTCGGGGCGATTTCGATCGGAACACGCTCGACCACCGTAATCTTCTCCTGCTCGAGCGCTTCGAACTTGGTCGGATTGTTGGACATCAACCGCACCCGCTCAATGCCGAAATAACGCAGGATCTCGATCGACAGCCGGTAATCGCGCTGATCCGCCTTGAAACCCAGCTGGTGATTCGCTTCCACGGTGTCGAGGCCGGTGTCCTGCAGTTCGTAGGCAAGGAGCTTGTTGATCAGACCGATCCCGCGGCCTTCCTGCAGTTGATAGATCAGAATGCCCTTTCCGGCGCCCGCAATCTTTTCCTGCGCGTACTCCAGCTGGTCGCCGCAATCGCAACGGGAGGATCGGAAAACGTCTCCGGTCAGACATTGGGAGTGGATGCGCGCCAGCGGAACGTCGTCCGCCCCGAAGGCGGCCGCGCCCATGACCAGGGCAAGCGCATTTTCCGACTTGTCTTCAGACTGGAAAGCAAAGAGCGTAAACACGCCGAACCGCGTGGGGAAACGGGACTCGGCGATTTTTACTGCCGACATACCGCGCGATTATAACACGCGGGATGGGGACGGCCGGAGCGTCGTGAGTGCTGAGCCCGCGTCTGCTTGCAGGGGCGGCCTACGACCGCCCATTGTTTCGGAGTGAATTCTTGGTGAGGCCAGGGCAGTCCACTCCGGAACGTCGGGCGGTCATAGACCGCCCCTACAAGCAGATACAAGCAGGCGGGGACTCGAACGCTTTCGGTCTAGAATAATCGTTCATGGATTTCCGTCACATCGCGCGATGCGCCGCCGTAGTCGTGATCTCGAGTGGTCTGGCCTTCGCGCATCATTCGCTTGCCGGCGTCTACGATCAAAGCCGCGAGATCACGCGTGAGGGCGTCATAACGCGGTTCGAGTTCGTCAATCCGCATCCATTCATCACGATTGCCGTGGGAACATCCCCTAAGGAAACGCGTCCCTTCACGCTGGAACTGGATAATCTTTCTGAGTTGACCGAAATCGGAGTGACCACGGCCACGTTCAAACCGGGCGACCGTGTGATTGTCAGCGGGAATCCGGGGCGGGAAGACCAGGAACGGATCTATGTCCTGCGTCTCGATCGCCCGGCCGATGGCCTTCATTACGAACAGGTCGGCTACACGCCAAGAATCGAAAAGCGGCCTGCTCAAGGAACCTATCAGTCGGCCCCGGCGGCGACATCGTCCGCGTTGCCGGGCGCGCCGTCGGGACCGCTGGAGATCAGGCGATAGGTATTGCCGCTCACTTCGTATCGGAGCGGATTTCCCCAGGCGTCTTCCCGGATCAATTGATCCATGTAATGGGGAAACAGTTCATCGGTCAGCTTGACGATATCGGGAGCGTCCGGCAGTTTTCCGTTCGACTGGCGATACGCTTCAACCCCCTGCTTCAACTTCTCCATGGACACCAGGGTTGCGCGGCGGCGGCCGTCGTTAATCGCGGCGATCAATTCATCAACCTCGACCCAGTCGCCATCGCCCAGCCGGATGGTCGACAACCGCCAGGGCGCTTCACGATTGGACCGTTTGAACTGGAATGCCAGCGTGGCCGTGCCTTCGGCAATGGCTTCGCGA
Organism: Terriglobia bacterium; assembly: GCA_036274645.1. Classification (GTDB taxonomy): domain Bacteria; phylum Acidobacteriota; class Terriglobia; order 20CM-2-55-15; family 20CM-2-55-15; genus DASUFH01. The sequence goes on from DASUFH010000298.1 coordinate 8,972, forward strand.
TCGCCCTGGGTGATGACGCGACGGATTTCGATCGCTTCAGGAAGGAGTTTCGCGGAACTGATCTCGGTAATCTGCTTGCGCGCTTCGGCGGAAGAAAGCCTTCCGCCCCCGCATCCATAGGCGCCGGCAACGGCTAAAAGGGTGGCCAGGGTAAGGTGATACGGCGGCAATCTCATGAACGGGCGAGTCTAGCACGCTGTGGTATGATCCCCCAAAATGCGCGTCAGACTTCTCTTCTTTGCCACTCTCAAAGACATTGTCGGTTCCCGGGAAATGGCGGTAACGCTGCCGGACGGCGCCACTGTGGGAGATGTGCTGACCCGGCTGGAGGCCGATTATCCCCGGATTCAGGCGTATCGTCCGATCGTCCTGACGGCCGTCAACGAGGAGTACACCAACGAACAGGCCGCCCTTGCGGAAGGCGATGAACTGGCGCTCTTCCCGCCGGTCAGCGGCGGCGCGATCGAATCGGACGCGCTGGTGATATCGCGGGAGCGGGAGTTCTACCATGTTACCCGCGACCCCATCGACGCCCAGCGCGTTGCGCGCGATCTGCAGCGTCCCGAAGACGGCGCGGTCACCGTCTTTGAAGGCGTTGTCCGGAACAATTCCAAAGGAAAGAAGACGCGCTACCTGGAGTACGAAGGATACGAGCCGATGGCGCTGAAGAAGATGGAAGAGATCGGGATATTCGTCCGGCAGGCCTGGGAGATTGACGGCGTGGCGATTGTGCATCGACTCGGCCACATGGATATCGGCGAGACGAGCGTCGCCATTGTCGTGACGTCGCCGCACCGCCGGCCGGCCTTCGAAGCCTGCCACTACGCGATTGACCGGCTGAAGAAGATCGTGCCGATCTGGAAGAAGGAATTCTTCGAAGACGGCGAAGTCTGGATCGAGGGACAGTAGCCACCCAACAGGCACATCGGGTCATGCGGGAAGCCACGCTCAGCACCCAACAGAAAGCGCTTCAAATCAACCTGGAAGCCCGGCACTACGGCGTCTTCGCGGAGATCGGCGCCGGCCAGGAAGTAGCCCGCTGGTTTTTCAATGTCGGAGGAGCGTCGGGAACCGTCGCCAAGACGATCTCCGCCTACGACATGTCCATCAGCGACGCCATCTACGGCGCCGCCAGCCGTTACGTCAGCCGCCAGCGGCTCTGCGCCATGCTCGACTACGAGTATGACCTTCTCGTCGAGCGGCTGGACCCGACGCGAGGCGACCGGACGACCTTCTTTGCCTTCGCCAATACGGTCGCCATGCGCGGCCCCAAACGGCCCACCGGGGACGGCTGGCTGGGCATCCGGTTTCAGACCGAACCGCGCGCGCCCTGTTCGGAAATCCTGATTCACGCGCGCATGCTCGACAAGGAAAGAGAACGGCAACAGGAATCGCTGGGCGTGCTGGGCGTCAACCTCATCCATGGCGCCCTGTACTCGTGGCGGCAACCGGCGCCGCTCATCGCGTCCCTGCTCGACAGCCTGACCTGGGAACGCATCGAAGTGGACATGATCCAGTTTTCCGGCGCCGGGTTTGCCCAGGTGGATAACCGCCTGATGGCATTGCAACTCGTCAAGCAGGACCTCACTGAAGCCGCCATGTTCACCGCGAAACGGGAACCCGTCCAGTGGGCCGAGGTGTTCTACAAGAAACCGGTACTCGCTCAACGCGGCACGTTTTATCCGGTGACCAACGCCACCCTGGACGTCCTGGAACGCGCCGAAGAACAGTTTTCAAAATGGCCGGCCATTGCCGGCGAAACGCCTGTCGTCCTGATGGAGATGACGCTGCGGCACTTGAAGACCGGCGAGTTCATCGATGAAAAAGACTTCCTCGAACGCGCCGACATGCTTGCGGGACTGGGCCGGCCGGTGCTGATCTCCAACTTCCTGCGGTACCACCGGCTCGCCGGCTATCTCGCGGGCTACACGGAGCGGCCGATTGCGCTGGCCATGGGCGCGTCCAAACTGCGGGAAATCTTCGACACCTCCATGTACAACGTGAGCGAAGGCGGTCTGCTCGGCGGACTCGGCCAGCTGTTCAAGAATCCCGGACGCCTGTATGTCTATCCCAGCCTGGACGTGGACGCGGGCCAAATCCTCACGGCGGAAACATTCGCCGCTCCAGCCGGACTGGAGCATCTTTATGCATACCTGCTCGAGAACGGATTCATCGAAGGAATTCGCGATTACAACAAGGACGTACTGCCGATACGCTCCGCCGACATTCTGAAACGGATCCGCTCCGGCGATCCCTCCTGGGAAACAATGGTCCCTGAACCGGTCGTCGCCATCATCAAACGGGAAGGGCTGTGCAGATCACGCCCGGCGCAGAATGATGTCCAGGAGGGCGAATGAACCTACTGAAGCCCGGATTCTTTCTTGGATTTCCCCGGCGAAACGTGGCAGAATGAGCGCGTTTTCGATCAACGGCGATCAGGCTCACACCCAGAAATCCGAACAATCCAAGGAGAGTTTGTCGGTTGATGTAGCTCTCCGTCTTTAGAATCAGGACTGAATTATGAAAATGATTAAGGCCATTATCCGGCCCAACAAGCTGGAAGAAGTCAAAGACGCCCTGACCGCCCTGAATGTCACGGGCATGACCGTAACGGAAGTTCGCGGACACGGCCGCCAGAAGGGCCACAAAGCGGTTTACCGCGGAGCGGAATATAGCGTGACGCTCCTGCCCAAAATCATGATCGATCTGGTGCTCACGGACGACAAAGTCGAGGAAGCGCTGAAGACCATCATCAGCACAGCCCGAACGGGTGAAATCGGCGATGGGCGCGTCTTCGTGCTTCCGGTGGAACACGGCTACAACATCCGCACCGGCGAACGAGATACCGCTTAAGAAATCAGGGGTTGTATGCCCTCACCCGCTGCGCTCACATAGCGCCCGGCGGGAGAGGGCAATCCCGATTTCAGTTGTCGCTTTTGGGAATCGCCTTCACCTGCGCGGTCACCGCAGCCTTCTTCTCCACCGTCACCGTGACACTGCGGTCGTCATAACGGCGTAAGAATTCCCCATACCGGAACGCTTCGGCCGGAATCTCCTCCCACGCATAGAGCCGGTAGGATCCGGGCGGAACGTTCGCAAAACTGACCCGTCCGGCGCTGTCACTCAAACCCGAAAAGTAGAGATCCGCTCTGCCGCGGCGCGCCTCGTCCGGGACGAGCGCCGTCAGGATGCCGGCTGCAGGTTTTCCCGCGGCATCCACCACATTGGCGGAAACGTTCCCGGCCGAGAATCCAACCTGCAACTGGATCAGCGTTTCCGGACGGCCCGCCGTGAAGGTATCCCCAAGAGGATCCGACTCGCCGTACCTGCCGGCCACGACGTAGCCGCCGGCCGGCAGGCCAGAGATCTGAACGCGGTATGGAAGGGCGCCGACGTTCTTCAGCACAAAACTTCCGTCCTGCTCGACGCGGGCCGTGAGCCCTCCGGCGTCGGCGCCCACAATCGACGCAAACATGGCGAGCGCGTTCGGACTGTCTTCAGACGTCAGGCTGACGCGAAGTTGCGAGGTCTTGAAGTCCGGGGGCGTGGAATCGGCGTAAATCTGTCCCTTGATATCGACGCCGGGACGCGGAATGATCGTCAAGCCTTCCATGTCGAAATTGCCGACTTCGACGCGCATCCGCGCCGTGTATTCGACTCCCGTCTTGTCTCTGGCGATTGCCGTCAGGTTGTAGGATCCCGGCGTGACGTTGCTGACCTGGAACTTGCCGTTCGCGTCCACCGGTGTGGGACCGTTACCGATCAGCGAGGCCAGCGGACTCTGGGATTCCGCGCCGATCCTGGCGAATCGCACCTGAATGGGCTCGATCACACTCTGCGCGTTTTGCAGACTCGAGAAGATGTCCTGGATGTTGCCGCGGCCGGCAGGGTTGTTCAGCCCACCCGCCGCTGGATTCTGCCCGCGGCCGGCGGGGTTATTCAATCCACCCGCCGCTGGATTCTGCCCCCGGCCGGCCGCGTTCCCTCCCGGCGACACGCGAACAGCGCCGCCAAGGCCACCCAGGCTGAAAGCGCCTCCGCCGCCGGCGATGCCCTGAAGATTTTGCGCCGCTTCAAGGCGCTCCGCCTCCGTCGGCAGCTGGAACGGGACATCGACGCGGCCACTGACCTTGACGGTTCGAATCGGCCGGAGATGGAAGTCGATTGCGGGAACTTCGGCGGCGACGGCGACGTTCACCGGCGTTGCTTCGGTGGGATCGAGAGAACCCGGATAGTAGATCGGCGGAGTCCCGAGCCCGATCGCCCGAATGATCGCGGCTTCCCGGCCTCCTCTTTCAATCAGCGCCTGAATCTGCGCTTCGCGCGCATCCTGGGGGCTGTTGGACGGAGTGGTTTGTGATAACTGATCCGTCGGCAGGCCATCTCGGGGAGTCACGGCGATGAAATACGCGCCGGCGTCCAGCGGATGAAGGCGGTACTCGCCCAGATCGTTGGTTTGCGCGCTCGACACCTCTGCCATGCTCCGCTTGCCGCCCGAATAGCGATACGTATACGCCTGCACACGCGCGTCCGCCACCGCCTGGCCATCCGGATCGGTCACCTTGCCGGAAATCACACCGGCCGGGACCATCTGGAAATCGAGTGTTGTCTTTCCCGCGGGAAGCGATATCGGCGCGCCACCGGACGCGTCGGTGCGCTGACCGTATTCCTGACGGATGTAGCCATCGCGCTCGACCGCCACGATGTATTCACCCGGTTCGACATTGTTGATGACGAAGTGGCCCTGCTTGTCACTCACACCCGACGCGGCCACAGGACCGCGGAACGCGGAGTTCAGCGCGGCAGTGTCCCCGCCGAAAGCGGCGGCCAGATCCCGCAAGGCTCCGAGCTGGGGAGGTAGCGCGTTGATCCGGGCCGTGGTATCGGCAACGTCGGAGCTTTTGCGCAACGTTATCTCAGCGTCCCGGAGTCCCTGGCCCGTGCCCGCCCGGGTGATTGTCCCTTCAAGAGACGCTTTGGGAGGAGGCGGAGGCGTTGGCGCGCCGGCCGCGGCCGGCTGCGTCGCCGGCGGATTCTGCATGATTTCCCCGCCCGCCGCAGCCAGCGCCGGCAGGGCGACACAGCAAAGGACAACCAGCGCGCGAACGACGCGCTCTTTCATCAGGAAACTCCTCACGGGATATACCCCTCCTGGTATGCGGCGCCACAGAAAGTCGTGGCGTCCGATAGTTCAGCAGATAAACGATTCTCAGCATACGTCCATTAACAGAGCCGGTCCCATCCGCATCTGCTGGTAGGGGCGGTCATAGACCGCCCCTACAAACAGGCGGGGACGACCCCGCGCTTATGCCCGTCCCCTACAGCAGAGCCGCTTCAAAGATACGGTTGACCGCATTGGTATGCCGGCGAAAGTCGCGCAACAACTGGCTCGCCGCGGACTCGGCGGCCTGGTCGGAATACCCGAGTCTCCGCGCGCACGTCTGAACCTCCTCGGCGGCCCGGGGTAATGCGTGAGTCTGGGCGTCGTCCACCATCTGCAATTTGTTTTCGAGGTCCCGCAGGAACCTGTACGCGTCCACCAGCGACTGACAATCTTTCGCTGAAATCAGTCCGCGCGCTTCCAGGGCGCGCAGGGCGGCCAGCGTGTTGCGCTGGCGAATCCCGTCGATTGCCGGCCCGTGACGCACCTGCAGAGACTGCGCAATCAGCTCAATTTCGCGAATGCCGCCTGAGCCGAGTTTCACATTGGCGCCGCGATCGGCGCGTTGTTGGACGAGTTCGCGGTCAATCCGTCGCTTCATGTTGCGAATATCTTCGCGCGCGCGTCCCCCGAACTCTTCGTCATACACAAAGCCGCGGGTCATGCGCAGAAAGGCGCGCCCCACGGAACGATCCCCGGCGATCGGGCGGGCCTTGAGCAGCGCCAGGCGTTCCCAGTTTTCTCCCCGGGAACGGTAGTAGCGATCCACGTCATCAAGCCGGGTCGCGATCGCCCCGGACTCTCCTTCGGGCCGCAGCCGCAGGTCCACGCGGTAGACGTATCCCTGATTGGTGAACGCGTCGAGCGCGGCGGTAATTCTCTGGCACAGCTGGCGGTAGAACTCCGCGGCCGGCTGCCAGTCTTCGCCCGGCTCGTCGTAGACATAGATCAGATCGACGTCGGAACTGAAATTCAGCTCTCCCCCGCCCAGTTTGCCCATGCCAATGACGCAGAAACGGGTATACATCCCAGCGGGCGCCTGGCGTTCGGCGCGCAGCGCGTCATCGCACATGCGATAGGCTGCGGAGATCAGCGTTTCCGCGAGCAGCGACAGCCCGGCGAGCGTCTCTTCCACCGGACAGAGGCGCAACAGGTCACGAACCCCGATCCGCAGGGTCTCTCGACGTTTGAGAAAACGCAGATAGTTCCAGCGCCGCTCTTCATCCGCGGGTTCACGCGAAAACGCCGCGAACGTCTGGGCAATTTCGCCCTCGATCAAATGTCCCCGCGCCGAGTAGCGCAGCGTTGCAGGGTCCGTTACCCAATAAAAATGGAATGGATCGCGAATCAGAATCTCGGCCATGTAGGAACTCGCGCCGAGCGTTTTGGCGAGAATCTCGAGCGCCTGCGGAGATTCCTTGAGATAGGAATAGAGCCGGGTTCGATTCAGCGCGGCGGCCGCGAACCGCTCCATATAGTTCAGGGCGCGGTCGGGATCGGCGGATTGCGACACCGCCAGAAGCAGTTCCGGAAGCGTGTCGGCCAGCAGGCGGCGTTCGACCAGGTCTTCGGCCATCCGCTGCAGATTCCGGTCGGCGCCGGCCGGATCCTGAAAGCCAAAGGGCTTGAGCAGCTCCGCTACCCGGCCGCGTTCGAGACGCGGGGCGAGCAGCAATTCCTTAACGTCGATAGACTCCATAGCCCTCTGGTACGATAAGTCGTGATCCGCAGACAGTCGCAACAAACGATTCAGGCTCTCACCGAAGGGGTCGACCCGAAAATCCTGCGCGACTTCTTCGCCGGCATGGACGACGATTATTTCGCGACGTTTCCACCGGAAGAAATCGCCAGTCACATCCGCATGTCGACCACGCTGGCGCCGGGACGCCGCGCCGAAGTTCGCATTACTCCCGGCGCTCTGTCCCCCGACGAGTTCGAGATCGTCATCGTCGGATTCGATTATCTCTCGGAGTTCTCCATTTTCTGCGGCCTGCTTGCGGCCTTCGGTCTCGACATCCGCGCCGGAAACATTTTTTCCGGTGTCCGGCGTTCCCGCGGCCCGCTCTCCCGCCCCGGCAGAATCGTGGATGTCTTCAGCGTGGGCGCGCGCGGCGATACGTTTGACGAAGCGAAACAGCGGGAGTTCGCCGGCGCGCTGCAGGACTTCGCGCTGCTGCTCGACGCCGGCGCCGCCAGCGAAGCAAGGGAGCGGCTCAATCGCTTTCTGACCGAACGCATCGAACAGATGAACGCCGAGTTGAGCGGCCTGCTGGCGCCGGTCGAGATCCATTTCGACAACGATTCGTCGCCCGACTGGACGGTGATGGACATCCAGTGCCAGGACACGTTTGCCTTCCTGTACGCGATCGCCAACGCCCTGGCGATGCGCGGCATCGACATCCACAACGTGCGGATCTCGAGCCCCGACGGCCGGGCGCTCGACCGTTTTTTCATTGCGGACCGGACGGGCCGGAAGATCGCCGACGAATCGGAGCAGCACAAGTTACGTCTGGCCGTGCAGTTGCTGACCGGCTTTACCGCCTTTCTGCCGGAAGCGCCCGATCCCGCCCGCGCCATGCGGCACTTTGACCGATTCCTCGACAAGGCCGCCGCCAATGTGTTCCCGGACCGGGTCATGGCGTTTCTTGCCGATCCCCGGGGAATGCGGCTCATCGCCGGCGTTCTCGGATCGAGCGATTTTCTCTGGGACGACTTCCTCGAGTTGCGCTTCGACGATCTGCTGCCGGTCCTGGAAAACCTGACGGAGTTTCCACTGCAGTCGAACCGGCCGGACAAACAATCGATGCGGAACGAATTGCGGGCGGGCCTGGAGCGTCTCGAAACGTTCGACGACCGGAAGGCGTGGCTGAACCGTTACAAGGACACCGAACTGTTCCTGATCGACGTCCATCACCTGCTGGATCCCGGCGCCACCCTGATGGAATTTTCCGATGCGCTGACGGATCTCGCCGAAGTCATCGTCGACGAAGCCGCCCGTGAATGCTACGGCCGGATTGCCGCCGAGCGCGGCGCGCCAGCGCACACATACGGCAACTCGGTCCCCTACGCCATTTTCGGGCTGGGCAAGTTCGGTGGACGAGAGATGGGCTACGCGTCGGATCTGGAACTGCTGTTCGTTTACGACGCGCCCGATGCCGCAGACTTTTTCGAAGCCGTCGCGCGGCAGACCATCAACTTCATCGAGACGCGCCCCAAAGGCATCTTTCAAATCGATCTGCGCCTGCGCCCGTTCGGCGACGCGGGTCCGCTCGCGTGCTCGATCGACCATCTGGAGCGGTACTACAGCGCCACCGGTCAGGCGGCGCCGTTTGAACGGCAGGCGTTGACGAAACTGCGATGGTTCGCGGGCGATGAAGCGCTGGGCCGCCGCGTGGAAGCCTGCCGCGACCGGTTTACCTATAGCGGCGCGCCCTGGGACCGCAAAGACGCCCTGCATCTCCGGCGGCGGCAAACCCGCGAACTCGCGCACCCCGGCCGGATCAACGTGAAGTACAGCGCCGGCGGAATTGTCGACATCGAATACACGGCGCAGTATCTCCAGCTCCTGAACGGCGGGGACCATCCCGCTCTTCGTAACCCCGGCACGCTCGATGCCCTCGACGAGCTTCGCAACGTCCACATTCTTTCCGCGGAGGAGTACGCCGAACTGCGCATGGCCTATCTCTTCCTGCGGCGGCTGATCGACGCGCTCCGTATTGTCCGGGGCGACGCTTCCGACCTGACTCTGCCCGATGAGGAGTCCGATGAGTTCAAATCGCTCGCCCGCCGGCTCGGCTACATGGACCGGGACCGGCGCGCCGCGGCGGGCCGCCTGGCCGGCGATATCCGGCGCGAAATGGGACGCGTTCAGGCCCTGTTCCGGGCGCGGTTTGAGCAAACTGAAACTTGACGCCGGACCCCAAAGGGCTTTTTATATCAACGCCCTCGTGGTATGCATTTGAGGTCCGGATAACAAAAAGGAGACGACTGAATGCGAATCTGGAAAATGGTCCCCGTACTTTTCCTGCTGGCCGCCGGAGCTTGTTCCGAGGCCACGGAAAATCCCGAGCCCACCCCCGAAGAGACGGCAGAACCAGCGTCTCCGGCATCGAACGCCGGCAATAGCGCGCCCGCCCCGGCGACAAAGCCGGCGGAAAAGCCCGCCGCAAAGCCCGCCAGCGCGAATGCGGCCCCGGCAGCTCCGGCGGCGGCTCCGGTCACCATTCCCGCGGGAACGAAGTTGACCGTCATCCTCAACGACGAACTCGATTCGGGTAAAAATCAGGCGGGCGACGCATTCAAAGCCAACCTGGGCGCTCCGGTGATGGTCAATGGAAAGACCGTTCTCGCCAAAGGAACTCAGGTCCAGGGTAAGGTTGTCGACGCCAAAGGCGCCGGACGAGTGAAAGGCCTGGCGAGCATGAGCCTGGAGTTGACCAGCGTCATGGTCGGCGGCAAGTCCGTACCGCTCGCAACGCAGACCTTTGCCACCGAAGCGGAAGCCACCAAGGGCAAGGACGCGGCTGTCGTCGGCGGCGGCGCCGGACTCGGAACCGCGATCGGCGCCCTCGCCGGCGGAAAGAAAGGCGCAGTCACCGGCGCGATCATCGGCGGCGCGGCCGGCACGGGAACGGTGCTCGCCACCAAGGGCAAGGAAGTGGAGTTCGCGCCCGAAAGCAAGCTCGAGTTCGCGCTCAGCAAAGACCTGACCGTCACTCCTTAAACCTCCGCAGAGGAAATTGGGAAATTGGGGACAGAGA
>DASUFH010000299.1:0-13892 GCA_036274645.1 Terriglobia bacterium
TTTGCGCAGCAGGCGAGCGTCGGCCCGACCGAGGCCGTATTCGGGCAGCAGGGTGATGACATCGAAAAGCGCGCTCCCGACATCATCGTAGAGATATCGGGAATACAGTTCCTTCTGACCGCTTCTGGAAAGCCCCGCCCGGACATCTCCAGCGAATTCCGCCAGCGATATGGGATCGCCAATGGGCTGAAAGACCTGTCGTTCGAGAACACTCATATCAGTTTTCAACGCAACGGAATGACGCATAAATGTTGGGGTAAAAGGGTTGAAACCAGTTCCGGAAGGACCGCCGCAGCAGCAGGGCCGCCGTACGCGGCGAACCGCCCTTCAGAACGTAATGCCCGTCATCAAAGAAGTTGGCGGAATAGCCGGCGTAGAAGGCGTGCGGCTCGAAACCCTCGAACGGCGCAAACAGGGTGGACGTCCATTCCCATCCGTTGCCGACCAGGCCGGCCACACCGAAGGGACTGTCACCCGCCGGACGAGCGTTCACCGGACTCGGATCCCACCGCGCAAAATCGAAGTTTCCATGGGCGTACGTCATTACAGTGGCTCAAAGCCCGGCCCGGGCTCGGGTATTCCCGCCGGCCCGAAAAAACTTTTTTTCTCGCGCCGGGGAATAGTCTCGCCTCTTGGTGGATTGTTACGGTCGTGGGAGGTCAATTCGTGAACGACGAACAACTACTGATTCAAAGGCTGAAGGCGCGGGACGAGGCCGCGTTCGTTGATCTGATCCATCGTCACTCGGGATATCTGCTTCGTCTCGCCGGCTTCTTTACGCCGAACGTGGCGGTGGCCGAGGAGGTGGTCCAGGAAGCGTGGATGGCGGTCCTGACCGGCATCGACCGGTTTGAGGAGCGATCCTCCTTCAAGACCTGGATCTCCAGGATCGTCATGAACATGGCGCGAACGCGGGGTGTGCGCGAAAGCCGCATGACCCCCTTCTCCGAGTTTGCCGAACGGGAAACGTCGCGCCCGGAATCCGCGGTGGATCCAGCGCTGTTTCAGCGCGCCGGCGCAGATTACCCGGATCACTGGTCCGTCGCGCCGCGTCCATGGAACACCGACCCGGAAACACAGTTGTTGGAGAGCGAAACCATGGCTGTCCTCAATAGTGCCGTCGAACGCCTGCCTGAAGCGCAGCGGCTCGTCCTGACGATGCGTGATATTCATGGATGGACGGCGGAAGAGGTCTGTAACACCCTTGAGATTTCCGAGACTAATCAACGGGTGCTGCTCCATCGGGCGCGGTCAAAAGTACGTGCTATTCTGGAAAATCATTATTCGAATTCAGGAAGGACGGATCGTGACGGAATTGACCTGCAAGGAATTGACCGAACTGATCACCGACTATCTCGAAGGGCGCTTGCCTGAGCCCGATCGCCTCCGATTCGAACAGCACCTGGCCATCTGCGACGCCTGCGTCACCTATGTTGAACAAATGCGCGCCACTCGAAAGGCCCTGGGCGCCGTCCCCCAGCCCAAAATTCCTGGTTCCATGGAGTCGGAACTGCTTGCAACCTTCCGCCGCTGGAAAGAATCCCGTTAGCCGGAAAAAATGGCGCGCTGCGTCCGAACAGCGCGCATCGTCCTGCCCCTTCGCGGCTCTCCTCCTTTGCAGGGTAATAATATACTTATCAACTCATCGAATCGACGGTAGGGTGGGGCCGACGTGACAGGTCAAAGCAGCCTAGATGTTTCTGCGATGGATAACAAAAAGGGAGAAGAGCAAGGCTCCCAATAATATGAATATGGCGACGTCGCTATTGGATAGAACATGCGTCCCGTACTCCACTGTGACTTCTGGGTAAATAGATACAGCGCCGGACGGGAGTATCCAATCGCGAACTACAGGATTGAGGGTCATGGCGAATGTGGAAAGACTGGCAACCGCTACAACTAGCAGCCTGAACGGCCGTCGTGTATCAGCAACGATCATGAGCTTTTTGAGGCGCGGACAAAGATTCTTCGGGCGACCAAAAGTATTGTGAGGCCAATTGCCGCTGCTATCGGCCAGATAGGGTCTCCATAGTAGAGATTCTCCCGAAAAAGTGTCAAAATGCGTTCGGCTTCCGTAATCATTACTGCTCCATTCTCCCTGCTTTCGCTCTCTTCACGGCCACCCGCTTCATCCGCTCTTTCTCTTTTGCCACCGCTTCAGGCGGGACCGAAAGGATCATCTTCACGGCGTTGCTGAATCGCTCCGCATCGGTCTTCCCTGGTACTGGCGGTGCTGGTTTTGGCTTCATGTGAGGTTTATACCATGCATTGAACGTCATGGTCTCGGTTCCGGCTCAATCAACTCCTCTTTTCGTTCCGCTGCTTGTTTTTCTTGGGCTAGTCGCGCCTCTTCCGCCTGCTTTTGTTTGCTGGCTTCTTTTAGAACTCGGCATGGCGCACAAACTCATGATTGAACCCTTCGGAACCGAGGCCGACATATGCGCCATGTTCGTCGGTGTAGACGTTCGTTTGCGGCTCAACGGATTCCCGTATGATCTTGCGCGCTTCAGGCTGGCTCCAGACGTTCGGCATGACGCGAGCGCGAACCTTGGACTTGCCTTCTTTGCCACGGTCCAGAAGGCCAAACACGGCGGTCTTTCCGGCATATCCAGTGCGGCCCTGAATCTTGCGCGCCTTTACGTCCTTGTGCATGTTTCGCGCAAGTCCGCCGATGTAGGTCTCATCCGCCTCCACGGCGGAGCCTTCACCGCCCATCTTGTCTTCAGATGTTTCCAGGTGGAGCGCGAACCGGATGCGATGATCCATGAACCACGCGGTCTTTTGCGTGACGCCAATGGCGCGGTGGATCTCATACGATGAAACACCGTTCTTGCAGTTCACTACCATCCACATTGCCAGAAGCCACTTATCCAGAGAGATCGGAGAGTCTTCAAAGATCGTTCCGGTCTTGAACGTGAACTGGCGAAGCGGATGATCCTTTCCGCACTGAAAGCGGTTGTACTTCTCTTGAAACTTTACCGCGTCACTGCCGCAGCGCGGACAGTGAACCTTGCCGTCGGCCCAACGCCTAACGATGAGATATTCACGAACGTTTGCAGGATCGGCGAAGTATTTGATCGCGCCTTGAAGTGTTTTAGGTTCGTGTGCCATGACCGGAATTGTGCCCGATCATGCCTGAGTTGTCACGTATATTATTACCCTTTGCAGGGCATCACCACACCTGTCCCCCGTCTGCTTGTAGGGGCGGTCTATGACGTCTATGACCGCCCGACGTTCCGGAGTGGAGCCCCTTGGTTTCACAAGAAATTCACTCCGAAACATTGGGCGGTCATAGACCGCCCCTACAAGCAGACGGGGACCCAACTGCTTCCGTTGTTGCAAAGCCCTAGTTTCAGTGAAGTTTCCCGGGAAACCGCGCCTGGCTCACCGCGGATAGTTGCAGCGGAAAACGCATCGCTCGGAATTCTCATGATGGAGTTTGGCGCACAATACGCGCTGCAAGCCCGTCTGCCTCACGTAAAGTTCGGCGGCCAGGAGCATTCCAAACGGAGGGCCGATGAAGTAGATCCAGACGGCAGTCCAGCGGCCCGCCGACAGGGCCGATGCCAGGGATCGCGCCGGATTCATGCTCATTCCGGAAATGGGCGCCTCAATACTGATGTACAGCATGACCAGCGCGCCAGCGCAGATTCCGGTATACCGGTTGAACTTTGGAGTGTTGGCTACACGCAGAATGACCGACATCAGCAGAAACGTGATTACGGCTTCGGCAATCAATGCCCAGAAAACGCCATAGGTCCCGGGCATGGTCACCACGAAGTTGACGTCGGGATGGGAAAGCCAGTTTCCCAACACCATCGCGGATAGCAGGACACCAGCCGCAGCCCCGAGAAACTGCGCGGCCATATACAGCGCCGCGTCAGCAGGGAAGATCTTACCCAGACGGAAGAATGTCAGCGTGGTGGCCGGATTCATGTGCGCGCCGGAGCGCTTCCCGAACCGGGAGTAGATCAGGGCGACAGCCGTCGCCCCCATGGCCACCCCCATCAAGACCCGCCGGATGTTCGGATCCGCGATGAGTCGTACAGCCGGCGAGCCCGGATGACCGAGTAGCGTCCCGAAAACGCAGGCGGAGATCATGAAGACGCCCAGACAACCGCCCTCGATAAGGTATTCAGGCCAGTGCGCAACCAGCGTCCCGCGCCAGGCGGGAACCGTCATCTGATTGGCCATCGTCGACATGGACTCTGCCGCTAGAGTTCCAGCCTGGCCAGATGCTCGCGCACGGCGGGCGCGAGGGTTTCGGCCACGCGCAGATTGTCGGCGCGTTCGAGGTTCGACACGACGTAGGCCAGGAAATGTTCGGTCTCAAATCCGGCGATCTCCAACTGGCCCTCATGGGTCGCGTAGACGGGAACATCCGCGGCGTTGAGCACGGCGACGGCTTCCTCCCTGGAGAACGACTCCCCTTCCCGTTCTTTCCGTGTGACGACGAGCGACAGCAGCGTATCGCTCTGCCCTTTCAGAATGACGTGGATGTACTCGCGGTGGTTCGCCCGGCAGCGATGGCCCTGGGAAATACTGAATTCCTTGCCCACCCTGGACTCGACAATCGGCACGAGATCGATGAACTCCGGGCCCAGAGCGGACGGGCCGGTTTCCGCCTTCATCTGGTCGAACGAAAGGAGCTTCTGCCACTGCTTGTAGATGATCGAGCAGTGCACGTGATCGATCAATCCAACGCGCAACAGCTCCTGAACTCGATCAGAAACGGTTTGGATCGCGACATTCCCAAACGGCCAGACACCCCAGCGGATGGCCGTGGACCATCCCATGATGGCAAAGAGCGCGACAGCCGCCGCCGCCATCATCCAACGCGCGGTGTCACCAGAAAAAAAACTGCGGTTCTCCTTCTGCAGCCGGGTTCGCACGGCGGCGACGAGTTCGGGCGGCGCCTCCTCGCGGCCAACGGCGTCTTTCACGAGCCGCTTCATTTCGGCGCGGGCTTCCAGTATCCGGGAGCATTCGGGGCACGAGTTCAGGTGATGCAGCACGTCCTGGTTGGTTTCGATCAGCAGCTCGTTGTCGAGATATGCGTCGAAATACCGGCGATACCGCTCACACGACCGATCGTTAAAGTTCACGACGTTCATCACGCGCCCTCCTCCAGCTTCCTGCCGATTCCCGCGGCGCTGGCATAGTCCGCCAGCTTCACGCGCAGTTGCTTCCGGCCGCGGCTCAGCCGCGACATGACCGTTCCCACGGGAATCCCCAGCATGTCGGCGATCTCCTTATAGGCAAACTCCTGAACGTCCGCCAGCAAAACAATCTCGCGAAACTCTCTCGGTATTTCGTCCAGGGCCGCCAGCACATCCTCATCCTGAATGGATTCCGGTATGGGTGGCTCAAAGGTCAGCGTCTCTTCGAAAGACTGCTCCCCGGCCGGAACGACCTTCGACGTAAACCATCGACGACGGTAGTGCCGAACCTCATTAATAAGAATCTTAAAGAGCCACGCCCGACAATTGGTTCCCGGCTCGAACCGGTCGAACGCCTTCCAGGCGTTCAGATAAGCCTCCTGCACCAGATCGTGGGCCTCGGTGCGATCCCGCACCAGGTGAACCGCCGTCCGATACAGATCGTTGAGATGCGGCAGGGCAACGGCTTCAAAATCGCTGTACTCTGCCTTTTTTCTGAAGAACACCCGTCATCACCTCAACGAGAAACCCGCGTCCACGGGTAAAAAGCCCCGGAAGAGCCTGTTTATTCCCGGAAATCCAACTTTTTTGTGTACAGCGCAAGTGTAATGACTGGAGCGGTTACGAGACTAAGCCCCGTTGGTGGATTACAGGAAAGGGCGTGAACCGCAAATGCAGAACATTCTCGATCGAACGGTAACCCTGGTGCTGGCCGGCGGCCGTGGGGAACGGCTGGCGCCGCTGACCTGCGAACGTTCCAAACCGGCCGTACCCTTCGGGGACCGCTGCATTATCGATTTCGTTCTCGAGAATTGCCTGCAATCGAACCTCAATCATCCCTTCATCGTCACCCAATACCAATCAGCCCACCTCACACGGCACGTCGGACGGTGGTGGCGGTGTCATCCGGACTTCCGTCCGAATGCGACCGCCGCCCCCGTCTGCGTGCCCGCCCCCCAAACAAACTACGCTGGAACCGCGAGCGCACTCTTTCGCAACCTGCGGCTGGCGCCCGCCGGAACCGAACATGTGCTCGTCCTCTCGGCCGATCACATTTATGACATGGACTACCGGAACCTGCTCGCGGCCCACGCCGCAAGTGGCGCCGATGTGACGCTGGGATCGATCGTTTACCCGAGCGCGTCGTCCCACCAGTTCGGCATCCTTGAAGTGGACGCGACGGACCACATCGTCGGCTTCCAAGAGAAACCACGTTCGCCGAGGGAGTTGCCTGGCCAGCCCGGAAAGGTTCTGGCCAACATGGGCGTTTATGTTTTCCGCCGCGAGGCCCTCGGCGCCGCGCTCGCCGAAGACGCTGCCGATCCGCTGAGCGCGCACGACATCGGACGCAACATCCTGCCCAAGCTTGTCACCCACCTCAAGGTCTCGGCCTTCCGTTTTGAAGATCCCGAAACCGGCGCCCCCCGATACTGGCGGGATGTCGGCACGATCGACTCCTACTATGAAGCGAGCATGGAGTGGCTCCGCCGGCTTCCCGCATCGCATCAGCTGGCCGGCTCCCGATCGGTCATTTTTCCGGAAGCGCATGTTCATCCGAGCGCCGAGGTCATCGACTCGGTGCTGCTGCCGGGCGTTGTCGTCGGGCCGAAAGCCCGCGTGCGCGCGCCATCCTCGATGAAAACGTTCAGGTGATGCGTGGTGGAATCGTGGACGCGGGTGAAGCCGACCGGCCCGGCTTCACCCGTACGGTCCGGGGCGTCGCGGTTGTCTCGGCCAACACCATCGTGGCGCCGCGCGCAGACCGCAGCGAACGGCGAGTTACTCACTTTGAACCGAACCTCGAGGGCCTGACGCTTCCAATCTGAAGAAGTCCGGGGCGGAAGCCATCACGACGTCTCCCGTTTCGCCCTGGGCCATTTGCTGATGCAGCAGATCCCGCGCCTCGCTCAGCAGGTCGGTCAGCCCAGAGACCGAAAGTCCGAGAATGCGCCCCGCCTCCGAATACCGGAACCCCTGGCAATCGACCAGAAGGATGGGCTCACGATAGCCGAGCGGCAGGCGGGTCAGCGCGCGCGCAACGGCGCCCCCACAGGGCTCGCCCTCGGAAACCGGCTGCGCGATCCGCCGGACACCTGAAGCGCGACGCCGAATCGACCCGATCAGTTGCCGGAACAGCTCGACTCGCCACTCCTGCTCGTCCATTTCCACTTTGAACGCTTTCGAAGCTCGCGCGCAGGCTTCGCTGACCGCCGCCTCCGCGCTGCGGCGATCCATAACGAGACGAAGCGCCGTCTGGTAAAGACCGCCCAGCTGCGGAAGGGTCATTGCTTCGAATTGGGGATTAACTGCTCGCATGGCTTGTTTCGGAAACGTTCGGCGAGCCGGCTGTTTTTCGGCTCTCAGGCGGTTAGATGAATCGGGCGCGGACGAGGATTCAAAAAATTTGGCGGGCGATCAGGAGCCTGCGGCCGGTCCGGAACCGGGAAGACCGGACGAGATTCTCGACCGGATGCGCTCGGCGACGCGGATGGAGACGTCTTCGGCGAGTTCAAACGATCCGCTGTCGGTCACAATACGCAGCGTCTTGCGTGTGGAGTCATATACCGCGCGACACGTCGTGCAGTGTTCCAGGTGCGCTTCAACCTGCCTGCGGAGATCGGCGACCAGTTCGTTATCGAGATACCCCGACAATTCCGACAGAACGTCTTCACACTTAAACATGAGCGGCCTTCTTTCCCAGAACGGGAGCGAGCGCTTCGCGCAACATCAGACGGCCACGCAAAAGACGCGACTTCATGGCCGGAATCCCGATCTGCAGAACCTCCGCGGTCTCCTCGGCAGACAACTGCTGTAGATCGCGCAGCGTCACCACGATCCGATATTTCACCGGCACCTTTAGCAATCCCTGTTCAACGTGGCGGCGCAGTTCCTCCCGGGAGTACAACTCCTCGGGATTGGCCTGCCAGTCGGCGATATTCTTCGACTGGTACACCGTTTCCTTGTCGGAATCGTCCGCATCGAGACTCTCCAGATCCTTTCTGGCCCGCAGCCGCTCGGCTCCCTCGTTGATGGCGATCCGGGTCAGCCACGTCACGAACTTCGAAGCGCCCTGGAAACCGCCCAGATGTTGGAAAGCCTTAAAAAACACGTTTTGAAGACCATCTTCCGCGTCGTCCGGGCTCCGGGTAATCGCCATCAGGGTTCGATAAATCCGTTGCTGGTGCCGTTGCGCCAACTCATCGAACGCCCGGAGATCGCCGGAGCGCGTCCTGCGCACGAGATCCGCGTCGTCGTCCACCAACTCCGGCGCGGGCGCCTCTGCGCCCTGGTTCATTGGAATGGACCCAACGGAAGAAGGATTCAAAATCTTTTCTGCGCCCGGAGGAAGGCCCAGGAGCGTGTCCACCCGGAACGGATCAAAATCGGGAACCGTGCCCAGACCGAACGCCACGAAGTTGGCGAACTTGGCCAATCCCACGACCAGGACCGCTTCGAGAATGTGGGCGTCCTCAAATCCCCGCGCGCGAAGGAGGTCCACATCGTCCGGTCCCACAGTCCGGGGATGGCTGTTCACCTTGGCGACAAAATCCAGCAGCGCCTTCTCGCGTTCCGGGATCTCGGCAGCGGTGTGATCGAACGCAATCTGTTCAGGCTCCGGGCCTTCGATTCCGAGCATCCGAACCATCTCGCAGTGCGCGGTCACACAGTACGTGCTGAGGTTTCTGGAGGAACAGACCAGAAAGACATACTCCTTCAGCCGCCGCGTCAACGCGCTGTCACGCACCATGACGGCCTCGAAGAGTCCCGCCTCCGCATTGATCAGATCCGGCCTGTTCGTCTGCGCGCGATAAAAATTGGGAATGAAACCGAAGGAGGCTTCGAAGTCGCGGAGGGCAGGGATATCCCGGGCATCGGCCGACGCGCCACGAATGTAGCTCATCCCACCTCCACAGGCCGGAAATGGTAACACGAGTCCTGATGGGCGGGTGCGCGTCGAAGCCTCGGCGCGAGCGGTGGAATCGCCCGGAGTCATCACTTATTACGCGCTGCAGTTTCCCACGGCTCGGCTGGGCATCATGTTCCGCCTCGGGCTCGTGTTCTTTGGCTGGCTTCGCATATCCGCCTGGACCGGACTCGTACTGTGGATTGCCCTGCAAATGCTGGGCGCGGCCATGCAGGTGGGCGGATTCACGAACGTCTCCGCCTTCGCTCATCCGGGTGGCGCAGGGGCCGGGGTGGCCGTCTGGTTTCTGCGGAGGAAGCTGGCGGCCGGGGCCGGGTGATCGCAGGATTTCCGTACCAGAGCCGCCGGGCGCCAGGATCCGTTAGACCCGATGGTAAGCTTCTTCGAAACCATGCGCTCCCGAACCTCCATGACCGTCTTCCTGATCGCGGCAATCAGCGCTCTGGCGTTTCCGGCCAGCGCGTCACTCGGCGTTCAATCCAGACTCGGCGCGGGCGACCATACGTTTTCGATCCGCCATGATGGACGCGCGCGGCGATATATCGCGCATGTGCCGTCCGGCGCCAGATCAGTGGCTTTGCCCGTCATGATCGCCTATCACGGAGGAGGCGGCGAAGCGCAGGGCTTCAAGGACTACGCGGGGCTTGACGTGGTAGCCGACCGGGAACACTTCATCGTGGTCTATCCCAACGGCACGGGGCTGCTGCCGAACCGTCTGCTGACGTTCAACGGCGGTGGCTGCTGCGGCTACGCCAAAGAAAACAACGTCGATGACGTCGGTTTCACGATGGCGATGCTCGACGACCTCGCGAAAAGAACGCGCATCGATCGCAATCGCATCTATGCCACGGGTCACTCCAATGGCGCGATTATGGCATATCGGCTGGCGGCGGAACGCGCAAACGAAATTGCGGCCATCGTCCCGGTAGCCGGCGCCATGAGCGTCGACCGGTTCGCGCCGGCGCGGCCCGTCGCCGTGCTGGACATCCACAGCGTCGACGATCCACGGGCGCTGTATGACGGCGGAATCGGCCCGCCCTTCCCTGGTACCAACCACCGCGAAACGCATCAACCGGTTCAGAAGGGCCTCGATCAGTGGATCCGCACAGACGGCTGCAACCCAACGCCCACGACGACCGAAACACGCCGCGGCAAACCGCGCGCGGCGGATGCGTCCCACACCGCCACGAAGCTCGTGTGGGCAGGCTGCAAGGGCAACGTCGAAATCGTCCACTGGAAAATCACCGGGGCGGGACACATGTGGCCCGGCGGCGGACGCGGCGGCCTCGCGGAAGCGCTCGTCGGACCCGCAACCTCAGTCATCGACGCGGCCGAAGAGGCCTGGAAATTCGCTTCGAGATTTCACCTGCGCTGATCTGGCGTCGGGACGACGATCCCTTTCCCAGAAGCGCATGCGGTCTCCCTGTCGCTTCGCTTCTCCCCGTTTGCAAAGGGGAAGGAGCGAAGCGGCAGGGGTCATGCCACCGAGCGCCTTCGGGAAAGTGGCTCGGGGGCTCTCCTTCAGTTCGAACTCCGGCCAGCCACAGGGAGGCCTGCGCCGGGAATATTGAGCCGAATCCGGTAGAGGCCGGTTCGCGCGGTCAGATACAGCGCGCGGCCATCGGGATCTCCCCAGGCGAAATTGGCCGCAAGTTCGGGACCGCTGATCGTTCCCAGATGTTTCCCTTCCGCCGAGATGATCCAGAGTCCGCCGGGTCCGGACACATACACGTTTCCGGCTCGATCCACTTTCAGCCCATCCAGCGCAATCTCACCCGGCACGGCGGTCATGTCAAAGAAGACCTTGCCGTGGGACAGCGACCCGTCGGATTCCACTTCGTATCGCATGACTACTTTCTTCTCCACGTCCCAGTTGTCCACGTAGAGATAGCGCTCGTCGGGCGAAAACGCGAGACCGTTGGGTCCCTTCAGGTCCGTGGCCAGCAACTGCAGCCGGCCGTCCTTCAAGCGGAAGACGCCGCTGAACGGCAGCTCCTTCGCCGGATCCGCATACGTCTTCGGCAGTCCAAACGGAGGATCCGTGAAATACAACGCGCCATCGGACTTGTAGACGAGATCGTTGGGGCTGTTCAGGCGTTTGCCTTCATACCTGTCGGCGAGCACGGTCAGCGACCCGTTCTTCTCAAGGCGCGTGACCCGCCGGTTGCCGTGTTCATCGATGGTGAGGCGGCCTTCGGAATCGAGCGCGAGCCCGTTCGAACCCGGCTGGAAGTATTCGCCGATGTTGACGCCGGCGTATCCACTCTTCACGCGATACACCGACACCTGCCCATCCGGCGCCCAGCGATAGATCGTGTTCTCGTTGGGATCGGAGAACAGGAGATATCCGCCGTTTTCATTGACCCAGACCGGGCCTTCCGTAAAAGTGAATCCACCCGCCAGTTTCTCGATCGTTGCGCCGCGCGGCACGATGGCGTCGAGCGCCGGATCGCGCCGATCGATGGTGGTCATGGCCGGCTGAGCGGCTCCAATACCGCCAGGTCTGTAGAAATCGAGCGTGGCCGAACGAATCCAGATGTGATTCGCCGGCGGGTTGGAAAGAGGACCGTTCGCCGCAAGAATGGCAATCGTAAACTCCTCGCCACCTTGCAGGTCGCGTCCCACGACCACGCGGTTCGGCGCGTTGAATCCCGCCACCAGCGCGCCACCGGACGAACCGAGCACGATGGGCAGGCGGCCGTTCACCCAGACCTCCGCGTAGTCATCGACAACGATCTCGAAGACCGCGGTTGAACCTTTGATCTCGAACGCGCCGAGTTTCTCGGGCGCCTTGAACCGCAGGCGATACCACGCAACGGATAACCTTCCCGGGCCGCGGCGTTCCTGCAGGCTTGCCGGATCGATGACGCTCCATGCTGAATCATCGAAGTCCGCCGCTCCCGCCTTCGGTGTCACGTCATGTGTCCTGCTCTCCGGACCGCTGGCTTTCAAATCGGCGCCGGCATAGCGGTGGGTCGTTTCCACGATGCTCCCCTCGCTGAAGCGCCACTCCGCTCCGACCAGGCGCGCGCCCTCCCGGCTTCCCAGGTCCACAATGGCGTCCGCCCGCTTCGCCGGCGCGCTTGAGCTCACCTGCGCCGCCGCGGTCGCCGCGGCGGCGAGCAGGGCCGCCGCCATCCATACGCGAACAAGACGATGGCTAGTCATTGTTGCCGCTCCCTTCCGCGCCGCGCCGCACCTTGACCACGTAGTAGTTCAGCGGTCCGGAGACCTGTTCGAACCAGTGCGGCACGCCGTTGGGCACGACGATGACATCGCCCCGGGCAATCGTGCGGCTCTGGCCGTCGCGTACCGAGGGCCCGCGGATCTCTCCCGGCGCCACCGTGGACGGATCGACAACCGAACCACCGGTCACGAACGTCGCGGAGCCCTCGAGCACATAAATGATGTCCGTGTCATCAGTGTGAACTTCCGCCATACCGTTGGCGTCACGATGGCTGGCGTGAATCATGTAGCTACCCTTGTTGACCAGGACCTCACCCTTTTTGAAAGCGTCATTCACGCGCTCCGCCTCCAGAAAGGTGATCTCACCGGCGCTCGGACGGCTGTCCATCGCCGCGGACATGGATTCCCGCTTCGCGGCGCCGGCGCCGATGATCGCGAGTTCTTCGTCCTCCTGGGCTGACGACGCGCCGCTGACGCCAATCGCGCCGACGATCGTTCCGTCGATTTCAATCGGAATGCCACCCTGCAATGGCGTAAACAGACTGTCGGGGAGCGCAACCATGGCCGTTCGACCGTTCTTGATCGCGTCTTCGAAGACCTTCGTGGGACGCTTGAAAAGCGCGGCGGTCCGCGCCTTTCCGATGGAGATGTTCGCCCCGGCGGAAAATGTGCCGTCGATTCGCTCCACAGCCATCAGGTTCCCGCCCTCGTCAACGACGGCAATCACTCCGGTCGTGTTCCGTTTCCGGGCTTCAGATACCGCCGCGGCAATGGCGGTACGCGCGCCGACGAGCGAAAGCCCCTTCTTTTCGACAACCTGGGCATTTGCGAAAGCCGCCGCCCCCAGACTGAAGGCGAGCGACGCAACTATAGTTCGTGTGTTCATAAAACTGCTCCTTGCTTGTTCCTGGATGCTTTCAGCCG
The DNA here is from genome assembly GCA_036274645.1 of Terriglobia bacterium. Taxonomy (GTDB): domain Bacteria; phylum Acidobacteriota; class Terriglobia; order 20CM-2-55-15; family 20CM-2-55-15; genus DASUFH01. The sequence continues at coordinate 13,195 of DASUFH010000299.1, forward strand.
GCCGCGCCAGCGCCCAAAGGCGGCGCGGCCAGGATGCATTGCGGTTTAGCTGATGGGTGTTTTGAAGGACGCTTCACCAAGGTTGGCTTCGGCGAACGCGCACCAGATCACGACCCTGGCCACGTTTTTCACATACGGCGGCAACGTGATCGACTTGTTGTAGCCGTCATTCTTGATCTTCAGCTTCTGCAAATCGTAGATGACCCCCTTGGAATCGACGACACGCCAATGGGGATCGGGCGTTTCCGGCACGACGAAGTCGTCGGACAGCGTCAGGACGATCTTGCCGTCCTGTTTCATCGCCGTCACATAACCGGTGTTGGCCTTCGGTCCGGCAAAAGGGCCACTCCGTTCCGCCTTGTCCAGTCCTCGCGCCAGAGCCGCGCCCGCCGCGACGAACGCCATGAGCGTCGCCGCAACCAGAATTGCAACCTGTGACTGTCTAACCGTTCTCATTTGTTTTGACCTCTCCTCGAAAAAGTTTGAATTACGAACCTGAGGATTAGTCTGAGCAGCCGCCTGGCCGTTACTCCGAACACGCTGGGTTGTTATGCATTCGCCCCTGGAGTTTGGACTTTTGCCGACAGCTTAGGCCAGTGAATTTCACGTTTACGTCTGGAATCTGCCGCTTCGTCTCAGTGGATTGACGTACACGAAGTGTGAGTAACGTTATTGAAGCGCGGATTCCCCGCCTTGGC
>DASUFH010000300.1:0-14005 GCA_036274645.1 Terriglobia bacterium
ATCGCCCGCTTCGATTTTCAGATCCTTGTGGTCATCGAGGGCGAGTTTCGAAAGCGCGGACATGGGTTCCCCCTGGCAGCCACCCGCCACGACACAGACCTGATGCCGGGGATAGTTCCTGATGTCGCGCGAGCGAACGACGACGCCGGCGGGAACCTGCAGGAAGCCGAGGTCCTGGGCCGTGGAGGTGTTTTCCGACATGCGGCGCCCGAGGAAACTCACCACGCGACCGAAACTGTGCGCCTGATCGATCACCAGCTGAAGACGGGGAATCGACGACGTAAAGCAGGAAAGCGCAATGCGTCCTTTCGACGAACGGAAGATCGATTCGAACCGATCGTTGACGCTGCGTTCGGATCCCGTATAGCCGCCATGTTCGGCGTTCGTGCTGTCGGAAAACAGCGCCAGCACATCCCGGTCGCCATAGGCGGCCAGCGTGTGCAGGTCAAACGTCCGGCCGTCGATGGGTGTCGGATCGATCTTGAAATCACCCGTGTGGATCACCGTGCCGGCCGGCGTCCTGATCGCCAGGGCGAACGAGTCCACGATCGAATGGGTGACGTGAAAGAACTCGACTTCGAACGGTCCGAAACTGGCCACATCCTTTGCCTTGACCACGTGGAGGTCCGCTTCGCTGGCCAGGCCGTGCTGTTCCAGTTTGCTTTTGACGAGAGCCATCGTGAACGCGCTGCCGTAAACGGGAACGTTCAGATAGGGAAGAATGAACGGCAGCGCGCCGATATGGTCTTCGTGGCCGTGGGTGAGCAGGATGGCTTTGACTTCGCTTTTGCGCTCGAGCAGGTAGGTGATGTCCGGGACAATGACGTCGACGCCGAGCAGTTCCTCGTCGGGGAACATGATACCGGCGTCGACGACAATGATCGACCCTCGGGATCGGAACGCCATCATGTGCATTCCGAACTCGCCAAGCCCACCGAGAGGCACTACTTCAAGAACGTTATCCGATTCCATTACTCTCGCGTCCATCGATTATATACATCCATGAATTGTTCTACAGAAAGCTCTTCGGGACGAGCCGTAAGTGAAATTCCCGCGTCCGCCAGGCGGCGGTCGATTTCGGACCTGCCAAATCGCGTTGCCATGCGCGACAGATTGTTGGCCAGGGTCTTTCGCCGGGAAGAAAACGCCTGATGAACGAAGTCGGTAAAGTCCCGCGCGTCCGGTGTTCCAGGCTTCCACTCCAGTCGAACGACCGCGGAATCGACTTTCGGTTTTGGCGTAAACGCTCCGGGGGGCACGGTGAAGGCGTACCGGGCATTCGCGTAGTACTGAACGAGAACCGAAAGCGGACCGTATGCGCCCGGGCCGGGGGAGGCGGTAATCCGCTCGGCGACCTCTTTCTGTACCATCACCGTGACGTCCCGGATGCGTGACCGCATCTCGATGAAACGCCGGATGAGCGGCGTGGCGGCATTGTAGGGAAGATTGGCAACGACGTGAAACGCCTCCTCGGGCCAGGGAACCTCAAGCGCGTCGCCTTCGATGACCGTGACATTCGCCGGCAGCGTTCCTGTGAGGGCGGGAATCAAATCCCGGTCAATCTCGATCGCAATGACGCGCCGCGCGACCGCAGCCAGTTCACGCGTCAGCGCCCCCCGGCCGGGACCGATCTCGAGAACCGTGTCTTCGGAGTCGATCGCGGCGAGCCGCACGATTCGGGTGAGGACGGAATGGTCCTTCAGGAAGTGCTGGCCAAATCGCCTCTTCACAACTTCACGTATATCGCAGATTGGTGAAGGAAACGTCCCGTACGGGATTCGAACCCGTGTTACAGCCTTGAAAGGGCCGTGTCCTGGACCGGGCTAGACGAACGGGACCAACAGCCAAACGGCAAACCGGCATTTTAGCCTGAATGAGGAAAATGTCGAATAACTAATTGCAGTTTCCGGACACGCCGCCCGCTTGTAGGGGCGGTCTATGACCGCCCGACGTTTCGGAATGGAAAATCTCCGATTCAACAGAAAGGCGCCCTGAAACGCTGGGCGGTCATAGACCGCCCCTACAAGCCGAATCAGCGCCGCGGAGCGGAATAGCTGACTTTGTAGATCTGGTTTCCGGTGTCGTCGGAAACCAGCAGGGAACCGTCTTTCGCCACCGTTACGCCGACTGGACGTCCCCATGTCGTGATTCCGCCACCGGAGCCGTCGTCCACAATGAAGCCGGACATGAAGTCCTCCAGCGGACCGGAGGGCTTCCCATTCTGGAATGGGACGAACACCACGCGGTAACCCTGCGCTTTCGAACGGTTCCACGAGCCATGAAGCGCCACGAACAGTCCGTTGCGATAGTGCTCCGGGAACTGCGTGCCCGTGTAGAAGGTCAAACCGAGCGCAGCCGAATGGGCCGGAATCCAGACATCCGGAACGAGCGCGGACTTGACCTTTTCGGGCTGCTTGCCGACGTGCGCGGGATCGTAGTTCTGACCCAGATAGGACCAGGGCCAGCCGTAGAATCCGCCGTCTTTCACGGACGTGGCGTAATCGGGAACGAGGTCATCGCCGTACGTGTCGCGTTCGTTTACCGCGGTCCACAGCGCATTCGTTCCCGGCTGCCAGGCCAGGCCGACGGGGTTGCGCAGGCCGGAGCCAAACGTCCGCTTGCCGGTGCCATCGAGGTTGTATTCGGTAACCGCGGCGCGCCGGTCGTCATCGGTCTCGTTGTTGTTGCCGGAGGATCCGACCGCAACATACATCTTGGTTCCGGCGGAATTGATGAGCACGTTCGTCGTGTAGTGATTGCCGCGTGTGTCGCGCACGGGCGCCACGACTTCGGCTGGTCCTTGAGCCTTCAGGTCTCCATTTGTGTATTTGTACCGGATGACCGCGTCCCAGTTACCCACGTAGAGATATCCATTGTGGAAGGCCAGGCCGAACGGAGAATTCGGCGTGTTCGAAGGGGCCGCTGCGGCGCCGCCGCGCGCGGGGCCCTGCGCCGCAAAGTTATTTCCACCCTGTCCGAAGCCGCCGCCGAACCCGCCGGCGCCGCCACGGCCCGCTCCACCGCCGCCGGGGGCGCCTCTGCCGGCGCCCGCGCCGGGACCACCGCGCGCCCCGCCGGCGCCCGCAGCGCCACCACCGGCGCCGCCACGGGCTCCGGGGGCCGTGCCTTGCGCAAAGACCTCGCGCGAGACTGTTCCGTTGGCTTCACGCAACACCAGAATGGTGTTCTGCGCAGGCTGGGAGACAAACAGGTCGCCATTCGGCGCGTAGACCATCAGCCGCGCATTTGCGACGTTGTCCGCGTAGGCGCTGGCGCTGAACCCCGCTGGAAGCTTCAACTGCGCGCCGTCCGGCCTGGGTACGGTTCGTGACGAGGCCCGCGATGACGGCGTCGCGCCGGGGTCCGGCAATTTCCACTGATTCGGATTTCCCGCCTGCCGCGCCGCAATTCCGAGAGACAGGCAGCCGACCCCGGCAGACGCAAGCAGAAGGGTTCGCACACTGCGCGAACCTGGACTCAGAAGTTTCATTGTGCCTCCATGAAAAGGTTTCCTGAAAACGGTGTCTTACGAATCCTGCGGACGCAGGCGCCGTTACTGCGCAGCCGGCGCGACGCCGGTGTAGGTGACTCTCCAGATCTTGCTGCTGTTCACATTGGCGCTGGTGGGTTCCGCTTCATCAAGAATGAGTAGCGATCCATCGTTGGCCACGAGCAGGGCCGTGGGGCGGCCCCAGTAGGTGATGGGTTTTCCGTCTTGACCGTCGCTGAGCACAAAACCGGTGACAAAATCCACCATCGCGCTGGGCACGGGCTTTCCACCCTGAGCGAACGGGACAAAGACGACCTTGTATCCGCGCGCCACCGACGAATCGTTGGTCGACCCGGAAAGGCTGAGAAACATTCCCCAGAACTGCGCGGGAAACTGCCGCGCCGGCGCCGGAGTGAAGGGCGCATAAAACGCGATGCCGCTGGGCGCGGAGTGGGCGGGGAGGACGACGTCGGGCGTGAGGCTGTTCTTCACGATTGCCGTCTGTCCGCCAAGGTACTTCGGGTCGTAGTGTTTGCCGATGTACGTGTAAGGCCAGCCGTAGAATCCACCGTCCACGAGCGACGTCGCAAAGTCGGGCACCAGATCGTCGCCGTAGCCGTAGCGTTCAGTGACGGTGGTCCACAGAATGTCCGATCCCGGCTGCCAGGCCAGCGCGAGCGGGTTCCGCAGGCCGGACGCATAGACCTTTCCGCCGGAGCCGTCGATGTTGTATTCCATGATCGCCGCGCGGCGGCAGTCTTCACCCGCAAGGTTGTTCGAGTTGGACCCGATCGAAACGTACATCTTCGTCCCGGCGCGGTTGAACACCATGTTGCGCTGGTTGTTGACGCCGCCGCTGGGCAGGAGCGCCACACGTTCGGGTTCGCCCATCGCTTCGTGGTCGCCCGGGGTGTACTCATAGCGCACGATGCTGTCGGTATTGGCGATGTAGAGATATCCACCATGGAACGCCATTCCCATGGGATTTTTGATTCCCGTCGTCCCGGTCACACCTGGAGTATTGGCTTTGCAGGGAAGGGCGGCGGCTCGCGTTGCCGCCTCGCCTCGGGGGAGCCCGGTCGAGGGGTCGATGGACATCGGCGATGGTCCTTCATTTTGGGAGCCGGCCCGGGCGGGAGCGCTCGCGCTGCGGCCTGCGGTGGCGCCTCCGGCGGCCGGACTTCCACCAGTCGCCGCGGGCGCGGTCTGCGCCGGCGCAAAGTTCCTTCCGCTGCGATTCGATCCCCGGTTGGTCCGGTCGTTACCCGGGGCGCCGGCTCCGGTTGGCAGATAGATGAACTTGGTGTTGTACCGGCCATCTTTCGACCCGTCCCGCAGGATCATGATCTTGTTCGAGAGGTAGCCGGATACGAAAATATCGCCGTTCGGGGCCGTCGTCATCCAGCGGGCGCCGGCCGGAAGCCCTTCCGTCAGCAGGGTGACCGTAAAACCCGGAGGCGCGGTAAGCGACACATTGGCGGGTTTGGGCGCAAACACGCTCTTCTTGGTCGGCTGTATCGGAATCACTCCCGGCTCCGGTAACTTGTTCGGATCGACATATTGAGCCACCGAAACCACTGCGGAACCTGCCATCAGGCAGGCCACGACCCAGGCACATCCGATCTGCACGTTTCTCCCGACCTTTTTCATTAACTCCCTCATACAACGTGGTATACAAAAATCGCCGAATATCCTAACGAATCAGGCCTGAACACACAAGGAATGCCGGGCGCTGCACAACCAGTCTCACGGAACCCTTCATTGCGTGTCTCTGCCGCGATGCGGCAGCCCCCGTTCCGAGGGCGCCAACCGTATCCGATATCTCTCCCCTGAAGGGATACGCTTCTCATACAGCCCCGGTTACACTCCCTACACCCTTTCGGAGTGATTGGACTACCCCGGTTCGTCGATGCCTGCACAGAGGGACAATTTTTTTCGGGGAAGGCGTACCGACCGCAATGTTGGGAATGGCGCTTGGGCTGCGTCATGGTTTCGATCGGATCCGGCCGCTTCATTTTTTCATCGGCGGCAGGGAAGCGCCGTTCAGCTTTTAGCCCCCCACAATTCGTTTTCACTCCCACGGTTCCTGGTTTATAGTCCCGTTCATGGCACGGCCGGCCCAACCAAGTCGTATCGGGAGACGAGGGATGACGGCGTTGGTTTGGGCCATTTTCGCGGTGTCGGCCGTCCCCGCATCGCCGCATCATTCCTTTTCCGCACAGTTCGATCCGATGAAGAAGATCACCCTCAAAGGCCACGTGACGAAGGTGGACTGGGTGAATCCGCACAGCTACGTGTACCTTGACGTCAAAGACGACCGTGGCCGAATCGTCAACTGGGCGATCGAAGGCAGTTCGCCGAACGTGCTGGAGATGCGGGGATGGACGCGCAACACGATCCGTCCGGGAGATCAGGTGACCGCGCTGGGTTTTCCCGCCAAGGACGGTTCCTATCTCATTCTCGCCGTCAATCTCACGTTGCCGGACGGCCAGAAAATGGTACTGGGAGTCGAATAACCGCGCCGCCGCGGTGTCCGCTCCGGGACACCCCCTGCAATTCAGTAGTCCTCGTTCCATCTGCTAACCATTCTGCAAATGTCACGGCGCTCGGGACTTTTTGCCTGATATCCGCGCTTCGTTTCGCGGAAGGGGGATTGCCGCCAATTCCATTGGGTAACTGACCCTGGGAGGCGCCCCATGAAAAGACTCCTTGGCGCCGCGCTGCTCGCCGCGCTGATATCCACGGAACCGACGGCTTTCGGACAAATTTCGTTTGGAATTCAAATCGGGCGGCCGCCGGCGAACCGCGTTCAGGTCCGGCCGCAACGGCCCGGCCGAAGCCACGTCTGGATTGGCGGCTACTGGTATCCCAATAACCGGCATGTTTACCGATGGCGACCAGGTTACTGGGCCGTTCCGCCTTTTGAGGGAGCATACTGGGTTGCTCCGCGCTACAACGGCAACAGGTACTACTACGGCTACTGGGCCGGCGGCGAACGTCATCACCGCAGGTACCACCGCAACCGCCGCTGACAGCGAATCCGCCTTCGTTGACAGGTTGGAAAGGCAGCGCGGCCGGGCGTCAGCGTCCGGACGCGCTTGTCTTCCGAGCGCGCGCTGTGAATGTTCCCGTATGGCGCCATCGTGTTGGGCGCCATCGTGTTGGGCGCCATCGTCTACTGGCCGACGCGCCGACATCATTCAAGAATGACCGGGTCGACTGGAGGATTCGTTATGCAACCGCGTCAGAAACTTCTTGGAATGGTCATCGTCGGAGCCATTGTGCTGCTTGGCGGATGGTCCTATGCGAGACATGACCATCACAAACTAACGCTGGGAATCCCTGCTGCCGTTGGCCAGGGCGACGGCGGGACGCTGGTCATCGATACGGAGTCGACGACTCGCGGACGATTCAGCATCAGTTTCGATGATGACCGCAGGGTCGAGGAATTCTGGATTCCGGCGATCGAGGGCGAACACACCTGGACGATCAATATTCCGAAGAAGGCGGGCGGATACATTGAGTTCAATGCGGAAAAGCCGGAAGTTGGCGACAAGCTCAGCTGGAAAATCACGCTCAACGGCAAGACCGTGGTCGACCAGACCGAAACGCTCGACCAGCCGCTCGCGCCCGGTCACACGTTTCTGTTGCGTTCCGCCTATAACGACTACTCGGCGATCGCCGCACGCAAGTAGTCCGGAACCAGAGACGGGATGCCTTCTCACGCAACCTTCTTACGCAACCCGTCTCACGCAACCCTTCTCACGCAACCCTTCTCACGCAACCCTTCTTCGCAACCCGTCGTCAGGCAGCGAGCGGAAGGGAACCGACGTCGCCGTCGTTCTCCTGATCGGCAGCCCGTCGCGCGGCGCTTTCGGAGAGCGTGTTCAGCGCCTGCTGGATACCGAGCACCCGTTCCCGCAATATCGCTTCCCGGGTGGCTATCGCAAAATCAATCGCCTCGAGATGATCAATGAACTCGGGACGAATTGCGCCTGTATGCGGATCCCGGCCCGCGGCAATCAGCGCGACATGCTCTTCTCGCAGTCTCGCAAGCTGACGATCGGTGTATTCCGCCGAGCGGGCCTCAGCGAGCCTGGCCATCAGGTCCCGGCGCGCCGCGACTAAATCGCCGGACCATTCGTCCCCGCCCTCTTTTCCCGGAGGGGCCTGATCGACCAGAGTCAACCGGACCCTGTTGTTGGTGTTGTCTTCAGTCTTTCTGGACATCTGCCTGCTTCCCCATTCCCTTGCCTGGAGCCAGCAGGACGAGGTCCTCTGCGCGGCCATGGACAAGCGGTTTTCAGCTGAAACTTAGGATCAAATATATGCGGGAAAAACAGATTAACCAGAGGGCCGGTGACTGGAATTCGGCAACAACAGAATGGGGCGCCCGCCTGTTCAATATCGAAACACTTATTAAGGACGAAAAAAATCGGGAGCCCCAAAAACACCCGGGACGGACTACCCGGTTCTTCAAGGCTCCCGGAGCGATGGCGAGAAAGTTCCAAAAACAAAAAGGTGAATCACTGAACGGAGCGAAGAAAGAAACCCTGTCGAGACATAGTTCAAGGGTTCCGCAATAAGGAGAAAATAGTAGCCGCGCATGGCTCCAATTCAAGCTCGCAAAACTACCGGTTGCTCCAGATGGATGCCTTGAACCGCATGTCCAGGATCATCGCCGCTGAAAAAGATGTATTTTCTCCCGCTTCAATTGCTCTTCAGACCGACGAAACTCCATCGATAGATCCGTCGACACCCAATAAAGGGGGAAACCGAATGCAGAAGTGGGAATACGCAGTGAAGACGGTTTCGGAAACGACGATCATGGACCAGCCGGAGCCTGGAACCCGACTCCAGGAACACGGCAACGGATTGCTGACCAGCGACTATGGTGTCGATGGCTGGGAACTGATCTCGGTGCTGCCCTCCGAACGCGGAGGACTCTTTCACCTCTTTTTCAAACGGCCGAAGACCGACTGATCGCCGGCGGGTTCACAATCCGGGCCACGAAGCCCCTTGCCCTGACCATACGGCGCCGTTACCCGAACGCCAGGCCGAGGACTTCGAGGAAAAGAAAGGCGCCCAGATCTTACCGATGAGCGGATCGCTCGCATCAACGCGGCCATGGACGCCGGCGCTGTGGAACCGGCGCAGGCTCCGAGAGGATGAGAGTCCACATCCATCCCGAAGCGGATACCGCCGATGCCATGAGGGAAGGGTCTTGAGATTGTAAATGGCGCCTCGGTACTTCACACTTTTTCCGACCACAAACATGTCCCGGCAATAATCTCGCCGCCTGGAGGGACCGTTGATTCATTTCGGGCATCAGCGGTCTTTTTCACTTTAAGGAGGCAAACCATTTATGAAGGGAATCCGCTTTGGCGCTGTGGTGGTCGCTCTGCTCGTTGGTAGCTCCGCCTTTGCAATGCAGGGGCGGGGACGGGGTGGAGGCGCTCCTGGAGGGATTGGCGGTTCGTCCAATTCCGGAAGGGGCGGCAGCCGGGGAAACGCTCCGGCCTCTCTGCCTTCAAACCCAGGCGCACGGTCGACCAATCGGGGCAATTCCTCATCGGCCGGAAAGTCCGAAGAGCATAAACCGGATTCGGCGGGTCCAAAGGATGCGATGGGTTTCAAGAACTACGGACAGTACATGGCAGCCAGGCATGCGTCCGATGAAATCGGCATTCCCCTGGAGGACCTCAAGACGGCCATGGTTGATGACGGCCTATCGCTCGGCGACGCTATTCACAAATACCGTCCGAATATGAGCAGCAAGGACGTGGACGCAGCAACGAAGAAAGCTGAAGACGCCGGGAAGAAAGCCGATGAAGAGAAGAAGAAGGGCAACAAGCCGGCCGAATAGCAGCGTATCGCCAGGCCCTGCGCGAGGGTGTAGCCTTAGCGCCACACAACCCGCGATCCCCATGGAAGTGGGGAGCGACAAAGAGAGACCGCCCTCCGGGCGGTTTCCTTTTTTGCGGCACAGACGTGACGCGGCCGCACATTCCGGCCGTACCCGGCAAGCCTGGGCCTCCGAGTCGAGCCTGCAAACGAACGTGGCGCGGTTCGATTGGGCATCCGCCTGAAAGGCATCTCGCATCTCTATTGCGCTCGGTAACAAGCGCGATCATCAAAACACGGCCGACGTTCCGATCGATGCTGTTGGAGCCTACCGGCGCGAGGAACGATTCGCCACGCGTGCGCTACTGAGTCAGGACATAGCAAATCGGTGTGTAGGGGTTGACTCCAGATTGGCCCGAGACGCACTGAAAACCCTGAATCTTCTCTCGGGTGGATCGGAGCCTGATCGTTGTGATGTCGCCGCCTTCGGCTCTATAAACATTGACGATCGGAGGGGATACGGTCTGCGCCTCCGCTGGCACGGCGCGGTGAACCAGCACATCGTAGGCAACGGCCGTCAGCGTAATCAGGCACAGCGCGTAGATCTTTTTCATCGGACCTACCAGCGCTAACGGTCCGAAGATGAACGCGAGAGCTGGGCCTGAGGGGTCTACGAACTGAGCGACTTTGGGAAGGGAAGATAACCTGACGTCGGACCATCCTGACGGCTTAGGGAAAGGGCCCCGGGCACCCCGGGCCATTGGCATCATGGGCTCACCATTCGGTCAGAGTTTTTTCGGTCACCTCCCGCCGACATCGCGGGACACCGCGGCGGCGTCTCCAGCACGTAATCCCGTAATCCGTCACCTTCGGTCGTTCCCGGTGACCTCGTCGAGCAGGTTGTCGAACGGTATTTCGAGGATCTGGCGATGCTGATTGAAGCGGCGACAGGGAAGAAGGGACCGCTCGCAGCAGGAGATTTAGTGGGCCGGTTCGGTCCAGATGATTCCTGGCATCGCTTTCCCGTTCACCGTCAAATCAGTGGCGATTGCGGCGTTCGGAAGCAGCTTCGATGGATGACCGCTAACACTGACATCATCACCAATCTTGAAAAACTTCTTTTGTGCCAAGAACTTTGTGCCCAATTCAAAGGTAAACTGCTTCACGGTCCCATCGGTTGCTTTGGTATCAACCACCATGGAGGTCTTGTCCAGCCTCGCAATCTTTCCCACAATGGAAACCGATTGGGACGCATCGAAGTCACCGCTCTGCGCCATTGTGTGAGACGCCAGAAGTAGCGCCATTCCCGCAGCGAGAGTCAACCGAGTGAACATTGTTTTGGCCTCCGACGTGGGGCAAGATTATCAATTTGACGCTAACCTGTAAACTGAGACAGTGTACCCCCTCTGTCCGTTACCACTATTGAATCTTTGCAATGCTTATCTGCGCCTCAAATCATCCAGCGCCGCCCGGAGCACCTCTTTCCAGCGCCGCTCCATGTCTTCGTAGGTTCCATCGACGACTTCGGCCGACGTATTCAGCTCCGGCCATGGTGAGCGCCTTGACGCGGTGGAAGCCATCACAGAGACCCCACTTCCGCGGCAACCTCGTTAATGGTCAGCGGCTGCGCTTTCGGTGCTCCATTCTGTTCAGACATGCATTCCTCCAGAAGAAAGTGAAGGCCCGGCGAACCGGGCCTGTTGGGTTAGGGTTAGGCGGGCTCCAATTCGTCTTCACTGTCGGCGAGGCGCAGGCGAAGGTCGATAGCAGGCGGTGGCGTTCCCTCGGCCCTGTTCCTTACCTCCCCAATGACCTCCCGAAAACGGTTCGCGATACCTCGCAAAAGGGAAAGAACTCCATTCCGGACCCGATCTTTCTCGGTGCCGGAAAAATCATCTGGGAGAATAGCGCCCAGGTCGGGCGCGGCGAGCGAGGGCATGTCGACATGGACAACTGGAGGAACCGGATTTACTGGAAGGCCTGCAAGAAGGCCAATATACGACGACGCCGACTCCACGACACCCGACACACGTTCGCATCGATTCTTCTCTCGAACGGCGAATCCCTGAAGTATGTGTCCTCGCAACTCGGGCACGCTTCGATCCGGATGACCGCGGATGTTTATGGGCATCTTGAGGTCCGGTCGAATCGTGCGGCGGTGGATCGATTACCCACTCTCGCAAATAATCGACCCCGAGAGGCTGTCAGATGAGCCGACCTCCTCCACTTTCGCTCAAGCACTTGCTCCTTCGGATTGATATGGGCGAGGAGACTTCAGCGGAAGACCTGATGACTGTCTTGGGCCCTCTCGTCGGCGAGCGGACGGACATCAGAGATATCGATCATGCTGTCCTGCCAGATTTTTCAGCCGTTCCTTACTTTGCGCTTATCGAACTCGTTGACCGTTGGAACAGCATTTCAAGAGACAGGCCAATCGGAGGAAGCGAGAAGTACATTGACGACCAAAAGGTTCGTTACCTAGACGAGGTCCGGACGATGCAGAGGTCTATGGCCGATTTCAAAAACCTGCCGAGGATATTCACTTCGGAATGGTTCGACTCTGTAATTGACGAGGTGATTCGCTGGGACGGACGGTCTCCGTTCCGCACCGTAAGCCACGGAGCATTTATCACCCATCTTCAGTTCGGGGTCGGCTCCGATGGGTTGCTGTATCGGCTCGACGAGGCCTTTTCAAAAATCACTGAGGCATCCCAGCGCCGCGCAGTGATGAAGAAGCTTCGGGATATGGGCGGGAACCTTGACGCCTACATATCCACGATCTTTGAGATTCTCGTGACTTCTCGATTTGAGCGTATTTTGGACTACGAACCGACTTTGAAATCAGGTCATCCAGAAGCGCGGGTTTTGCTCGGCGACCAAGCCTTTCTAATTGAGGCACGCGCAACGCAGGACATGGCCCCAGAACCCGAAGGAGCATTTTCCCCGGATTACCGGGGGACTATTCTGGCTGCGAAAGCCCGAGAGAAATACGAGGGTCAACTGAGTTCGGCTGCGGAGCCAGTGGTGCTCTTCTTCGGGCTCAACGCATACGTTAATCATTTCCACGTGCATGCCATGCTCGAACGCATTCACGATGACGACAATGCGAGCGTTCTATCAGCAATCATGCTGTCAGAAACATGTCACGCGTTGAGGCTCGAGCTGTGGGTCAATCCGAAGGCCCGTTTCCCGCTGACCGAGCGGACTGTTGAGGAACTTCATCAGCTCTTTTCCGCAACCACATATCGTTCCCCTTGGTGACCTCGTGGCGCCCTATGGCGCCCAAAAGAAAAGACCGGAATCGCTTCCGGCCTAATTCATTGATTCTCTTATGGACCTGAGGGGGTTCGAACCCCTGACCTCATGACTGCCAGTTCCATAAAGATATATAGCCTTCAATGATTTGAGTCACTTACGGTGGACAGAAGTTGCCAGCACTGGACAGAAAACGGCAAGCGTGGCAACTAGTGGCAACTGGAAAAATTAAACGGTGAAGTCTGACAGTGGGACCTCATGTGTCCATTCTACGGCTCACTCTTGACCCAAAAGGGGAGCTCATGAACGACTGTTTTTTTTGTGGTCCGACGAAGACTCCCCTCACAGAAGAGCATGTTTGGCCCAAATGGGTTTCGCGTCTGCTGGTCGGAAAATACCGTCCAGGTCATTTCATCAACGTCCGTTCAACAGGTAGCAACACCACAGGTCTGTGGAGGTCCCGCAACATCGAGTTCACGACGCGAACAGTCTGCCGTACATGCAACAACGAGTGGCTGAGTTCCTTCGAAAACAGACAGGTTAAGCCGATCGCGACGCCTTTGATTGCTGGCAACAGCAAAGTCCTGTTGCGTCCTGACGACCAGTGGAAGCTCTCTGCGTGGGCTTACAAGATGGCGATGCTAGCAGAGGTAGCGATTCCCCCAAATGAGAGACCGGAGTTGTACTTCACCCCGGCGGAACGGAAGCAATTTCGCGAGACGACAATCGCTCACGAACGCATCCGCGTCTTTCTTTCGAACTACAAATTCGGCCAGCATCCGGCCCACGCTCACCTTCCAGTCCACACGTTTACTGAGCGAGAGGGAAAACGGAGATCGTTCGATCTGAAGATTTCTACGATGACGGTGGGCGCGCTCGGAATCCAGGTCGTGGCTGTACGATCAGCGTCCTCCCGCGAGTTGACTTACGCCAGTGAAATCGAGTTTGAATTGCTCGGAAAAGCGAAGGGCGCGATTGTCGAGGTGTGGCCACCCAGTTCGGCGGCCGTTCGTTGGCCACCGCGGGAAACGATGACGCAACAGGATATCGAAGACTGGACCACCATGTGGGCGAAGCCCAGAACTACCACTTGACCCAGTATCTTCTCGATGAACCTCCCGCCTGGTCTTCACTCCTGACCGGGAAGTCGGTGGTTTTTGAAAAAGGCCCGTAAAGTCGGTGGTCACCTCGCTGGTCGGTTTTGCGTGGCGCCCCTCCGCCCCAGCTGCCTTGCGGACGCACTCCGACCTCCCGCTCCTTTCAGCAACGGGCAGACTTGTTAGCGGCGGTTTAAAAGGGAGCCAGTTGTCACGTTTTTGAGGGAGCCAGTGGGTCGAGGAATCAGGGGCAGGGCACACGACGGCGCTGGCCAGTACCGCAACGACGTCAGACCTGTCCTGCCTTCATGAGTGATCG
>DASUFH010000301.1:0-4027 GCA_036274645.1 Terriglobia bacterium
CAATGGCGCGCATCTGCATTTCCCAGCCTTTTTCGTTCGCCTTGTAGGCTTCCTGCCGGCGCGGCTCCGGGAGCGCGTCGAAGCCCGATTCTTCCACCGTCAGCCGCGTTCCACCGTGCACTTCGTCCAGCTCGAAAACGACCAGGGTGGTGGGCTCCTCCGAGTAGTCCATCGATGAATTGGTGGCGTGCGGATGCCAGCGCCACGACAGGAGATGTTCCGGTTCGATACGGCCGATGGTTATCTCGAACGGGTGCTTGCGGCCGCCGCGCGTCATGGTTCCAACGACGTTGGCGCCGGACGCGAACTCGCCTTCCAGGGCGACACCGAACCATTCGGAAAACTCGTCAGCGTCGGACAGCGCTCGCCAGACGTGTTTGCGTGGCGCGCGGATGATGGCGCTTCTTCGAATCTGATCGGTGTTCATGGGAAATCGTCTCTCCTCGTTTTTTCGTTGTGCAGGCAGAACGGGATCTCCTGCCCGTTGTGTTCCGACGACGCGTTTACGTATCGGGGTCGCAATCTGTGAACGTGCAAACGTGGCGCCATCGGTCGGAGCGTACAGAGCAGGAATGGCGCCAAATCGCCGCAGTGGTCCGAGGCGTGCTATTGTGCGCGGACCATGAGTGACATTCACGACGATCCGGAGTCTTTGGCAGACGACCCGCTTCCGCCAGCAGTTTCGCCGCCAGCAATTTCGCCGCCGCTTTACGAAGCCGGCCATCCGCACGGGCATCCCGTTCCGCCGTTGCTCAGTTCGCCGGTCCCCCCGCATCCGTCTCGCCCGCCCTGGCGCTGGGGCCTGGCGTTTGCCGGTCTCGGGGTCGGGTACCTGGTCATGTTGATCGCCGGAGGCGAACTGCGGGACTTCGCAGTCGCGGGGCTGCAGGCGATCCCCTTTGCGATCCTCGCAGCGCTGGCCTACGCGGCCCGGCCGGAGATTCCTCTGAGCCGCGGGGTGGCCATCGGCTACTGGGTCGCCATGACCGTCGCGCTGTGCCTCTTCGTCTGGTTCTTCACGATTGCCGCGCTGGTCGATCCAGGCGACATCGCGCAGTCCTTTTCCCATCGGAGCGCGGTCATCCAGGTCGCCGGCTCCTTTCTGGCGTTGGGGATTTCCGGTGTTGTGGGCCTGGCCTGCTTTATGCCAACCGTGCGGCAAAAGGCGGCGCAGATTCTGCCCATGGATCCCTCGTCCTTCGTCCATGCGGCGGCTCTGGCAACCGCCGTGTCGGTGACCCTGATCTTTGTGGTTCCCCTGTTGATCGTGCACGATCCTCCCATGCTGTTGCTCATTCAGCGGGACAGCTTTTCGGTGCTGAAAGATGCGGATTCAAGCCTTCGCGGCACGCTCTACGGACTGATCTGGTCGGCCCCGGCGTCCTTTGTGGCGGTGGGGTTTCCGTTCCGGCGTCTCTTCGGTGAAGCGCGCCAGCGGCTGGGGCTGGTCTGGCCCAGTTGGCGGCAATTCCTGGCGGCCGCCGTGATGACCCTGGTCCTGCTCGTGTGCATGCATTTCCTGGAGATTGGCGTGGAAATGTTGTGGAGGGCTGAAGGGTGGCGTCTGACCGACGCCGGCGCGATCAATGTGTTGTTCGAATTCGGCGCAGGTCCGCTGGCGGCGGTGCTGGTCGGGGTGTCCGCCGGACTGGGCGAGGAACTCGTTTTTCGCGGAGTGCTCCAGCCCCGGTTGGGCATTGTCCTGCCCGCGCTGATGTTCACCGCCGTGCACGCGCTCCAGTACAACTTCGACGCGCTGATCCAGGTGCTGTGCCTCGGTCTGGCGTTCGGCCTGATTCGAAAGTGGTCGAATACAACCACGTGCGCGATCATCCATGGCGGATACGACTGTCTGCTCCTGCTGGGGATGTATTTCAGCAAGTGAGTGAATTTCGCGTCTACGTATTTCCCGCCGCTGGAAACATGTCGAGTCTGCTTGTAGGGGCGGTCATAGACGCCCCTGCAAGGAAGCGGGGCCCTGTCCTGATGACCGGACTTGTGCTCTAATGCGCAATACTGGCCACTGCTTTCCCAGGTCGTGGCCGGCGCTGAGGGGGCAGCCGAAGAAAACCATTGAGACTCTCATTTCGCGGACGCATGTCCGGGTACAACGCCGAGCGGTTTCGGCAGGATGCGCTTGCCGGAGTCATTGTCGGTATTGTGGCTCTGCCGCTGGCAATGGCGTTTGCCATCGCCAGCGGGGTCTCGCCGGATCGCGGCCTTTATACGGCCATCGTGGCGGGCGCGACCATTTCGATATTCGGGGGCTCACGGTTCCAGATCGGCGGGCCCACGGGAGCGATGACGCCGATTCTTCTAGTCATCGTCGTCCGTTACGGGCTGAACAACCTGCTGCTGGCGGGGCTGATCGCGGGCGTAATGCTGATCCTCATGGGCGTGTTCCGGGCGGGCGCCATGATTCGATACATCCCGTATCCGGTAACCACGGGGTTTACGTCGGGCATTGCGGTCATCATCTTTACCGGCCAGATCAATAACTTTTTCGGTCTGACCGGACTTCCCGCGCACGAGCAATTTCACCTCAACCTGCTGGAATCTCTCCGGGCGCTGCCGCATCTGAACGTTGCCGCGGTGGCGGTCGCCCTGATTGCGCTGGCGGGTGTGCTGATCATGCCGAAGATCACCAGCGTGGTTCCCGGATCCCTGGTCGGTATGCTGCTTGCCACCGCGGCCGTGTCCGTTGCGGGCTGGCCCATCGAGACAATCGGCAGCCGGTTTGGCGGGATACCTCGAACGCTTCCCATTCCGCGCCTGCCGGCGGTGACGTTTTCATCGGTCATGTACGTGCTGCCGCCGGCGTTCACGATCGCGATTCTTGGCGCAATCGAAAGTCTGCTGTCATGTGTCGTGGCCGATTCCCGAACGGGCGATCGTCATGACTCGAACCGGGAACTGGTCGGACAGGGTATTGCCAACTGTCTCGCGCCCGTTTTTGGCGGCATCGCGGCGACCGGCGCGATTGCGCGCACCGCGACCAGCATTCGCAATGGGGCGACCAGTCCGGTTGCGGGCGTCGTTCATGCCGCCACGCTGCTCATCATCATGCTTCTGTGCGCGCCCTGGGCCGGAAAGATCCCTCTCGCGTGCATGGCGCCGGTTCTGATGGTGGTGGCGTACAACATGTCGGAAATCCATCAGGTGCGGCACATCCTCAAGGGCCCCCGCAGCGACATCGTCGTCCTGGCCGTCACGTTCTTTCTGACCGTGTTTGCCGATCTGACCGTGGCGGTGGAGTTCGGTCTGCTGGCGGCCGCCGTGCTCTTCATCAAAAGAATGAGCGATACGCACCAGATTCAAAAAGTCCTGCCCGATGGGGCTGATCCCCGCCAGAAGGTCCGCGCCGTCCGGGCCGAACACGAACACTGTCCTCAGGTCACGATTCTCAGCGTCGATGGAGCGCTGTTTTTCGGAGCGGCGAGAAAGTTCGAGCAGGAGATCCTCGAGTATGTGCCCGGTGTCCGCCAGTTGATTCTTCGCATGGGACGCGTGCCCATGATGGACGCGACAGGAGAAAAGGCGCTGCGGGGAATCACCGAGAGCTGCCGCAAACATGCCGTTACGCTCCGCGTCACGGGGCTGCAGCCTCAGCCGACGAATGTGGTGTCGGCAACCGGCCTCGTCGAGATGATCGGCGCGAGCAACATGTATGCGCGAACCGGACCGGCGATCGATGCGGCGATTGCCGGAATGGATCCGAAGATCTGTGCGAGTTGCGGGTATTCAGCCTTCCGGGAGTGCGAGGAACTGAAGCGGCGCTAGCCGGATTGTCCTTGCAGGGGCGGTCATAGACGGCCCCCTGGAGTTTGGACTTTTGCCGACAGCTTAGGCCAGTGAATTTCACGTTTACGTCTCGAATCTGCCGCTTCGTCTCAGTGGATTGACGTACACCAAGTGTGAGTAACGTTATTGAAGCGCGGATTCCCCGCCTTGGCGAAGGCGGGGTGGCTGCGGCCATAAAGAAAATGCCTGCCTCCATAATGGCCGCAGACGGGGCGGTTCGTGGAAC
>DASUFH010000302.1:0-5367 GCA_036274645.1 Terriglobia bacterium
TGACACTGTCTTACGGCAACGGACGCATTTTCCACACGACGCTGGGGCACGACATCAACGGAATCAGCTCCGTCGATTTCGTCGTGACATTGCAGCGGGGCGTCGAGTGGACGGCCACCGGAGCGGTGACACAGAAGGTTCCGGCCGCCTTCCCAACGGCCGACGCCGTGAGCTATCGGGCCGACATTGCCGCCATGGATCCGGGGTTCAGGAACGGCCTCGATCCACTGGACGCAGCCGGACGAGGGCGGTAGCCCGGCGGAGTCGTGCAGTCCAGCGAACCAACCCGGCAGAAACGCGACATCCGAACAGCGCTCGGTATTTATGCGGACCGGCGCGTCGTCGTGATGGTCCTTCTCGGGTTTTCGGCAGGGCTGCCGTTTCTCCTGATCTTCGACACGCTGTCGGCGTGGCTGCGGGACGCGGGCCTGACGCTGGCAGTCATCGGCTATTTCAGCCTTGCGACACTGGCGCATTCCTTCAAATTCCTCTGGGCGCCGTGGATCGATCGCGCGCGAGTTCCCCTGCTCACCGGGTGGCTGGGCCATCGCCGTTCCTGGATGCTGGTCTGCCAGACGCTGATCATGATCGGCCTCTGGCTGATTGCCGGAACCAATCCCGCCAACAGTCTCGGTCTCCTGGCGCTCCTGGCCTTGTTCGTCGGGTTCTCGTCGGCGACACAGGACATCGTCATCGACGCGTGGCGCATCGAGGCGGCGGACCAGTCGCGGCAGGGCGCGATGGCCGCCGCGTATCAGTGGGGATATCGCATTGCCATGATCACCGCGGGCGCCGCGCCCCTGATCCTGGCCCAGACCTATGGCTGGAATTTCTCTTATGCCGTGATGTCTGCCCTGATGGTCCTCGGAATGATTGGGGTGATCAGCGCGCCTCTGGAAGGCCAACGGCAGTATCGTCCGATTCACGATGGCGGCGTGAAGGCGGCTCCGGTCCTCGAAGCCATGGAATGGATCGGTCGAATCGCCCTTCTTGCGCTGGGGGCGATTCTTGTGGGATCGGGCCTGGCTGCCAGCGCCGCGGTTCTGGAGTGGCTGCTGGGCGCCTTCGGCGCGGCTTCAATCGCCGCCACCGTCGCGGCGGGCTGGCGCTCGAATTCCGGCGTGTGGTTCCAGTTGCTCAGTGTTCTGGCCGGGTTCGGGCTCATCGTGCTGGCAACCTGCCCGATTCCGAGACTGCATACCCGTCCCGGAATGTTTCTGGCCGCCGCGCTCGGGGATCCCTGGCGGGACTTCCTTCACCGCTACCGGAAGACGGCGGCCCTGATTCTGGCGCTGATCTGTCTGTACCGGGTGTCCGACTTCGTCCTGAACATCATGAATCCGTTTTATCTGGATCTGGGCTTCACCCTCGGTGAGGTTGCGGAGGTTCGCAAGATCTTCGGCGTCGCGGCCTCGATGTTCGGGGTGTTTGCAGGCGGAGTGGCCGTCGCCAGGATGGGGTTGATGCGGGCGTTGCTCGTCGGCGCCTTCGCCGGTCCGCTCAGCAACCTGGTCTTCATCTGGCTCACCATTCAGGGGCACAGCGTACCCGCGCTTTTCGTGGCGATCGGAATCGACAACACCATGTCCGGTTTTGCCGGCACGTGCCTGATCGCTTACATGTCCAGCCTGACCGCCGCCGGATTCACCGCCACCCAGTACGCGCTGTTTTCTTCGCTGTATGCGCTGCCGGGCCGGCTCATCGCTTCCCAGTCCGGACGCATCGTGGAAGGCGCGGCTCAGTCCGCGTCGGCAGGCGGCGCGTTTTCTTCACTCATGGGCGCATTCTCCCACCTGCCCGCCGACAGTTTTGCGCAGGCGACCGCCCGATCCGGAGTCAGTCCGGCGGCGCTGGCCGCGGGCTACACCGTATTCTTCACCTATTCAACACTGATCGGCGTTTTCGCCATTGTCATTACCTGGGTCGTTCTGATGAAGGAAGAGAAGAAATCCAGCACAGAAACGCCCGCCGCATCCGAACAGGCGGCGCTTTAGCAGGCATCTGCCTGAACGTGTCATGACCCCCTGCCGCTTCGCGGCCGTCCCGTCTGCTTGTAGGGGCGGTCTATGACCGCCCAGCGTTTCAGGGCGCCTTTCTGTTGAATCAGAGTTTCCCATTTCGAAAAGCTTGGGCGGTCATAGACGTCATAGACCGCCCCTGCAGCAACCCCGAAGGTATGGGCGACAACGAAATCATTGAACTACGAAGATGTTCATAGTAAGATCCTCGTACTATGTCGCCACGGAACATCGCGCAGCGTCCGACCGACGCCGAACTCGAGATTCTCAACATCCTCTGGACGACGGGCCCAGCCACGGTCCGCCACGTTCACGAGAGCCTTTCAAAGACAAAGCCGTCGCAATACACGACCACGCTCAAGCTGATGCAGATCATGGCGGAAAAGGGCATCCTCGACCGGGACGAGAGCGAGCGGTCGCATGTTTATGCGCCGGCGCTGTCCCGCGAGGACGCGCAACGGAGAATGGCTGGCCATCTGATGACGCGGGCGTTCGGCGGATCTCTGCGCAGTCTCGTGGTTGGAGCCCTCGGAGGGAGAGCGGCGACGAAGAGCGAACTGGCGGAGTTGCGTCAGTTGATCGCGGAGTTCGAGGAAAAGAACCCGGAGGGCCGAAACGCCCGGAAAGGAAAGACGCGATGATGGAGCTGTGGATTTCTTCCGCGCCGCTGGAGCGTCTTGCCGGCGCGCTGCTTCATTTCGTCTGGCAGGGCGCTGCGATCGCGGTTGCCGCCGCGGTTGTCCTGCGGCTCCTGGACCGCCGGCCTGCGGAGTGGCGTTACGCGGCCGCGGCCGTTTCGCTCCTCGTCATGCTGACGGCGCCGATCATGACTTTTGCGTTCTATACAGAAGCCGGAGCGCTGACCGCGCGCGCGCTTCACACCCTGAACGGGGCGGCTGCCGGCGCCGCGCAAGCCGCGCCGGCGGCGGACATTGCCCTTTGGACACAGCGCATCGTGCTGGTGTGGGCGCTGGGTGTCGTCGCTTTCCTGACGCGTCTCTCGGGCGGCTGGCTTCTTTCGCGCGCGATCGTGCGCTCGGCCGGCGCCATTGTGGATCCTCTCTTTGCAGACGCGTTGGCCAGGGCCCGTGAAGGATTGGCCTGCCGCTCTACCGTCCGCCTGCTGACTTCCCTTCGCGTCCAGACGCCGGTCGTGATCGGATGGCTGCGGCCCGCAATCGTTCTGCCGGCCTGCGCGTTGACCGGCCTGGACGCCGAACAGGTCCTCGCGATTCTGGCGCACGAACTGGCGCACATCCGCCGTCACGACTTCCTGGTCAATGCTGTTCAGCGCGCCGTGGAATGCGTCCTCTTCTACCATCCCGCCGTCTGGTGGATTTCCGGGAGAATCCGCGTGGAGCGTGAACGCTGCTGTGACGATCTGGCGGTTCGGGTGTGCGGCGACAAACTGGTATACGCCCAGGCGCTGATCGCCCTGGAAAAAGCGCGCATGACGGGGCCGGCGCTGGCTGTTCCCGCCGCGGGTCATGGCGTTACAGACCGGGTCCGACGGATTCTCGGCGCGCGCAGCCCCGCGCGCGACTGGCAGTCGGCCGCGGCCGCGCTGCTGTTTGTGGCAATCCTCGTAGGGGCGGGCGCCTGGCAGCCTGCGGTGCTGGCGCAACAACCGGTCCTGTCCGTTGCTTCAACAGCCGCGCAGCAACTTTCCCCCGCTGACAACATTGGTCCGGTTGAATCCCGGGACACAATCGTCCCGATCGTTCCAATCGAGGATGATCTCCACATCGATTCTGATGGCACATCCCTGGGGACCGCGCCCAGCCCCGATGGGACAAATGGGGCGATCGCCGCGATCGCCGCGATCGCCACGGCGCAGGCCGGCGCGCGGCCTAATGCCGCCGTGCCGCCTGTTCAAGTTCCTGCGCCGGCGATCACGGCTTCACGTGAAGCTGCCCGCGAAAAGCTGGGGCAACTCCGTGTGGACTACAGCGCCGACGCGTTCATCAAGCAGGCTGGAGAAGGGGATACGATCGCCGTCAGAACGTTTCTGGAGGCGGGAATGGACGTCGACCAGCGGGACACGGACGGATTCACCGCCCTCATCAAGGCCGCCCAGATGGGACGCACGGAAACCGTTCAGTTCCTGATTGCCGCAGGCGCAAACCCGAATCTGGGGTCGGCAAAGACACAAAGCAGTCCGCTCATGCATGGGGCAGAAAGGGGAGACCTGACCATGCTACGGGCGCTACTGGCGGGAGGCGCCAATGTTGATCTCCAGATGCCGGGCCCGCCGCGTGGAGAACTACGCACGGCATTGACCGTCGCCGCATACACCGGGCAGCGGGACGCCGTCATCCTGTTGCTGGATCACGGAGCAACGGAAAAGAACCAGGCGCTTGTGGAGGCGGCCTGCTTGGGCCGCGTGGAAACTACGCAACTGCTCGCCAATCGCGGCGCCAGCCTCGTTCCAGCGTCTGCCCGAAGCGTCATGAATTGCCTCCGTGCGATCCGCAGTCCGGAGATCCTCAAATTCCTCTTCGACAACGGCGCCGACATCGCTTTGAACCGAAACGCCCTGTCAACCATAACGTGCGACAATCCGTTCAATATGGATGCGGTGCGTTTTCTCGTCGATCACGGAGCCGACGTGAACGCCCCTCCAACGCCTCAGAATCGTTCTCCACTATTCTGCGCCGCGCGAAGCCACAGCATTGAACTCATGACGTACCTCCTCGCCAATGGAGCAGATATCAAAGGCGATGCTGGGATCCTGGCGACAGCGCTGTCATCCGGCGGCGAACAGGACCGGGCGATAGCAGCTGCATTGTTCCTGATCGATCGCGGAGCCATTGTCAATCCACCACCACCAGGAAACGCACCATTGAGCACTGCGGTGCGCTTACAACTGATCGATGTCGTCCGCGCGCTGCTCGATAAGGGCGCGGATCTCAATGACAATCTGCTGGTTGAGGCGCTCGATCCCCAGCAGAGAGTGGATGGCGCGCTACTGGCGCCAGACCCGGAGATCGCACTGCTCCTGATTGAACATGGCGCGAACGTCAATGCGAGGAACAACTACGGATTGCCGCCCTTGTTGATAGCGGTCCGGGCAAGGCAGACCGAGATCGTTCGGGCATTGCTCGCCAGGGGCGCCGACCCGAACTTCCGGTCGGGATCAACCACTCCCCTGACTGAAGCGCGCGGTTCCGACGAAATCACCCGGATGCTTATTGCCGCCGGGGCCAAACCTTAGGGGAAACCGGGGCTGGGTGGTCTATGATCGCCCACCCCCCAAAAAGCTTAGGACGTGATCACGCCCCGCTCGGACGATTCGATGAAACTCAGGATGAGATCGATTTCCGGTCCGCGCACCCGCTCGCGAATAGCC
>DASUFH010000303.1:0-10295 GCA_036274645.1 Terriglobia bacterium
GCGTACAGGTATTCGTGTCAGCGCGCTGACCAGCGACGTGGCCATCGTAATCCCCGCCGAAGGACCGTCCTTGGGGATCGCTCCTTCAGGCACATGTATGTGCAGATCCAGTTGTCGATAAAAATCTTTGGGAATTCCAAACAAAGGAGCCTGGCTGCGCACATAACTCATCGCGGCCTGGGCTGATTCCTGCATGACGTCCCCGAGTTTACCGGTCAACGTCAGGTTACCCTTGCCCGACATGAGAGTGGCTTCGGTCGCCAGAATCTCGCCGCCCACCTCAGTCCAGGCCAAGCCCGTGGTGAAACCCACTTCGCTCTTGTCCTGTTGGCGGACCGAACGGTACTTCGGAATACCAATGTAGTCAACCACATTTTCCGCCGTTACCGCTACGCTCGCGCGTTTGGCGCCCTTGCGGTCCTTCACCACGCCGCGCGTCACCTTGCGGCAAACCGACGAAATTTCCCTCTCCAGGTTGCGCACGCCCGCTTCACGGGTATAGCTGCGGACCAGCTCGAGAATGGCGCTGTCATCGAAGGTCAGGTTCTCCGCGCTGAGGCCCGCCGCCTCGATCTGCTTGGGGACCAGGTACCGCCGCGCGATCTCCAGCTTCTCGTATTCGGTATAGCCGGGCAGCCGGATGATTTCCATGCGGTCCTGCAGGGGCTGGGGAATCGTGTGCAGGACGTTCGCGGTTGCGATGAACATCACCTGCGAGAGGTCGTACTCGACGTCGAGGTAGTGGTCCTGGAATGTCGAGTTCTGTTCCGGATCCAGCGCTTCCAGCAGCGCAGCCGACGGATCGCCGCGGAAATCCGCGCTCATCTTGTCCACTTCATCGAGCAGGAATACCGGATTGATCGTCCCCGCCCGCTTCATCATCTGGATGATCTGACCCGGCAGCGCGCCGATATAGGTGCGTCTGTGCCCGCGGATTTCCGCTTCGTCGCGCACACCGCCCAGCGCCAGCCGGACGAACTTGCGTCCTGTCGCGCGCGCAATCGACCGGCCCAGCGACGTCTTCCCGACGCCCGGCGGTCCGACAAAACACAGGATGGAGCCGCGGGGCTTTTTCACCATCTGGCGGACGGCCAGGAATTCGAGAATTCGCTCCTTGACCTTATCCAGACCGTAATGGTCTTCGTTCAGGATGTGTTCGGCGCTGTCCACGTTGCGAACTTCGCGCGACCGCTTCTTCCATGGAACCGCGATGAGCCAGTCCAGATAATTGCGCGACACCGTCGATTCGGCCGACATCGGCGGCATCATCTCCAGGCGCCGCAGCTCCTGGACCCCTTTTTCGTGGGCTTCCTTCGGCATGCCCGCAGCGTCAATCTTCCGCCGCAGGTCCTCCATCTCGGACTTCTCGTCCCGCTTTCCGAGTTCCCGATGGATCGCCTTGATCTTCTCGTTGAGGTAGTACTCTTTCTGCGCGCGCTCCATCTGGCGCTTCACGCGGTTGTGCACCGTGCGATCCAGCTGCAGCTTCTCGATTTCGATATCCAGCACATCCGCCAGCCGCTTCGCCCGTTCGATCGGGTTGAAGATTTCGATCAGCGACTGTTTTTCTTCAATGGACAGCGTCATGTTGGCGCAGACGATGTCGGCGAGCCGGCTGATGTCGTCCACCCGAATCGCCGTCAGCGTCTGCTCCAGGCTCGAGTTCTGGCTCAGCTTGACGTACTGCTCGAACTGCTGCGCAATCCGCGCCGCCAGCGCCTCGTGGCCGGCGGGCGCCTGACCCCGGAAATTCGAGAGGCGCAGGTTCGCCTTCCAGTACCCGTCCTCTTCAGTGAGCTGAACGATTCGCGCCCGTTCGATGCCCTCCACCAGGACCTTCGTGTTCCCATCGGGCAGCTTCAGCGACTGGACAATATTGGAAATGGTTCCGACCGGATAGATCTCGGTGGGTTTGGGATTGTCAACCGCAGCGTCATGCTGCGTCGCGAGGAAGATGCGCTTGTCGTTTCGCAGCGCCGCTTCAAGCGCGTTGACCGAAGACTGTCGGCCGATCACGAACGGCGCCATCAGGTACGGGAAGATCACCACGTCCCTGATGGGCACCATCGGCAACCGGATGTGCTCGTACTTTTCCCGGGCGCTCATGCCTGCAGTCAGCCTGCCTTTTCGAAGGGGAAATTGATTTCCTTCTTCTCGACCATCTCTTTCGTGATGACAAGCTCCTGGGTCGCGACCTGCTGGGGCAGGTGGTACATCAGCTCGAGCATCAGCTCTTCCAGAATAATACGGAGACCTCGCGCGCCAACATTGCGTTTCATGGCCTCGTCGGCGATGGCTTCCAGGGCATCATCCGAAAACCGCAGCTTGACGTTTTCGTAGTCGAACAGTTTCTGGTACTGCTTGATCAGAGCGTTCTTGGGTCTGGTGAGGATCTCCACCAGCGCCTTGCGATCCAGATCGTGCAGCGTCGCCATGACCGGCACGCGCCCGACAAATTCCGGAATCATGCCGTACTTGATGAGGTCTTCCGGCTCCAGCTGGTCGAGCATCGACGAGCGGGTGACGGCCTTCTTTTCGCGGACCTCACCTTTGAAACCCATCCGGCTGCGCACGCCGAGACGCTTTTCCGCAAGCTTGTCGAGTCCGACAAACGCGCCGCCGCAGATGAACAGGATGTTCGAGGTATCGACCTGCGTGAATTCCTGATGCGGATGCTTGCGCCCTCCCTGCGGAGGGACGTTGGCGACCGTGCCTTCGAGCATCTTGAGGAGCGCCTGCTGCACCCCTTCACCGGACACGTCACGCGTAATCGACGGGTTTTCGTCCTTGCGGCCGATCTTGTCGATTTCGTCGATGTAAATGATGCCGGTCTGCGCACGCTCCACATCTCCGCCCGCGTTCTGAATCAAACGCAGCAGGATGTTCTCGACGTCCTCGCCGACATAGCCGGCTTCCGTCAACGTGGTCGCATCAACGATCGCGAACGGCACGCTCAACAGACGCGCCAGCGTCTGGGCCAGAAGCGTCTTTCCGGTTCCGGTCGGTCCAATCAACAGAATGTTCGACTTCTGCAGCTCGACGTCCGACTTCTTCCGCGTGAGTTCGATGCGCTTGTAGTGGTTGTAGACGGCAACGGCCAGCTTCTTCTTCGACTTTTCCTGGCCGATGACATATTGATCCAGGAAGGCCTTGATTTCAGGTGGCTTCGGTAAAACGAGGTGGCGCGGGGATAGTTCGTGGTTGCGGTCTTCGTCAATGATGTCCTGGCATACGGCGACACACTCGTCGCAAATGAAGACCGTATGGCCACGAATCAGTTTTCTTACGTCGTTTTGGCTCTTGCTGCAAAAGGAGCAACGAAGCACATCATCCTTCTTCACGGCTTCCTTTCGTAGACGGGCTGAAACCCAGGAGTGGGGCTGGTTGCAGACATTGGGGCACGCTTACACACGCTTTGAAATGACCTCGTCGATAATACCATATTCCTTCGACTGCTCCGCGGTCATGATGTAATCGCGCTCCACGTCCTTTTCGATACGCTCCACCGGCTGTTGCGTATGGTTGGCCAGAATGCGGTTCAGAATCGTTCGCATCCTGAGAATTTCCCGCGCATGAATGTCAATATCGGTGGCCTGTCCCTGCAACCCGCCCATCCATGGCTGATGGATCAGGATGCGCGAATGCGGCAGGGCAAACCTCTTTTTCGGACTACCCGCAGCCAGAAGTACTGCGGCCATACTGGCCGCCTGTCCCACACAGATGGTCGTCACACTGTTCTTGATGAATTGAATCGTATCGTAAATCGCCAGTCCCGCGGTGATGGATCCGCCCGGGCTGTTGATGTAGAGCGAAATATCCCTCTCCGGATCTTCCGCCTCCAGGAACAACAACTGGGCAATGACCAGGTTCGAAACATTGTCGTCGATCGGTGTCCCGATGAAGATGATGCTGTCCCGCAGCAGCCGGGAGTAGATATCGTAGGCGCGCTCGCCGCGATTGGTTTGCTCAACCACCATCGGTATTAGGGTCATGATGTTTCCTTGGTTCCTTTCGTCGCGTTCGCGCGTTCGTCCAGAAATGTCAGCGTCTTGTTCCGCCGGATCTCAAACCTCAGCCGCTCCAGTCCGGAATCGTGACTGAGCGCCTCTTTTATTTTCGCCACGGGACGGTCCGTTTCGCGAGAGATCTTTTCAACCTCCCGCTCCACCTCGTCGTCGCCGGCTGTGAGGCCCTCCGCCGTCGCGATTGAATCCAGAATCAGGGTGCCTTTCACGTCCCGTACCGACTGCTGCCGCTGTTCTTCCTGCAGTCTTACCCAGTCTACGTCCAGACGCCTCGGATCGATACCCTGCCGCTCGAGATCCCGCGCCAGCCGCCGCATCCGGATCTGGATCTGCCGGTCGACCAGCGTTTCGGGGACGTCGAAGGTATTGCGTTCCTCCAGCCACTGCAGGAGCTTCTGCTGCCGTTCCTCCCGGGCCCGCTCCCGCTTGTGGTTTTCCATGTCCTGGCGCAGCCGCGCCCGAAACTCATCCAGGCTCTTGAAGTCTCCCAGCCTCTCCGCGAACTCGTCATTGAGCTCCGGGATCTTCTTTTCCTTGATCCCCTCGGCCTTGATCGTGTACTCCAGCGTGCGACCGGCGAGATGTTTCGCCGGATAGTCTTCCGCGTATGTCACCGGAAACGACGCAATATCGCCGACCCGCTTGCCGGAAAGCGCCGCCGTGAATTCCGGAAGTGTCCTCGCCCCGCCAACCTCCACCTGGGCATTCCCCGGCTGCTGCCCCCACTCGCCCTCGGCTTCCGAGTGCTGGAAGGAAATCTCCACGAAGTCGCCTTCCTGGATGACCCGGTCGTCATTCACCGGAACCAGCTCCGACGAATCTTCCTGGATTCTCTTGAGCTGCGCGTCGATCTCCGAATCCTCGACTGCGGCGCTGACTTCTTCCACCGGAATTCCAGTGTAGTCCGATATCGTCAGGTCCGGATAAGTCTCGAAGGTGACCCGAAACCTCAGCGGCTGACCCTCAGTGTACTTAGACTCCTCAAAATGCTCGGAGCCATCGACCACATTCAGTTTCCGCTCTTCGATGGTCTCGACAAAACCGCGCGGAAGCAGACGATTCATCAGGGTTCCGACGATCTCGTCGCGATAACGAGTCCTGACCACCCCTACAGGTGTTTTGCCCGGGCGAAACCCAGGCACTCGCGCCCGCCGCGCGAGGTCTCGCGCAATATCGGCAACTTCGCCTTCCACAAGGTCCGCGGGGAACTCGATGTCCAGTGACTGCCGGCATCCGGCAACGTGTGTCAATTCAGATTTCATGTGTGGTTTTCCGATGCGAAAGGAGGGACTCGAACCCTCACGGGTTGCCCCACTGGATCCTAAGTCCAGCGCGTCTGCCAATTCCGCCACTTTCGCAACCTTTCGATTGTGCTGGCCGCGGAGTTCACTGTCAAGGGAAGTGGGGGGAGCGAGTCCATAAGCAGGAAGGAGTCCACCAGTCCCCCACTTAATCGTTAATTGTTGGCTGTTCACTATTAACTGTTTCACTTGAGGCATTGGTCCATTGGTCGGTTGGCCGAAAATACGGCGTTTATCGATCAGTCAACGGAAGGACCAATGCCATCAAGTGAAACAGTTAAAAGTGAACAGCCAACAAATTAACAATTAAGTGGGGACCGGATGCCCTCCGGCCTTCTGCTGCTCCTCTGCATCTGGCATGCTCCCCATCGATTCAAGTATCATGCGGAGTTGTTCAACGATTCAGGAGGTCCCAACACATGGCTACAGGCGGAAAACTCAGTAAGACAGCCAGGGCTAGTCTCGGTAAAGACAAAGACTCGATCCAGCAGGGAAAACCCTGTCCACAGTGCACGACACCGATGGTGGCGACCCGCGTGATCAAATCCGTGGGTATGCCGGGAGGAATGTACTGGGTCTGCCCCAAAGACGACTACCGGATGAAGACCTAAACCGGCGGCGCCCCGGGCAATTCCCCGGGCCCGCCCCCCAATTCCCCCTTTGATACAGCTTGCGCATTATTTGACCTTCTCTCATCATCCTCGGTAATCCGAAGGCTTGTCGGCCGGGCGCGGAGTGAGCCCGGCGTGGGTCCAGCGGTCTTGAGCTGCAGATGGAACTCTACCAAGACGGCAAAACGAGTATCCCGTATCTAACGGAAGACACTGCATTTACGTCCCTTTCCGATCCAGGGATTATCCGATGAGCGCTCGTCCAAGCGCCCGTCGGGGCTGGCTCGTCTTTGTCGTCTGGGCGGCCGTCGCGTTCTTTTACTTCGCGATCTCCTGGGATTACATCCGGACCAGCCACAACGACCGGCAATTCGTCGATTACATGGAATACGTCGCCCAGATTGTTGGCGAAGAGCGTCGACCTGTGCAGGACGCCCGCACACTGTTGGAGGTCAAAGCCCGCGAACTGGGGCTGCCCATCAAATCAAACGAGATCGTGATCCTGGGCGGCGGTCCGTCGCTCAGTATTTCCGTCGGATACGAAGTCGACATCCACGTTCCCATCCTCGACCGCGGGATTTACAGAAAGCTCTACCAGCATCGCGTCAATTACAAGCCGTTGCGGTAGGAGAGCGCCGTCCCCCACTTAATCGTTAATCATTGGCTGTTCACTGTTAACTGTTTCACTTGATGGCATTGTGCCTTGGCCGGTTGGCAAAATTCCGGCGTTGGTCGGTCCGTCACGGAAGGACGAATGCCATCAAGTGAAACAGTTAACAGTGAACAGCCAATGATTAACGATTAAGTGGGGGACCCCATCCGGTTGACTTTGCCCTTCTGCGAGACGACAATGGCGGTTCGCTGGAAGGTCGAAATGCCCACCACCTGGAAAGACAAACTGGCCCCGACCATCGACCCGCAGCTCGCTGCGGAAATCGATGCTTTCGAGACCGAAATCGCCCTCCGCAAGCAGGGCAAAATGGACGAAAAGGTCTTTGCCGAGACCCGTTTGCGCCGGGGCTGTTACGGCCAGCGGTACGACAACGGCCAGCGGCACGACGGCGTTCAAACCCAAAAACTGCGCTACCCCACGGACACCACGAAGGGTCCGGACACCCTCTGGGACGCCCCCGGCATGCAGCGCATCAAGATCCCGTTCGGTGGTGTGACTCCCGACCAGATGGACGCTCTCGCCGACACCGCCGAGGAATATGCCGACGGCATCCTGCACGTCACGACGCGCCAGGACTTCCAGCTGCATTACGTCCACATCGACGACACGCCGGAATTGATGCGGCGTCTGGCCGCTGTCGGCATCACGACCCGCGAAGCGTGCGGCAACTCCATCCGCAACGTCACCGCCTGCCCGCTGGCCGGTGTCTGCCGGACCGAAACATTCGATGTCGCGCCCTACGCGAAGGCTACGGCCCGCTTCATGCTCGGCCATCCCGACGCGCAGAACTTCGGCCGCAAATTCAAGATCGCCTTCTCCGGATGCGCCCACGAAGCCTGCGGTCTCGTAAACATGCACGACCTCGGCGCCGTAGCCGTAACGCGCGTCGAAAACGGAGTCGAACGGCGTGGCTTCGAACTCTATGTCGGAGGCGGACTCGGCGCCGTTCCCCACGAAGCGAAACTCTTCGACGCGTTTCTGCCCGCGGAAGAACTGCTCCCGATCACGCAGGCCATCTCCCGCGTCTTCGCGCGCCTTGGCGAAAAGCGAAACCGCGCGCAGGCCCGCGTCAAATTCCTGATCGCGAAGCTCGGCATCGACGAATTCCGCCGGCTCGTGCTCGAGGAACGCAAGACCCTGTCGGTGGATCCACGCTGGAAAACGTATCTGGATCACACCAATGAGCCCGTCGACACGCCCCTCCGGCCTCCCAGCGCGCTCAATGGCGCCGCCCGTCCGGAAGGATTCGACGCCTGGCACGCGACCAACGTCTACCGTCAAAAACAGGAAGGCTACGCCGTCGCCGCCGTCACGCTCCCGCTGGGTGACCTGACGGCCTGGCAGATGCGCGAACTGGCCCAGATTGCCCGGCGCTTCAGCGGCGACAGCGTCCGCACCACCGTCGAGCAGAACATGGTCCTCCGCTGGGTGAGCGAAGCGGACCTGCCGAAGCTTTATTCGGAACTCCAGCGCATCGGATTGGGCGACCCCGGCGCCGGCACGATTGTCGACGTCACGGCCTGCCCCGGCACCGATACCTGCAAGCTGGGCATTTCTTCCTCGCGCGGCCTCGCGGCCGAGTTACGCAGCCGTCTGGCGGCCCAGGCCTTTGCTACCGATGAGGCCGTGCGCAATCTGCGCATCAAAATCAGCGGATGCTTCAATTCCTGCGGACAGCATCACATAGCCGATCTCGGTTTCTACGGGGTGACGCGCGCCATCGGTAATCGCAAGGTCCCGCACTTCCAGGTCGTCCTGGGCGGACAGTGGCAGGAAAACGGCGGCGCCTACGGTCTCGCGCTAGGCGCGCCCGTTCCGTCCAAACGGATTCCCGAAACCGTCGAGCGGATCGCCGGCCGGTACATCCGAGAGCGCCAGGGCGACGAGAGTTTTCAGGCATTCATCAAGCGGCTGGGCAAGAAGGAACTGCGCGCCATGATCGAAGACCTCACCACCGTGCCCGCATATGAACGCGACGCGTCGTTCTACTCCGACTGGGGCGATCCCCGCGAATACACGATCGGCGACATGGGCATCGGCGAATGCGCGGGTGAAGTCGTATCGGTTTCCGAATTCGCCATGGCCGCCGCCGAACGTCTGGTTTTCGAAGGACAGTTGAAGCTCGAAGACGGCGATCATCGCGAGGCCGACGGCCTGGCCTATCGCGCCATGCTTGAAGCGGCGCGCTCCCTTGTCCTCACGCAGATGCTCGACGTGGCCGACGACGCCACGGTGATTGTTCAGGAGTTTCGCGCGCGGTTCCACGACAGCCCGTTCTTTCCGGATCGTTACGCCGGAAACCGTTTCGCCGAATACCTCTTCCGCCGCCATTCCTCGCCGCCGGCGGAATTAACGGGCGATCATGCCCGGCGCATCGTCGAAGAAGCGCAGCTCTTCATCGAAGCCGCTTACGCCGGACATCACATCATCGCCGAACGCGGCGCGGGGCCGACGCTTTAGCATGGAACTGTACCGGTTGGGCGTGAAGTTTTTCGCCGAAGGGGCGGACGGGTTTTCCGTGCGCGCCATGGTTCCCGTTTTTCATGCCTGGATTCAGAGACAGGCAATCCCCGGACACCTGCTCATCGATGTCCACGACTACAGCCACATCTTCCAGGGACCTGGCATTCTCCTCGTCGGGCATGAAGCCAACTTCAGTCTCGATCAGACCGGCGGCCAGCTCGGCCTGCTCTATCATCGGAAAGTCACCGAGACGGGGGACTTCGGCGCTCATCTTGCCGGCATCTTTAAGGCCGCGCTGCTGGGTTGTTCCCTCCTTGAAGGCGAAACCAGTCTCCGCTTCCGTACCGATGAGGCGCAGCTGATATTCAACGACCGTCTGAACGCGCCGAACGATACCGAGACTCGCGCGCGTCTGGAACCCCTCGTTGCCGAAGCCTTGAAAGGGGTCTGGTCCACGGACGTCAAAATGGAATCGTCGGCCGCTTCCGACTCCCGTGAACGCCTCGCGTTCCGGATTCGTTTTCCCAAATCCGAACCCATCGCCACCTTGCTCGCCCGTCTGGGCTGAATCCTTCTGAACGCGGGCGGTCATAGACCGCCCCTACAGAGGAACCGCGGGCTCATCCCTCAAGGCGCTTGCGCCTTTCGTGCAGCAGATTCGCGAGCAGCAACGTGAAGTGCAGCCGAAACCGGAAATCCTCGGCATCGGGAAGACCCGTATGGATCTCACTCGGCGCCCTCTTCCAATCCAACCCTGCAATCATGGGCGCCAGAACCTCCGCTCCTTGCGGGCGTTCGCTGATTCCTTCCACCATGGCGTCCAGGAAGATCTGCAGTTCGCTTCGCGCCTCGTCCCACTGCTTGCTTCCGGCGCAAGTCATCGCTTTTGCAAGATGGCCTCTCGCAATCGGAGATTCTTTATCGAAGCTCTGTCTGAGCCAGTAGGCCAGCCCCGCCTCACCGGCAAAACGCGGTGGTGTCATCGAAACGGGTTTCGGTTCCCCCGTGCCTCTCACTTCCTCGCGAAAGTCCTCCAGCCGGATTCCCCGCGCCATCAGCAGCCCGGCCGCCCTGCATGTGGTTTCGCGGAGAATACCCAACAACAGGTGTTCCGTGCCGATATACGAATGGCCCAGACTTTCCGATTCCTCCGCCGCGAAACCGAGAATGCGCTTGCATTCATCGGAGAGAGGAAGGTCGACGGACGTCGGTATCCGTGACC
>DASUFH010000304.1:0-8482 GCA_036274645.1 Terriglobia bacterium
GAAGAGATCGTCAGAAAGCTGGAGAACGGAGATCTGTCGCTGGACGCGGCTCTGGAGCTTTTCGAAGAGGGTATTCAGCTGTCCCGCTTCTGTCATGAAAAGCTCGATTCGGCGGAACGGCGCGTGGAGATTCTGCTCAAGAACAGCTCCGGACAACTCCAGCCGGAGCCCTTTGCCACTCCAGGCCAAACCGACAATGAAGGGTGAGCTATCAGCGTTTCTCGATCAGGTTCGGCCCGCCATAGACGCGGCTCTTGATGGTCTGCTGCCCGTGGAGAGCGCTCCACCGGCGCGGATCCATCAGGCCATGCGATACAGCGTTTTTGCCGGCGGCAAACGGTTGCGGCCCGCGCTGTGTCTGGCCGGGTATTCCCTGTACCGGCAGGACCTTCAGGCGGTTCTTCCAGTCGCGTGCGCAATCGAAATGGCGCATACGTACTCCCTTATTCATGACGATCTGCCGGCGATGGACGATGACGATTTCCGGCGCGGCGTTCCTTCCTGTCACAAGAAGTTCGGCGAAGCGGTCGCGATCCTCGCCGGTGACGCTCTGCTGACCCTCTCGTTTGGCGTCATTGCCGCCGCCGCGGCGTTTCCACCGGACCGCATTGCCGGAGCGAGCGCGCGCTTTGCGCAGGCCCTGGGGACGCGGGAGGGCATGATTGCCGGGCAGGTGCTCGACCTGGATGCCGAGGGGCGGACCGTTGACGAACCGGGCGTGGAGGCGATCCATCGGGCCAAGACCGCAGCCTTGATTTCGGCCTCGGTCGGCATCGGCGCGTATCTGGCGGGAGCCAGTGGGCCGGATCTGGAGCAGATCGGCGTGTACGGGCAGAACATCGGACTGGCCTTCCAGATTGTCGATGACATCCTCGATCTCGAAGGGGGAAAAGACGGGGAGCGCAAGAAGGCGACCTATCCGGCCGTCTATGGGCTCGACCGTTCCGTTGAACTGGCCCGTCGTTTTACGAGCGACGGCCGTGAAGCGGCCCGGAAACTGGGCGACCGCGCCGCCTTGCTCATCGAAATTGCCGACAGTCTGGAGACCCGTTGCGCCTGAAGAAACGCCTGGACCAGCTTCTGGTGGAGCGCGGCCTCGCGCCCACCCGTCAGAAAGCCCACGCGCTGATCATGGCGGGCTCCGTGCTCGTCGATGACGCGCCGGCCGCCAAGGCCGGTCAGCCTGTGCCGGAAACCGCCGGCATCCGGTTGAAGGCGGAACCTCATCCCTATGTCGGCCGGGGCGGTCTCAAGATCGAAGGCGCGGCTCGCGCGTTCGGTCTGGACTTTGCAGACGCTGTGGTGATCGATATCGGCGCGTCGACGGGCGGCTTTACGCACTTCGCGCTACTGTCGGGCGCGCGCCGGGTCTATGCGATCGACGTCGACACCAGCCAGCTGGACTGGCGGCTGCGGAACGATTCCCGCGTGATTCCCGTTGAAGTCAATGCGCGCTTCCTCGGGGCCGAACATGTGCCGGAGGCGGCCGACCTGATCGTCGTCGACGTGTCGTTCATTTCGGTCGCCCTGATCGCGCCGCGTATTCCGCCACTGCTGAAGAGCCGGGGACGCTGCCTGATCCTGGTCAAACCGCAGTTTGAGGTGGGCCGGAGCCGGGTCGGGAAGGGCGGCATCGTCCGTGATCCGGAGGACTGGAAGGCCGCCGTGGACCGCGTTCAACAGGCGTGCGCCGCGGCGGGTCTGGAGCCGGTGGGCGTTCAGGAGTCGCCCATTCTGGGCCGTGAAGGCAATCACGAGTTTCTCGCGCTGTTCCAAAAGACGTCTTAACACTTTTCAACTATGCATATTCGCAACGTTGTCATCGTGACCAAGCCCAAACAGCCGGAAGTCGCCCAGGTGGCTTCTGAAGTCGTCGCCTGGTTCGAGGCCAGAAACATCGGCGCGTCGCTCGACCCTGCGTTTGCCGCGACCGCGGACCTGTGCGTGGTGATTGGCGGCGACGGCACGCTTCTGGCGGCCGCCCGGCTCATGGGCGACCGCCAGCTTCCCATCGTGGCGATCAACCATGGGGGACTGGGTTTTCTGACCGAAGTGACGCTGTCGGAACTCTATCCCGCCCTGGAGGAAGTGCTCGGTGGACGCTTCGTGACCGATCGCCGCATGACCATGGATGTCCGGGTCGTGCGGGGCGACTCGGAAGTCGGCCGGTACCGCGCCCTGAACGATGTGGTCATCCACCAGGGCGCCCCCGCGCGGATCGTGGAAATGGAAGCGCGCGTCAACGGCCAGGAAGTCGCGAAATTCCGTTCCGACGGCCTCATCGTTGCGACCCCCACCGGTTCCACCGCGCATAACCTGTCGGCCGGCGGCCCGATCGTTTTTCCCAGCCTGAACGCCATGATCCTGACGCCGATCTGTTCCCATACCCTGACCATCCGTCCCATCGTCCTGCCGGCCGAGTCTCGCATCGATATTTCCGTGCGCGTCGCCGGCGACGAGGTCTACGCGACGGTCGACGGACAGGTCGATATGAAACTGGAACGCGCCGACTCCGTCATGATCGAGAAGTCCCCACTCGCCGTGGAGTTGGTCGCCCCTCCCAATAAGAACTACTTTGACGTCCTGCGCGGAAAGCTCAAGTGGGGCTAATGTATAATCGCCCGCCGAGGAGGCCAGGAATAATTTGAAAGCGAAGGAACCCCGCCAGACGGTATGCAATCAACCCAAGGACGATCCGAAAGAGCCGTATTGCGGCGGAAAGTTGAAACGGATCACGGAACTCGACGCCGAAGCGAAGAAGGCGGCGGGGCAGGGGAAAGACGTGTTTCGCTGTCAGGTCTGCAAGACGCTGTACGTCGAAGATAGTCCTTACGCCGTGGCGAAAGCCCGGTAGGGATACCCTCTCCCGGCGCCTGCCAAAAGGCCAGGTGAGGGCAAACAATCGAGCCGAAACTCAGTCCGCGATCGATCCTTCCATGATGTCCCGCAGCGTGCGGGACACGGTAATTTCGATCAACCGCTGCTCGTAAACATTCTGCCCGTTGGAGATGGCGCTGATTTCGGCGGCGGCCTGCTGGGCGGCGGCCTGGATGATCTGTTCGCTGGCCGCCTTGCCCTTGATTTCCTTTTCCGCGGCGGTCGAGCGCTGGGGAATGAGCGAGAGGCTGGAAACCACGATTTCGGGCTCCATGCAGACGTTCCGGACGATCTTCATCTTGGCTGCGGCCGAAACGCTGCCCTTGCCCCGCTCGCGGGCGACCCGGAAAAATCCAACCCGTTCGGAGGAGGATACCTTCTCGAATTCCACCGCCACCGGAATTTCGCCTTTCTTGAGACCCTTGGCCGCAAGTTCCAGGTAGTCGAGGATCGCCATGGCCCGCTTGCCGGTCGGGCTTTGCAGCCGGACCTTGGCGTCGAGCAGGACCAGCGGCGTGGTGATATCGAAGTAGGGGGATACCGGATCCAGGGCTTCCACCAGGGTGACGCGGTTGCGCACCAGGGGATTGGCCACCAGGGACGCGGCATGGCGAAGAAGGCCGTTTTCGCCTTCGGCCTCCCGCGCCAGGCGGCCCAGGTTCATTCCGGTGCCCGTGGTGATCACTCCCTTGCCCGCCGTGATGGTTTGCAGGGCAGAGATCGCCGTCAGGTCAATAAACACCTTGCCCGCGGGCGCCCGGTCGCCCGGATCGATTCCGGACACCATTGCGGCTCGCTTCCCGTGCTTCGACGTGAGCTTCAGAAGCTCGGTCAAGGTCCTTGGCGTCAGCGCTGTAGTAGCCATAAGTTCTTTGTTTGGGGGGCGCTGAAAAAGTGAAGAATCTTAAAGAGCGGTCCGGGTAAAGTCAATCCATATGTTAGAATCAGCGCCCTATGGATGCCCCTATTTATGAGGAAATCCGCCGTTTGCAGCTGCAGGAACGGCGGGCGGCGCTGGCCACAATCACGCGGATCCGCGGGTCCGTGCCCAGTTTTCAGACAGCCAAAATGCTTGTTCGCGATGATGGCTCCACCGTCGGATCCATTGGCGGGGGCTGCGTGGAAGCCGAGGTCTGGGCGGCGGCCGAAGAGGTCATCCGTCAGGAGAAGTCGCGCACGATCAGTTTTGACCTGACCGATGAGTCCATGGCCGATGGAGGGCTGATCTGCGGGGGCCGCGTGGATATCTTCGTCGAGCCGATTCTGCCCCAGCCGCACATGGCGATTTTCGGCGCCGGGCACATTTCCATGCAGCTTTCCCGCATCGCGCACATTGCCGGATTCCGCACGACGATTGTGGACAACCGTCCGGTTTACGCGAACGCGGAACGTTTTCCGGAGGCTTCAGCCATTGTTTCCGACAGCTTCGAAGCCGGGTTCCGTCACATCACGCCCACCCAGAACACGTATCTCGTGATCGTCACCCGGGGCCATCAGGAAGATGAAAGTGTCCTCCGCTGGGCCGCGCAGACCGACGCGCGCTATATCGGCATGATCGGCAGCAAGCGCAAGATCCGCGCCATCGCCGACAGCCTGGTCAACGAGGGGATTCCTGCGGAACGACTCGAGCGCGTCCACATGCCGATCGGCCTGGATATCGGCGCGGTGACGCCGGAGGAGATTGCGGTCGCGATTGTCGCCGAAGCGATTCATATCCGCCGCGCCGGCTTCAAACATCCGCTGAGCAAGAAGGTCAACGTCGCGCCCATCCATGAGTCCTGAGCGTAGTCCTGAGCGTAATCCTGAACGCCCTACGCTCCTGCGGGGCGTCTTTTGCGGCCTGGCCGCCGTCCTGTTTGTCGCGATCCTGGCGCCGTCCGCCTTTGCGCAGAACGGCGAGTTTCCGTTCATCGAGATTTCGCTCGGATACGGCAATCTCGGACTGCCGGACGCCAACGGGGGAACCAGTCATCATTCCGGCTTTGCCAGCCAGCAGAACATCAACTTCAAGCGCTGGTTTGGAATCGACAACTACATTGGCTATTACAGCCTCGGCTCGAACACCACGGCGTTCTCGAACGTGTTCGGAGCGAAGCTCACGGCGCGTGGCGTCCGCCTGGCGCCCTACGGCGTTGCCGGTCTGGGCTGGAGCCGGATCACGCTCGAGCCGTTTGGCCTTGCCGGGAGCATGATGACGACACGGCTGGGCGGGGGTGTCGATATCCCGCTGAACGGCGCTGTCGGCCTTCGCGCTGACGTCAGCCGCATGTGGCTGCACACCGGCGATATCACCGGAACGGGATCCACGTGGACGGCCGGGAACAACTTTTCCGGGGGCTTGATTTTGACGCTGCAATGACCGCCTGGCCGGACCGTCTATCGATTGACGACGTCCCAGTAATCCTGGATCCGGCCGCGCGCGGCGTCGGAGAGAAACGCCGGGAGATTGTCGACCAGCGAGGTGGAGCGGTGCCCGGCCATGTTTTTCGGATGTTGCTGGCTGTTGCCGAAGTACGCGCGGATGAACACCGCGTCCGGCGCAGCGGGGAGCGCGCGGACATTGTCGAGATAGCGGGCCCACTCTTCGCCGCCGAAGATGTAGTACTCGACGTTGGACGTGTAAAACACCGAGACCCCGAGACTGTTTGCCTTGAGGAATGAACCCACCGCTTTGAACGCTTTCGGCCCCGCGAAGTCGCCCACGATTGGAATCAGCCGGTTTTCCGTTTCAAACCGCTTCATCCACTGGAAGGAATCCTCTGTAGCCAGGTAACTGACCATCCGGCCCTCGCGGTCGGTTTCGACCATCAGCTCTTCGTAGGTCGGATATCGCACGCTCGAGGCGCGGCCGATCGTGGAGAATCGCAGGTCCAGTCCGTCGAGCGCGAACGCTTCCATGACATAGCGGATCTTGCGGAGATCATCCTCGTCGAGTTTCAGCCCGTCACGATCGATCAGCCAGGTTCGAACGGCCGCAAACCGCGCGGAGATCGGCGTGGCATCGACCGGCGCCGTCCGCGCGGCGCGCAGCAGATCCGGCAGTTTTGCGTCGCGCGGAACCGCCGGGGCCTTTCGTCCGGTCAGCGCGGCGACGAATTCCGCGCGTGAAGCCGACATCTCGAAGAGCGCCTTGTAATAGAGGTGCTCGAGCATGTTCTGGCGACGGATATCCACGATCACCGCCAGGACGGGTTTGGTGTGCGCAATGTAGGAAAAGTTCTGATCCGGGCCGACGCCAATATAGACGCCACCTTCGCGGACGCGGCTTTTCAATTCGCCAATCACGTGGAGATAGGAGGTCTCGTTCGATATGAAGTTGTCCGAGTCGAAGAAGCCTTCGGGTTCGGACCAGCTTTCGATGTAACGCGAGAACTGGTCCTTCGAGACCGTGACATCCGCGGCCAGCGCCGGCGCGCTCACACGCCAGGCCGGCGCCGCCGCCAGTCCGAACACGATGATGAGAAGGACGGCTGCCTGCCTTGCGCCGCACATGCCGGCATTATACGGCTTGTAGGGGCGGTCTATGACCGCCCCCAATATTTCGGAATGCTATCCAGCCAGCCGGCGATCGATCGCGGCGATCAGCCGTTCGATGTCGGCGCCGTCGTTGTAGATCTGCCCGGAGACCCGAAGCAGCGCGCGGTCCTTCCAGTAGTTGACGTGGACTTCGATTCGGTCTTCGAACAGCAGCGCGTCGCGGAGCGCGACAGTTTCCTCACGCGTGGACGCGAGACGCTCCGGCAGAAAGAGAGATGCCATCGGACCCGTCATCGATTGCGGGGCCAC
The DNA here is from genome assembly GCA_036274645.1 of Terriglobia bacterium. Lineage (GTDB taxonomy): Bacteria > Acidobacteriota > Terriglobia > 20CM-2-55-15 > 20CM-2-55-15 > DASUFH01. The sequence continues at coordinate 6,664 of DASUFH010000304.1, forward strand.
CGTGCGGGTGTCCCAGCGGTTGGCCATTTCGGCGGCGGCGTTCCACGCCAGTTCGTGGTTATACCGCTGGACGTTCTCCACTCCGAGTTCCCGCATGAAGGCGATGCCGGCCGGCGCAGCCAGATGGGGCGTTGGATCGCGCGTTCCGGGCAGGTCAAACTCCATGGCAATGCCCTGGTTCACACCCCACGAGACAACCGGGTGATGGAGTGACGGTTGCCACGGCGGCCGGGTCCAGAGGACCCCGCTGCTTCGTGGCGCCCAGGCCCACTTGTGCAGATTGCCGGCATACCAGTCGACGCCGAGTGATGGAATATCGACAGGGATCGCGCCGGGCGCATGGGCTGCGTCGACCAGGATGGCCACCCCGCGCTTGTGGCACGCGGCGGCCATTTCCTCCACAGGCATGACCACAGCGCTGTCCGAAGCGATGTGGTCTACGACCGCCATTCGTGTCCGCGGTCCGATCGCGGGGACGAGCGCGTTGGTCACGTCGCCATCGGAGCGGAAGTCGCTGCCCAGTTCCACCGTCCGAACCACAGCGCCGGCGCGCCTGGCGGCGTATTCCACGGCATTGCGGGTGGCGCCATACGCGTGATCCAGGATGAGGATCTCATCGCTTTCGCGGAAGTCGAAGCTTTGCAGAACCGCATTGACTCCGGTGGTGGCGTTGTCCACGAATACCATGTCTTCTCCCCTGGCGCCCAGGAAGGCCGCGACTTCATCCGCGGCCTGCCGCAGCTTTGGCCGGCCTTCGTGTTTCGCGCCAAGGCGAACCCCCGCCAGGAGTCGCAACAGGAAAAGGGACGGTTGCTTTTCGATCTCGTCGCGCAACCGCTGCTGTTCTTCCAGGGCGCGGCGTGGAGGGGCGCCGACCGTGCCGTGATTGAGGTACGTGACGTCAGGGTCGAGAGCCCAGTGTTGGAGCATGGTCCGGCCAAACATTCCGGCATTTTACCTTCTGCCGCGCGAATCGAACTCGTCTCTCCTGTCCCGTGGCTTTGGGTCAGGAATTAGGGAACGAGGGACAGAGAGCAATTTCGCGAAAGCGAAATTGCTCTCTGTCCCTAATTCCCTAATTCCTGCGGTGTTGTTAAATTGTCCGCATGATCATCCGGCTGGCCACATCCGAAGACGCCCACGGCATCGCGCGGGTCCATGTGTTGGGCTGGCAGACGGGTTATCGCGGACTCGTCAGCGACACGCTGCTCGATGGTCTGAGCGTGGATCGGCGCGCCGCGTTCTGGAAGGACATTCTTTCGCAGCCCCGCGCGAATCAGCGGACGTTCATTGCGGAACAGTCGGAAGAGATCCGGGGATTTGTCACCTGCGGGCGATGCCGCGATGAAGACAGCCGCGAGAGCGGAGAGCTTCAGGCGATCTACGTATTGCCGGAACACTGGGCCTCTGGAATCGGCTCGGCGCTCCACGACGCCTGCATCGAGGCGCTCCGCGTCGCCGCGTTTGCCGACGCAACGCTGTGGGTTGTGGACGGAAACGAGCGCGCCCTTCGCTTCTATGCGAAACACGGTTGGACGCGCGACGGCGCCGGGAAAGTTGAAGAATGGGACGGCGCGACGCTTCAGGAGGTCCGGTTGCGGCGAGCTTTGTGATGAGTCCCAGCCCCCCGAATGTCATCACCCGGCCAGCCGGGCGGACTCGGCCCACAGCCGCCGCGCCGTATCGTCGTTTTGGGCGGCGGCGGTCGGTTGTTTCGGACGGCATTGGTCAAAGTACTTGCCGGTAACGCCCGCCACTTCGTGAGAGGCCGCCAGGTAGACGATGGTTTCGGCGCCTTTCTCCGGCGTAATGCCGAAGA
>DASUFH010000305.1:0-14468 GCA_036274645.1 Terriglobia bacterium
CGTTCATGGATGGCGGGAGTAGTCCGGTGAGCGGGCCACGGCTTTCGAACACGAATCACTCTAGATTCAAAGGTCATGCTGGAACTAGCCACAAGTATCTACGACACTCTCGGAATCGGTTCTTCGGATTCCGTTGCCACCTCCCTGGCAATGGGCGCCGTGCTCTATGCGTCACTGATATGGCTGCTTCGCTGGGGATATCAGCTGCAGGGAAAGGTACTCGCCAATAGCCAGTCCGCTGCTCTGGCGAACGCCATACCCGCGGGGCCTTCCGAAGCGGCGGTATCCAACGATTTTTCATCGGTTGATGAAAAGGGCCGGACGTTCGTTAACGTCCTGCCTGCCGAACTGGCCGCGCTTTATAAGTCAAATCCCACTCCTCAGGCCGAGAAGCTATTCGAGTCCTATCAGGGAAAGTGGATCGTCACCACATTCACGGTTGGGGATGTCGAACGGGAAGAATATGGTCTGGGAAACTCGATCATGATCCTCAGCGACCAGCGGATTCGCAGACCTCTGATCGCGGCGATGTTTGATCTCAAGTGGAGAGCGCGCCTGTCCCGCGTTCAAAAAGGCGATCCGATCACCATCGTCGGGGAAATATCGGGTGGAAACGCCACGTATATCGGGCTGCGGCATTGTGAGCCCTCGGAACAGGAGTTCTAGCCGGCGCCGCTCCCCGGGTAGGGGCGGTCTTGACCGCCCACCCCTGTTTGGGATCGGGGGCAGCCTCCGAATTCCGACGCCGCCTTCACCGAAATCGGAGGCTGTCCCCCACTTCACTTCCTGCAACGCGTCATCGACCGCCACCCTTTCGTAACTGTCGCGGCATCTACTGTTTTCCGATGTCCCTTTCGGCGTAATTCCTGATATAACGGTGTGTCAATTGGGGACGGAACACATGGCGGATCAGCCTCATACACTCCGAACACGTCGAGAACTGTTGAAGACGGCAATAGGCGCGGCGGGCATGGTTGCCGCAGCGCCGGTTTTGCGCCTGGCCGGGATGCCCGCCCAATCGGCGACGTCCGGCGCGACCGTGGAGAAACTGGCCGAGGACCTGTTCATCATCAGGCGCCCGGGAGAGGCCAACGTGTTGGCCCAGACCGGCGCGGACGGGGTCCTTCTTGTCGATGGAGGCTCGGCCGCCGGGTCCGATGCGCTGTTGAAAACCGTGGCGGGACTGCCGGGGGGCGGCCCCGTTCGGACGCTGTTTAATACCCACTGGCATCCGGAGCAGACCGGTTCGAACGAGACCATCGGGAAGGCCGGCGCGACTATCATTGCTCACGAAAACACGCGGCTCTGGCTGACGCAGAACGTCGTCTGGCCGTGGGACGGAACGCGGTTCAACAAGCTTCCGAAAGTGGCGCAGCCCAACAAGACGTTCTACGAAACCGGCAAGCTCGAGTCCGGTGTCAATTACGGCTACATTCCCGACGCCGCGCACACCGACGGCGATCTGTGCGTCTTTTTTCCGAATCAGAATGTCCTGGCCGTGGGCGACATTGTCTCCGGACAGGGCTGGCCGGAACTCGACTGGTGGACTGGAGGATGGATCGGCGGCATGGTCGGCGCGATCCAGCGCCTGCAGACGCTGGTCGACGCCAATACCCGGATCGTGGCGGCGCGCGGTCCGCTGCTCAATCCTGGCGACCTCAGGACACAACTGAATATGTTCGGCACGATTTACGATCGCCTGAACCAGATGCTGAACAAGGGACGCGGGCCGGCCGAAGCCGTTGCCGCCAAACCGACGAAAGAATTCGATGACCGGATGGGTAATCCCGATGTATTTGTTCGTCGGGCGTTCGAGAGTCTGTGGGCATATCTTTCGCCCGACGCATAAGGCGGTCACAGGTGAAGCGACGAATGACCAGAAACTCCATATCGACGACGGTGGTTTCAGGGTTGGCGGGTTTGCTGATGGCGACTCTGGCGGGCGCCATTGCCGCGCCGGCGGTTCCCGCCGTTGCTCCTCAGAGCGCGTCTGCGCCATCCGGCGCGGACGAACAACTGGCCACCATCAAAACCTACTGCTCCGGTTGCCACAGCGACAAAGGGAAGGCCGGCGGTGTGAGCTTTGAAGGGGTTACCGCGGCGACCATCGGACAGCAGCCGGAGTTGTTCGAGAAGGCCGTGCGGAAGCTGCGCGGTCGCGTCATGCCGCCGCCGAACGCGAAACAGCCGGAGGGGAAGACGGTGGAGTCGCTCGTGGCGTGGCTGGAAAGTTCGCTGGATCGCGCCGAGAGTCCCGCGCGGATATCCGACCAGGTCGTGCTGCATCGCCTGAACCGCAAGGAGTACGCGAATGCCATTCGTGATCTCCTGACACTGGACATCGACGCCAACAAGATCCTGCCGGCCGACGATACCCTGGATGGCTTCGACAACATCGCCACCGCGCTGCAGGTGTCGCCATCGTTTATCGAGCAATACGTGATCGCGGCGCACCTCGTGGCCGTCGAAGCGGTCGGCCGCCCTGACGCGCGGGCCGCCGGCTGGACGTTCCAGGCGGAGCCGGGAAACCAGCTCACCCACGTGGCCGGATTGCCGCTCGGCACGCGGGGAGGTGTTCTCGGCAAGGTGGATCTGCCGTCCGACGGCGAATATGTCGTCAACATTCCGGATCTGGCCACGCACATCTGGGGCAACGGACTGGAATTCGAAAATCCGCTGATCGTCACCCTCGACAACAAAGTCGTCTATGAAACCGTGGTGGGCGGCGAAGAGGACATGAAACAGTACGATCAGGTGCTCAACGGCGCGCTGGATCGCGTCAATGTCCGGCTGAAGAACATCAGGTTTTTCGCCACCGCCGGGCCGCACAAGGTCGGCGTGACGTTCAAACACCGCACGTTCGCCGAATCCGACGACCAGTTGCAGATGTTTGCTCCGGGGGGCGGCCAGGATCGGTTGTACCGCATCCCGTCGTTCCAGCTGCAAGGGCCCTTCAACGCCAAGGGCCTCAGTTCGACGCCAAGCCGCGAGCGCATTTTTTCGTGCCATCCGGATAAAGGGGCGGCGCCGGCCGCCTGCGCGAAGGAGATCATTTCCGCTTTTGCGAAACGCGCCTACCGCCGGCCGGTAAACGACCAGGACGTGAAGGAGCTTCTCGTCTATTACGACGAAGGGTTCAAGAAGGCCGGATTCGAGGAAGGGATCCGCAACGCGATCACGGGGGCTCTCGCCAGCCCGTTCTTCCTGTACCGGTCCGTGCGTGTTCCGACGGGCCTGCGGCCCGGTGAGACCTACAAGATCAGCGACCTCGAACTGGCGTCGGAACTCTCATTCTTTCTCTGGAACAGCATTCCCGACGACGAACTGCTCGATCTTGGCGCGGCGGGCAAACTCGGTGATCCGGCGACGCTGGCGAAGCAGGTGAAGCGCATGCTGGCGGATCCGCGTTCGGAGACCCTGGCGAGCAACTTTGTTCACCAGTGGCTCGACATCAAGCGACTCGACGAAATTGTGCCCGACGCGAACGTCTTCCCATACGCCTCCGGCCGGTCGGATCCGCGCGAGGACTTCAAGGAAGAACTCACGCTGTTCGCCGACAGCATCTTCCGGGAAGACCGCAGCGTGGTCGATCTGCTGAGCGCGAAACACACGTACCTCAATGAGCGGCTCGCGCTGCACTACGGAATCACCAGCGTGAAGGGCGATCGCTTTCAGCGGGTAGAGCTCCAGCAGTCGGCGCGGTGGGGACTCCTGGGCAAGGGCGCCATCCTGATGGCCGCCGCGTATCCCAACCGCACTTCGCCGGTGCTGCGAGGCTCCTTCATCCTGAAATACATCCAGGGGGTTCCGCCGGCCATGCCGCCGCCGAATGTTCCGACACTCGACGAAAAGGACATCGGCACGACCAAGGCGCTGACGGTGCGCGAAATGATGGCGAAGCATCGCGCGAGTCCCACCTGTTCGGCCTGCCACGCCGTGATGGATCCGCTGGGATTCGCGCTGGAAAACTTTGACGCGACCGGAATGTGGCGTGAGCGGGACCGCTTTGCGGGCACAACCATCGATTCGTCGGGCGAACTGCCCGACGGCACGAAAATCCAGGGGCCGGACGATTTGCGCGAGGCGCTGTTACGAAAGCCTGAACAGTTTGTGCAGACGTTTACCGAGCGTCTGCTGATGTATGCGACCGGCCGCAAGGTGGAGTACTACGACATGCCCACCGTGCGCCACATGGTTCGCGACGCGGCCAAAGACGGCTACAAGTTTTCAACACTGGTCGAGGAAATTGCCGGGAGCGATCAGTTCCGATTGCGCCGGGCGCCGGCGAGTGTGGCTGGTAATAATTAGGCTCCGGACTCCATCCAGGAGGCATGAACATGTACTTATCCAAAAAGCATCTCTCACGGCGTACGGTACTGAAAGGCATCGGCGCCAGCATCGCGCTGCCTTTGCTTGACGCCATGAATCCGGCGGCCACCGCCTGGGCCGCGACACCGGCCGGATCGGGGCCGCGGCGGATGGCGTTTGTGGCCTTTCCGCACGGAGCGATCATGGACCGCTGGTCGCCGAAGCAGGCCGGCGCGGACTACGTGATGTCGCCCATCCTCGAGCCACTCACGCCGTTCCGGCAGCACCTCACCATCGTTTCCGGCCTGCGGAACAAGCCTGCAGAAACGCCGGAGCCGCACGGCTACATCGAACAGACGTGGTTGAGCTGCGTCAAACCGTGGGACTACGGCAAGGCCGGTCCGGACTCCGGTGTAACCGCCGACCAGATCGCTGTCCGGCACATCGGACAGGAAACCCGTTTGCCCTCCCTGGAGTTGACGACGGCGCAGGTCGGAGCGCGCGTGGCCTGGCGGACGCCCACCCAGTCGCTGCCCCAGGAAGGCAATCCCCGTTCGGTCTTCCAGAAGTTGTTTGGCATTGGAGACACCGAACAGGAACGCGCCGACATCCTCGTTGAGACGGGCAGCATTCTCGATCGCGTCAAAGCGCAGGCCGCCCGTCTGCAGTCGGGCCTGGGCGCCGGCGACCGTGTGGTGGTGAGTGACTACCTCGATTCCGTTCGCGAGATCGAGCGGCGTGTTCAGATGGCTTCGAAGCAGGACATGAGCCAGCTCGAAATTCCGGACGCGCCGGTCGGCACACCGAACGACATTACCGAGCATTTCAAGCTGATGTTCGATCTCATGGCCCTCGCGTTCCAGGCCGACATCACGCGCATCATCACGTTTTCCATGGATCGGGAAGCGAGCATGCGCACGTACACGAACCTGGGGGTCGCGGAAGCGTTTCATCCGTTGTCGCATCATGGGAACAATGCGCAGAAGATGGACAAGCTGGTCCAGATTCAGCGGTATCACACCGAGCGGTTTGCCGACTTCATCAAGAAGCTGGCCGCGTCGAAGGAAGGCGAGGGGACCGTGCTGGATCACTCGACGATTCTCTTCGGCAGCAACATGAGCAACAGCGACCGGCACAACAACGATCCATTGCCGGCGGCAATTCTGGGGCGCGCGCACGGCAAGATCAAAGGCGGCCAGCACCTGAAGTATCCGCAGGACTCGCGTTTTGCCGATCTGTTGCAGACGATATTCGAACGCAATGAGATCCCGGTGAAGTCGATCGGGGACAGCGCCGCGACCCTCTCGGAGGTCTAAGACATATGCGCCGACGCTGGATCTTCGGGGTTCTTTTCGCCGCGCTCGTCGCTGGCGCATCGATGGCGCGATCCGCGGAGCCCTCGCTGATTGACGCGGTGGAAGCGGGCGATCGCGCGGCGGCGTTGCGCCTGCTTTCCAAAGGCGCCGACCCGAACGCTGCCGGCGCTGACCGGGCGACGCCGATCATGTACGCGGCCGCCAATGGCGATCTGGATCTCGTGCGGGCGCTGATCAAGGCGGGCGCCGACGTCAGGCGCCAGAATCAGTTCGGCGCGTCCGCCATCAGTGAAGCCGCAACCATCGGGTCGGCGGAAATCATCGAGGCGCTCCTGAAGGCGGGCGCCGATCCCAATACGAAGAATCCGGAAGGCGAAACGCCGATCATGGAGGCGGCCCGCAGCGGTCGTGTCGAAGCGGCCAAACGGCTGCTGGACGCGGGCGCCGACGTGAACGCCAGAGAAAACTGGGGCGGACAGTCGGCGATCATGTGGGCCGCCGCGCAGAGTCAGCCGGACATGATTTCGTTGCTGGCCTCCCGGGGCGCGGATGTCAACGCGCGAGGTGTCATCCGGCAGTGGGAGCGCAAGGTTCTCACCGAACCGCGTCCCAAGGACATGAACAAGGGCGGTTTTACTCCGCTGTTGTACGCCGCGCGTGAAGGCTGCGTGGAGTGCGCGAAACGGCTGATTGCGGCCGGCGCCGATCCCGATCTGGGCGACCCGGAGAACATCACGCCGCTGAATATGGCTTTGCTCAATCTGCACTTCAGCTTCGCCGCGTACATGGTGGAAGCGGGCGCCGATCTCAACAAGTGGGATCTTTACGGCCGTTCACCCGTCTACATGGCTGCCGATGTCAGCACGCTTCCCGTAAAGGGAAATGGCGCGATGGCGGTCATTCCGAGCCGGGATCCGGTCACCGCGCTCGACGTCGGGCGGACGCTGCTGGAGAAAGGCGCCAACCCCAATATTCAGCTGAAGCGGCGTCCCCCTTACCGTGATGTGCCGCAGGATCGCGGCGGCGACAACATCCTGGCTCAGGGCGCCACGCCTTTGCTGCGCGCCGCCCGCGCCGGTGACGCCGATTTCGTCGCGCTGCTGTTGAAGCATCATGCGCTCGTCGATCTTCCGAGCAAAGAAAAGGTCACTCCGCTGATGGCTGCCGCCGGCGTTGAGTTCGGGACCCGCGTAACTCGTGGCCGCAACCGAACCGAAGAAGGCGTGCTGAAGACGATTCAGCTCCTCATCGACGCCGGCGCCGATATCAACGCGCGTATGGTCGTCGACCGCGGTGGCGGACGTCGCGGCAGCCAGGTTCCCAGCGCCAACGCCGTCCCGAGTCAGACCGCGCTGCATGGCGCCGCGTCGCACGGCTTCACGTCGTTCGTCGAATTGCTCGCAAAGAACGGCGCCGACCTGTTCGCCCGGGACGCCAACGGCCGGACCGCTTTCGATCTCGCAAAAGGCGCGGGGGGCGCGGCCGGCCGCGGCGCCGCGGAATCGTTCCCGGAAACGGCGAAAGCGCTCGAGGCGCTGATGGCCGCAAAGAACGCCGCCCAGTAAAGTAAGAACCTTCACCGCGCGGAGTTTGGCAGCATTCATGCCGGATCCCGCGCTATGAACACGTCTATTTCCAAAGCGGATCGGTTGGAACGGCGCCTGATTGTCTTCGGAGCGTCGATTATCAAACTGTCGTCGGCTCTGCCACGCTCACCGCAGGGGCGGCATGTTTGTTCCCATCGGCACTCAGCCAGGATTCGAACAAGCTCCGCCATCGGCTGTCAGATGTCAACTGTTGTGTTGTCGAATGTCAAACGTACCTGACCAGATTCCCAACTGACCCAGTATGCTTTCGCGGACCGGAAGAGGATGGAGATTGAGTCAGTGGGGCAGTGGGTCAGGTCCATTTGAGATTGGACAACACAACATTTGACAATGGACAGCCGAAGGGGAAGCTAACGAGCCGGCGAACGCGTGACCTCGAACTTCACATGTTCGGTGGATTTCTTGGCCGTCTCGTCATCGATCCAGACCTCGTACACGCCGGGATCGAGGATGAACGTTTCGATTTCGTGAGTAATCTCGCCTCGGTCGTTGGTCATCATCGGAAGAATATTGAACTCGGTGCCGTCGGGACGGCGCAGATGCGAGCCGACGGACGCTTTCGGAGTAAACCCGACGCCTTTCATGGTGACAATTCCGCCGCGGAGCATGCGGGCCGGCGAAACCGTGACGGCCGGAGCAGCGACGCTGTGCAGGGCGCCGGCGGCCAGCAGGGAGGCGCCGGCGGCCAGAATGGAAAAGACCAGAACGGGAAGGATGGATCGGATAGTCATCATAAAATGAAAACGAGCCGGGCAAACGGAGGACGGAAAACGCCTCCGTTGCCCGGCTGCGGACTCAGGACCAGCGATAGCCCTGCTTCGCCAGAGGCAGAGCGCGAATGCGGACGCCGGTGGCGGCGTAGATCGCGTTGCAAATCGCCGGCGGCGCCGGCGGCAGCGACGGTTCACCGAGACCGGTGGGCGTGTAGTCGGTTTTCAGGAACTTCACTTCAACCGAGTCCGGCGCCAGCTGGGCCATGCGTGTCGGTTGATACTTATCGAAGTTGCCTTGAACGACCCGGCCCTTGTCGATCGTGATTTCCCAGGCCATCAGATGGCTCATGCCTTCGATCAGGCCACCCTGCACCAGGTTTTCGGCAGAACTGGGGTTGATGACCTGCTCGCCGATATCGACAGCGACCCAGGCCTTGTCGACCCGGATGTGTTTGCTCGAATCGACGGTCACCTGAACCACATAGGCGACATAGCCGTTGTGCGCAAACTGGAACGCCACGCCTTTACCCGTCCCTTTGGGGAGGTTGCTGCGATTGTTCCAGTCGGACATTTCGCGGACCGCTTCCAGCACGCCCTTGGCGCGCGCCGCATTGAACGACGCGTTGTACGCCTGCCGTCCGACCGGCGCGGCGTAGCTCGACGGGCTGTTCAACAGATCCAGCCGGTACTGCAGCGGATCCTTGCCCGCGCCGATCGCGACTTCGTCGATGAATGACTGCATCACGAACGAAATCGCGTTGGAGGCCGGAGCGCGCAACGCGCCGGTGGGAACGTCGAACGGTTTGAACTGGCCGTCAGACACCCAGAAGTTCGGAACGAACCCCTTCGGGAATTCATTCGCGGGCACGACCGACGTGGCGCCGTAGCTGGCGACGTAGTCGCGGAATGCGATCAGCTTGCCGTTGGCGTCCAGACCGGCTTTGAAGTAGTGGTAGCCGGCCGGCCGGTAGTCGTCATGAGCCATATCGTCTTCGCGTGACCAGAGCAGCTTGACCGGGACGCTCGGCAGGCCCGCCGCGGTCCGTTCATCGGTGAGCATCCGCGCGATCCTGGACACCTCAATGTCGTATTCCTTGTACAGCCGCCGCCCGAATCCACCACCGGCGCGGACCATATGGAATGTGACATCGCTGTTCTTGACGCCGGCCGGAACCGCCGCGTCGCTCAGCAGTGGAATCTGGGCGGGCGACCAGATTTCGATCTTCCCGTCCCTGAACCATGCCGTCGAGTTCTGGGGCTCAAGCGGGGCGTGCGCAATCAAGGGGAAGTCGTATTCGGCTTCGATGATCTTGGCGGCCGTCTTGAACGCGGCTTCGACATCGCCCTCTTTGGCGGCGCGCTGTCCACCACCCGCGGGTGGTGTGGAGGCCTTTGCGGCGAGCCCCTTGATCTGAGCCATGTAGCCGGCGCTGCTCTGGGAGGCGACAGCGCCTTCGTCCCAGACAATCTTCAGCGCCTTGCGCGCGTTTTGCGCATGCCACCAGGTCTCCGCCACGATGGCGACACCGGACGCCCAGGTCGGGGTTGCCGGCGCGTCGGGGCCCGGTGGGGGAACGATGAACGCGTGCTTGACGCCGGGCTGCTTCTTGACGTCGGCGATGTTGGCGCTGACCACCTTGCCGCCGAACACCGGACACTTTTCATAGACCGCGTACAGCATGCCGGGAGGATTCACGTCGATGCTGAACGACGGCTTCCCGGTGACAATCGCCGGGTTGTCGACGCCGCCCGTGCGCTTTCCGAGGATCTTGAAATCCTTCGGATCTTTCAGCTTGATCTCGGTGACAGCCATCGCCGGAAGCTTCATCGCGTCGGCGGCCAGCGAGGCGTACGTCGCCGTCCGTCCGGACGCGGTATGCGTCACGGCGCCGCCGGCGGTTTTCAGATCGGCTGCCGGCACACTCCAGCGCTTCGCCGCCGTGGCCACCATCATCATGCGGGCCGCCGCGCCGACGTTGCGCATGGGGATGTAGCCGGTCGGTGTGGCTGTGCTGCCGCCTTCGATCTGACGGCCGTACAGGTCCGGGTTGCAGTCGGCCTGTTGATACTTCACCTGCTTCCAGTCGACGTCGAGCTCCTCGGCAATGAGCATCGCCAGTGAATTGCGCATGCCCTGGCCGGTTTCCGGATTCTTGGTGAGCACCGTGAACGTATTGTCCGGATGGACGGTGATGTACACGTTCGGATCGACGGGCGCGTCGGTCCCTTGAGCCGGGCCCTGGGCCAGGACCGGAGGCTCCGCGGTGACACCTACGAGGAAGCCGCCGCCGGCGAGGGCGCTGAGCTTGATGAACGATCGGCGATCAAGTTGCGTGGTCATGGATTTCATCGCTCCTTATGCTTTCTTCCCGCCGTTTGCGGCAAGGTGAATGGCTTCGCGAATGCGAAGATACGTTCCGCAGCGGCAGACGTTGCCATTCATGGCTGCGTTGATATCGTTGTCCGTCGGCTTGGAGTTCCTCGCCAGCAGAGCCGCCGCGGACATGATCTGGCCTGCCTGACAGTATCCGCACTGAGGAACGTCGAGTTCCACCCAGGCCTTCTGCAGCGGGTGAGTCCCGTCATTGGAGAGTCCTTCGATCGTGACCACTTCCTGACTGCCGACTCGCGAAACCTGCGTCTGGCACGCGCGAACCGCCGCGCCATTCACATGCACCGTGCAGGCGCCGCAGGCCCCGATGCCGCATCCAAATTTCGTTCCCTTCATGTTGAGAACGTCCCGGAGCACCCAGAGAAGGGGCATCTCCGCAGGCACATCTACGGTCTTAGATTGCCCGTTGATCTTGAGCGTGTAGGGCATAATGTTTCCATCTCCTTGAATACGGACTAAAACAGCCCGCTTGATCGGTTTTGACGCCGTTCCACCGGCGGTTTTCCGAACGAATCCTGACAGGAAATCGCTGCGACATCCCGTCCCCGTCCGGGCACTGTACCATACCCGATCCCTCGCTTGGCAATCGTATAGAAATAAAGAGAAAAACCGCTTGTAGGGGCGGTCTATGACCGCCCGGCGTTCCAGGTGAATTTCTGTTGAATCCGATGTCCATTCCGAAACGTGGGCGGTCATAGACCGCCCCTACAAGGGTAGGGTCACTGATCGCCTCCCCATACGATCAAACCCAGCATGTTCGAGTAGTCGTCCGTCCAGGGCGCCATCCGGACTTCCGGCTCGAGCGGCTGCCATCCGCGCATTCCGGCCAGTGTTCCCAATGCCGCCTTATCGCGGGCGACGGCGATATAAGTCGAGGCGAGCTTTCCAGCCGGGCCCTTACCCGCATCGTTGCGAATGAAGGCGGTCAGACGGGCATCCGTTACGGCTGCGGCCACCAGCCGGGCAATGTTCAGATAACGGCTCGACACATGGAACAGAATCATTCCGTCCGGCTTCAGTTTCCGCAGGAAGATCTGAATCGCTTCCCGGGAAACCAGATGCGCGGGAATGGAGTCGGAGTTGAACGCGTCGAGCATCAGCACATCAAATGTCCCGTCCGCCATTCGACCAATCGACAGACGTCCATCACCCAGGGTGACCGAACAGCGCGCGCCGCAGCGATCCAGGAAGGAAAAGGAATGGCGCGCGATCTCGACCACCTGCGGATCGACGTCAAAAAACGTGATGTGGCGATTCGGGCCGGCGTACGCCGCCATGCTTCCCGTTCCCAGGCCGACGACGCCGATTTCGGCCATGGGCTTCCACTCCATCGAACGCATCGCATCGCCGGCCGGTCCATCCCTGTGAAAGTAGGAAAGGGGTTCTCCCGCGAGTTCCGGATCGAGGCTCTCGTACCCGTGCAGCGTATTCCCATGGAGCAGCTTGAGCATCCTGTGCGATTCGTCGTAGAGCACTCTCTTTGTTCCGAAGAAATTTCGAGCGACCAGCAGGCGTTCCGTTCCCCCGGACAATCCCCACGCGCCATGGACGTAACCGAAAAGCAGGGCTGCGAAAGACAGCGCGAACCGCAAATGGTGGCGGCGCATCAGAAAGACTGCGGCAAACACGACTGTAAGCCAGTACTTATAGGATTCCCCCTGAAGGCCGCGCGCCGCTAAAGCGGCGCTCAGGATCGCTACGGGCCATATCCCGTCCCGCCAACCCCATCGTGGATGTTCACCCGATATTCGGAAGAACGGGAGAGCCGCGACGAGCAACGGGTATTCGAGTACCGTGGAAAAGATCCGCGGCGCCACCAGCGCCACAAACAGGCCGCCCAGGGCGCCCCCCAGCGCGATCCACAGATAGAAGGACGTCAGCGCGCCAGCCGGAGGCCGGTGTGCCGCCAGAGAGGTATGGCACAGATAGGCGCCGAGGAAGAGAATCACCAGATGCCCGCCGGCCAGCAGCCAGTTGTACAGCGCCTGGTCGGGGCCGGCCATTGGCACGATGGGAAGCAGCGCCAGCAGCGCGGCCGGCGCGACCCCACCCAGAAACCGGGCCGACCGGACAGACCGTTCCTTGTTTCCGGAAAAGGCCAGAATGAAGGTCAGCAGATATATCGCCAGCGGGAGAATCCACAGGAAGGGCACTGAGGCCACGTCCATGGAGATCTGATTGGTCACCGCCAGCATCAGCGCGGAAGGAACAGCAGCGGCCGCCAGCCAGTACAGTGGCGTCCAGGCCGGTTGCGCGATGGCGGTATCGCCCGAGGCTTCTTCCGCCGGCGCGCCGGCCACCGGAGCCGCGTCCGGATCGACCCGTCTCCAGGCCCAGCCCGCCGCGACCATCATCATGACGGCGAGCAGACCGTAGCCGGCGACCCAACTCCAGCTTTGAGCGCGAGCGCCTGTCCAGGGCTCAATGGCCAGCGGGTACGCCACCAGCGCCAGCAAACTTCCCGCGTTGCTGGCCGCGTACAGAAAGTACGGATCGTGCCGCCATTTCAGGTTCGTTCGCGTCAGCCACGTCTGCGCCAGCGGCGCGGTTGCCGACAGCACAAAGAATGGAACACCGGCCGCGAGAACCAGGCGCCACAGCAGCCACACGGTCGGTCCCATCACCGCCGATTCGTCCGCGGGGCCGGAGAAACGGATGGGCAGGAACGCGAAAACACTGACCATGACAGCGCCATGAACAACCATCTGGGTTCCGAGACTTAACCGCCGGGCGAGCCCATGGGCGTAAGCGTACCCGGCAAGCAGGATGGACTGGAAAAAGAGAACGCAGGTTGCCCAGACCGAAGAGGACCCGCCAAGAAAGGGCAGCGCCATTTTCGCGACGATCGGCTGGATACAGAAAAGCAGGAACGCGCTGAGAAACAGCGTCAGTCCCAGGAAAACCGCAATCATGAGTTACTTATTCTACAGTCGTTCGAAGACGCCGGCAGACCACCGGGGGACATCCGCTGGTTCCTGCTCGCGCGGCCGTGCGCTCGTCGTTGATTCGGCCCCTGCGCTCTCCGCTCCCGCCGGCGAAAGGCGACCCTTCCTGACGCCGTCGATTGCAGGCTCGGAATGCTGCGATATAATCGCGAGCCGTAGTCACTTCTCAAACAGGAGATCGCCCACATGCGCGGCCAGTGGACTCAGATCGTGGTTCTGATTTTTCTCGTGACGGTGGTTGCCGGGGGCGCGACAGCGCAGCAGAACCCTCCGCCCATCATTCAAGCCCTCGAAGGCGAATCCATTCAGGTTCAGGTGCAGTTCAACCCGAAGGAGATTACCATCGATAAGCCCGTGCCGTGGCAGAAGCACAAGAATTCAAAGGGAGACACCCCAACGCTCGAATTCACAGACGCAGAGCCCCGCACCCTTGCGGTCGAGCTTCTATTCGATGTGTGTGAGACCAACGCCGATGTGCGTGCCGCCTATGTGGGTAAGCTCGAGAAGCTCAGCCTGATCAATGAAGGTCTGGGCCGCCCTCCCCTGGTGTCGTTTACGTGGGGAAACGCGTTCCCGGGATTCAAGAGCGTGATCGAGAATTTCAACACCCGATACACGCTCTTCCTGCCCGACGGGACGCCTTGCCGGGCCACGGTCAACCTCCGGTTCAAGGAAGCCAGCGCCGCGACCGTTCGCTGATCATCCGACACGGCCGAATTTCTCCTGTAACTGGCGGATCATCCGACGCGGCCGAATTTCTCCTGCAACTGGCGGATCATCTCCTCCATGGTCTGAGGAGTTTTGGGCGCGGCCGGCATCGCCGTGGTTTCCGTGCGCGGCCGGTTCTGGTCTCCGGGGCCGCGGCGGCCGGACTGTTGCTGTGGTCTGCCCGATGGCCGGGGCGGTCTCGAGTCCGGGCGCCGCTGGGGACGTTCTTCCCCCTGGGCGCCGGTGGCGCCGGCCGCCGCGGCGGCCGGGTTGGTCGCGCTCACGCTCGGGCGCCGGTCTGGGGCCGGCCCGGGTTTCCCCTTCTTGTGCCGGTGTGGCCGGGGCGGCTTCGGCATGACGGCTTTTCGCGACAGGCTGATGCGCTTGAGATTGACGTCGACGGCGATCACTTTCACTTTGACCACGTCTCCGACCCTGGCGGCCTGCCGCGCGTCCTGAATGTATTTGTGCGAGAGTTC